>JBEKLX010000013.1:0-28299 GCA_050008795.1 Verrucomicrobiia bacterium | reverse complement strand
TCTCCGTGATCATCGGCGCTCATTCACACCGGAATTGTCCGGAGTTGAAGTTTGGCGGCATCCTGTACACACAGGCGGGATACCATGGCGTATGGCTGGGCCGCGTGGATTTGATGTTCGACACCGACAAGCAGCAGATTACAGAGCGGCGGTCGACCACATTATTAATGGACGAGCATGTGCCGCTCGATCCTGATGTAATGAAAACCGCGCAAACTGATTTGGCTCGCGCTACGCAGATGTTGCACACTGTGGTTGGCGAAGCGACGGGAGAGTTTTGGGTACGCGGCGCGCCGCAAGCGGAGACACCGGTCCACAACCTGTTGTTCGATGCGATTGCGGAGGCTCTGCGGGAACGGGGCGTGAAGGTGGATGCAATCGTACACGGGCTGCTGAATCCCAAAGCTGTCCTGGCACCCAGGCCTGTCACTATTGGCGATCTCTGGAAGCTGGTGCCGTACGATAACACGATCGGAGTGGCGCAACTGACCCCGGCAGAGTTGCGCGAGATCTTGGATGAAGACGCTGGAATGTATTCGGGTATGTATTTCCGTGGAATATGGGGATTGAAATGGACATTAGCGCCCAAAGCAGACGAAGGGCATCGAGTGGTGACGCTCACGTGGGCGGACGGTTCCCCGCTGGATGAGAAGCAGCGGCTTGCTGTGGCGTTCAACAGCTACGAGTTGGCCAGCGGTGGAATGCGATGGAACAAACTGCGGGCATTGGCAAACCGGCCTGAAACAAAACTGGTCGAATGCGATTTTCAAACGCGACAGGCATTGATCGACTTTGTACGACGCCACGGTAAAATTGCGCCAACAGTGAAAGATTGGTGGCACGCGGAACGTCGCAGCAGGGCTGCAGGGAACGGGAAGAGCAAGAAAGCCGGTTAGATTGAGGACTGATACGGCGCCATGCAAATGAATAGAAACCATCTCACAAGCAGGCCGCTTCTTTGCTTCGAAGGTGACGGATGCGTTGATTCGTGGCATATTAGCTGCTAGTTTCAGGGCCGTTAGATCGGTAAAACTCGACCCAAACAGGGACGGAAACATCATGCCAGTGTTTGATTATCAAGCGCGCAATGCCAGCGGAAAGCTGGTCAGTGGTCAAGTGGATGCTGCGGATGAGCAAGCGGCGTCGGCATCGTTGATGGATCGCAGTCTGATGGTAGTGTCGTTACGGGCCAGCAGCATACGCAAGATGCGGGTCAAGCGTCAACAGGGCAAGGTCAAGACGCAGGACTTGGTGGTATTTACACGGCAATTGGCCACGATGATGGATGCAGGTCTGCCGTTGGTGCAAACGTTGACGGTGCTGGAGGAGCAGACGACCAGCAAAGCGTTCAAGCCCGTGTTGCACCAGGTCACCGAGCGAGTAGAGCGGGGCGGGTCATTCTCGGAGGCGTTGGCTGAGCATCCAAAGGTGTTCAATCGGCTCTACGTCAGCATGGTGCAGGCGGGCGAGACCGGCGGGTTGCTCGCCGAGATTCTGGAGCGCGTGGCGACATATCAGGAGGCGACGGCGCGGTTGAAGAAGAAGGTAAAAGCGGCGATGGCATACCCGGTGATCGTGTGCTGCATCGCGCTTTGCATCGCGCTCTTCCTTGTCATGAAGATCATCCCGATTTTTGCCGACATCTATAAGGATTTCGGCGGTAAACTGCCGGCTCCGACGCAGGTGCTGATCAACATCAGCGATGTCTTGCGGCACTATTTCATATTCGTTGTCATCGGCGGGGCCGCGTCCGTCTATGGGCTGGTGCGACTGAAAAGGACGGAGTCGGGCTCTTGGGCTTGGGATCGCTTGAAGCTGCGGCTGCCGGTGTTCGGCAAATTGATCCATAAAATTGCCTTGGCGCGGTTCGCGCGCACGTTTGCGGCATTGATTCGTAGCGGCGTGCCGATCTTGGAGACACTGCGGATCGTCGGCCAGTCGGCGGACAACAAATTGATCGAGTCTGCGGTAATGGGTACGGCCGAAGGGATTGAGAAGGGAGGCAGCATTGCGACGGCCATGGGGCAGCATGTGGTGTTTCCGCCGATGCTCGTGCGCATGGTCGCCGCAGGCGAGCAGACCGGCAAGGTGGACGTGATGCTGGAGAAGATTTCGGATTTTTACGACGAAGAAATCGAGACAACGTTGACGGGACTGACCGCGCTGATCGAACCGTTGCTGATTGTCTTTTTGGGTGTTGTGGTTGGCAGCATTGTTGTCTGTATGTTCCTGCCGATCTTCAAACTGAACGAGGTCGTTCAGTTCTGACGCGTCATTGCGTAAAGCAAACGGGGCGCATTCTGCACGGTGGCTTGACACCGGTGCAGCAGTGCGTTTAGGCTCTGGTGCGTGCAGATAACGCTGGTCCAGGCCGCAATAGCTGAGGCACCGGCGGTACAGGAAAACGATGGCGAAAATTCTGGTAACCGACGACGATCCCGCGATGGTGGCGGTGCTGTCGGAGATGTTGACCCAAAGTGGTCATCAGGTGATTCCCGCCGGCAGCGCAGATCGTGGGTTCGAACTGGTCAAGGAGCAGTCTCCAGATCTGGCCATTGTCGACATTGAAATGCCCGAGGGAAAGCCCACAGGGCTGGAATTACTGCAGCAAATAAAAGAGTACAACCGGAACCTGCCGGTGCTGATGATCACCGGCTATGCCACCAAACAACGAGTGGTAACGGCATTGCGGGCCGGTGCGCAAGATTTTATTGAAAAACCCTTCCGTCTCGATGAGTTGACCAAGCGGATCGAGACCGCGTTATTCCAGCAGAGAGCCGTCCAGGCGCTGCAGGAAAACGTCCAGCTCAAGAAACAATTACGGGACAGATTCTCGTTCGACAATCTGATCGGTCAGAGCCCGGTTATGCAGTCGGTTTACCGCATGATTGAGCGGGTGGCCGATACCGACGCGACAGTGCTGATCCTGGGAGAGAGCGGCACGGGCAAGGAATTGGTGGCGCGGGCATTGCACTACAACAGCCGCCGGGCGGCGATGCCCTTTGTCGCCGTCAGTTGCAGCGCGCTGCCTGAACATCTCCTGGAGTCGGAGTTGTTCGGCCATCGCAGGGGCGCGTTCACGGGCGCAGCGTTCGACAAAGTGGGTCTATTCCAGCATGCCGATGGCGGAACGATTTTTCTGGATGAAATCGGTACGATGGCGACCGGGTTGCAGAGCAAGCTGCTGCGGTTCTTGCAGGACAGGCAGCTGCGTCGCGTCGGCGACACCGAGTTGATTAAAGTGGATGTGCGTGTGGTGGCGGCGACGAACGAACCGCTGCAACAGCGACTGCGGGAGAAGACGTTTCGAGAGGACCTGTATTACCGGATCAGCGTGATTCCAATCGAGTTGCCACCATTGCGCGACCGTGCGGAAGACATTCCACTTTTGGTGGCGCATTTCTTGCAGACGATTTCCGAAGCGCAAGGCCGCAAGCCACCGGCCATGCCGGACATGGTGTTGGAGGCGTTGAAAGCCTGCCCTTGGCCCGGTAACGTGCGCGAGTTACAGAACGCCCTCGAACGCGCCTGTGCGTTGTGCGATGCAGGCGTTATCGAGTTGAAGGACCTGCCCGAACGCATGCAGGGGATGGGGACGGGTAGGAAGACGACCCCGATATCTGAAGCCGGGGTCGGCATGTCACCTTCTGCGTTGTCCCAGACGCCCATGTCAGAGTTGGCTGACAAATCGGCGGGTGCGGCTCAGTGTGGGAGGGGTTTTCCGCAGGTACAGTTGAAAGAGTTTCTTCGCCGTCAGGAAGTGCAATATATCGAGCAAGCCATCCGCATGACGGGCGGCAGCAAGGAGAAAGCAGCAGAGATGCTCGGTATCAGCATGGCTACGCTCTATCGGAAACTTTCTCCGGACACGGCGGGCGAAACGGATGGAATCGGCTCCAACGATCTCGGGGCTGATGTTGAGCGCAGATGACCAGCGGCGTCGCGACCTGAGATGGTGGTGTATGATTGTTTTTTGGTGAATGGGGACGGGGTGGGACAACGATGGCGAATATCCATAGGACACGGTCGGCGTTCACCTTGGTTGAGATCGCGTTAGTGAGTGCAATTATTGGATTGCTTGCCGCGCTGGCGATTCCTGGCTTCATTAAATCCCGCAAACTGGCGCAAGGCCGCCGCATTTTGAATGATGTGCGCCTGATGGATATGGCTGTTGGCCAGTGGGTGATGGAGAAGGGTAAAGTTGAGGGCGATGAGATCGTAACGACGGAAGCCGCCTCGTATTTGAAGGCAGCATGGCCGGACAACGACGTGCTGGGTAACGCATACTCGATCACGGTAGTGGGACCGACTCAAGTTCAAATCAATGCCTCCACGAAGTCCGCTTTGGACGGCGTGGGTATCGACTGGGGACCGTACTAAGCCGGAAACGAACGGTCACTGGTCAGGAGCAGCATGCGGACAGGTGTTTCGTGAAAGTCAGCTATGGGGTCTCTCGAAAGCAGTTCAGCACTTGGGGCGTTATGTGCAAAAAAGTCCATACACCGTTCGGTTAAGGGCATACGCTGAAATGAATCATCGCGGTAGGGTCTGCATGTGACAAGCAAGACGCGTGCTTTCATTTCTGAGAGTTTTAAGGTTCTTGACAGCAGTTCCGTGCTCGCATAGGTTCCAAACAAGGAGGATTTAAGGCTGAAACCAATGGGGTATCAGCATAGAAGACACCATCAAAGGACGGAGTGTGGTCATTTTAGAGTGGATAGAGGCAATTGGCATATAGCCTGCTGTTTAGAGGCGTGAATATGAGGTTCAGCCTGTTAAGGAGAAAGGAGGTGAGATAGATGATGACAAATATACATAGGACACGGTCGGCGTTCACCCTAGTTGAGATTATGATTGTAGTTGCAATCATTGGGTTGCTCGCCGCACTGGCAGTCCCTGGGTTCGTGAAAGCCCGCAAGCAGTCGCAAGGTCGCCGCATAATCAATGACGCGCGCCAGCAGGACGCGGCTATTGACCAGTGGGCGCTCGAGAAGGGCAAGACGGATGGTGCTGCGCTTGTCACGTCGGAAATCAGCGGGTATCTGAAGGCGGGATGGAAGGACACCGACTTGCTCGGTGGCACCTTCGTCATCACGCCCGGCGTGGGAACGAATCAGATCAAGATCGCCGCAACCACGAAGTCCGCGTTGGACGGCGTGGGCATCGACTGGGGTAATTACTAAACCAGAAACGAACGTAACTGGGGCAACTTTTGCCCAGGCACAAGATAGGCAGGGGGTCAGTCCTCCTGCCTTTCTTGCTTCTCCGAACCGTGAGTCAATGGCTTGGCGAGAGGCGGTGAGCATGGCGTGGGTATCGACTGGGGTTCTTACTGAGCCGAACAGTGTCGTGCCCGCCATGTTCTGTCCTTTGGCGTAGATCGAATATGATTGCGTTGTCCGCTTGACGTGACACGGCATTCGGTTTACCAATTGCCGGGCGACTTGTCATGTCGTCCGCAGGAACGCAGGAATGCTTTTTAAACGGGACAAGGGTAAAAAGAAGCGCGAGTGGGCGATCGGGCTAGATTTTGGCGCCAGCGAGGTGAGGGGGATCGTCATCCGTCGATGTGGTTCTGCGCTCGAGGTCGAAGCGTATGGCGAGCGACCGTTGGCAGTGACAGTCGGCAAGCCGGATGACGGGCTGCTCGCTGGAGTACAGGTCGCCGAGCTGCTGGATGGTTTGAAAGTCCAGGATCGTCGTGTATTTGCCGCAATCAGCGGTCCGTCGACTGTGGTGTGCCAGACCGAACTCCCGCGAATACCTTTGGAGGAAGTCAAAAGCGCACTGAAGCTGAATAGTTCCCGCTATCTACACCGTGATTTTTCCAACTGTTACCTGGATGTGGTGGAACTTGTGGAGCCGAATCCGGATGCGAAGTCTCCAAAGACCGCGAAGATGCAGCTTCTTGTTGGTGGAGCGAGCAAAGTAGATGTGTTGTGGTACCGCGACGTGCTGGTAGCGGCCAAGGCGCGACCGGAAGTGATCGAACCGACGGCGATCTCCGTCGTAAATGCCTTACAGGCAATAGAGCCGGAGATCTGCCAAAAGGAGATTGTGCTGTTGGTTGACATTGGGACGCGTTCTACCGCGATGAGTTTCCTGCGTCGAGGCCTTCCATTGTTTACGCGGATCATGCGCTTCGGTGGGCAACAGGTAACAGAGTACATCGGCCAGATGTTGACCCTTGAGCCGGCACACGCGGAGGCGGAGAAGATCAAAATGATGGAAACGGTTCAGCCTCTGGTTAGGACGGCGATCTCACCGCTGGCGCACGAACTGCGGTCGTCAATCGACTTTTTCGAGCGACAATACGAGTGCCGGGTAAGTCGTGTGTTTGGCTGCGGTGGTTCGGCTGGATCGCCAAAGATGCTGGAAATCATCGGGCGGGAAGCCGGTATCAACATTGAGATGTGGGATCCTGTACGACGGCTTGGAACCACACGTTTCCGCGGCGACGCCACCCAACTAGCGGCCAAGTCTCCGGCGCTGGCGGCGGTCGTGGGCGCTGCTGTGGCCCGTTTATGAATATGCTCTTTAACCGATGAACTTCATCATCATTAACTTCCTGTTGGAAGAGCAGCAGGCCGAGCAGGAGCGGGCCCGAGATCCGGTCAAGATAGCCATCGCCATCGGGATGAGCGCCTTGACGCTGGTGACGGCGGTGAGCACAATGCTCTGGGTGCTCGCTGTTAATTACAAGGCTGAAACCGGAAAGCTGTACAGGGAATGGCAACAAGTGGAAGCACAGCAAACCAAGGGTGAAAGCGGGTCGTTCCTTGTCGTCAAGGCGATGGCAGACGATTTGATCGAGCTTAACCGATCACGACCGCTGTACGCTCCGCAGTTGGCGTTGATTCAGGATTTGATGCCGGATTCCATCCAGTTGACGCATTTGAATCTTGCAGCAACGGTTGAAATACAAGAACAGACCGGGACGCCCTCTGATGAATCGGGTGGGGGGAAACCGAAGCGTCCGTCGCGCCCAAAGATGGTGGAGCATATGATCTTATGTTTGGAAGGCCAGGCGGTCGGTATGCGGCCGGAGTTGGAAGCAACGGCATTTAGACAAATGCTGGAAACCAACGCGGCATTCCAAGTGTACGTCAATAAGGTCGAACTGCGCTCGATCAGTCGTGGCGCGACAACGGGTGACGGCGGGGTCGCAGGCGAACCATCTGCCGATCAGTTTGTCATTGTGTGCCAGTACAAGGAACGCAAATGAACGCGTTACGGGCGATTTCTAAGGAGAAGTTGCAGAAGATTGTGCTGGTCGGCATGATTGCGCTGACCGGCATCTCGGGAGTCTGGATGTTTTACGGAAGTAACCAATGGACCACGCTCAAGAAACGGAAGGAGGAGGTGGCGAAGCTCCAAAAGGACGTCGACGATGCAAAGCAATCGGCCCAAGCCATAACGCGGACTGCGCCGTTGCGAGAGAAAATGCAGGCGTTTGTGGACACGCAGCGGGCAACGATGGTGAGCGGTGATCCGTTCGCGTGGATCGTACGCGAAATAGCGCTGTTGGCGGAGAACCAGCCGGTGCGTGACGTTGCTCCGCGGACAGGCACCGTGGTCCGCCACCCGCGCAAGGATCGCTATGAGTGCTACGTGACTCACATCGAGTTTATCGGCAGCTATCGGCAGATTGGAGCGTTTGTGGAGAAGTTGGAAAATAGGTTTCCAGAGGCGGAGATTCGCATGCTGGATATCGCAGCCTCCGGGGTGACGGGGAGACATCGGGCGGCTCTAGATCTAATGTTGCTTATGCGCCCCGAAATGGAGTGGGAAAAGACGGCGGCCAAACCGACAACCGAGCCGAAGGAAAAAACATGAGCAGGCAGAGTTCGAGGAGTGGAATATTTCCGCCGATCAACTGGCGCCGTCGAATGAGTCGATTCGCTATTGATGTGGTTATGGTTTTGCTCACGCGAGCAGCGCTAGCGGCGCCAACAAACTCAGCGCCAGTTTTGACAACCAAGACCAATCGGAATGAAGTCTCGGAGAGTGTCGAATTTAACCCGCAACTGATACGTTCTGTATACAAACCCCGCGTGTCGCGCGACCCCTTCCTGAAACCCGGTCTCACCGACGGCAGCGGTGCGTCCAGACTGGCAATGACCAGCCATGGAACTTTTCGCCTGCAAGCCATTCTGTGGTCGCCAACGAATCCTTCGGCGGTCGTCAATGATCAATTTCTTAGCCTGGCCAAAAGTGTCATTCTCAGCACGGCAAGCGGGAATGTGGAAGTCAAAGCTGTTGAGATTGGCCGGGATCGAGTAGTATTAGATGTTGCAGGGCAGCGGGTGGAATTAAAGCTGAACCCTGAGCAACCAATGGGTGGACCACCGGAATGAACCGAGCAGCGTTGGGAGCCCGATTGTTGTTGTCGGCAAGAATGAGATCCAAAACAGATGGAGAACGGCTCACAATAGGAGGGACGGCGACGATGAACGTGCGCAATATTGCGTGTGCCTGCATTCTGACCGCAGGATTGACGGCCATGTCAGTTTGGGCCGACAGTGCGACAGGGCCTTCGGAGAATAAGACCGAAGCTCCCGCGCCGTCAGCAGCAGTCGCGGGAACGGTCACGAACATGGCGCCCACAGTGGGTATGAAGCCGGCCGAATCGGTGCCGGTCCCTGCCGTCGCAACCAATGGCATGGCCGATACCAACTCTGTTTCCGCAGCGTCGGAGCCGTCGCCGGCTCCTGCGCTTGCGACGACTGCGACGCCTCCCAACACGAACGCCACCCCTGCCATCGAAGGATCGCCTCAGATCACGATCGACTTCGTGGATTATGATCTTCAGGGCGCTTTACGGAGGCTGGCGGCGAAGGCTGGGATCAATTTGATTCTCGGCGAAGAGGTCACCGGGAAGGTCACAGTGCACCTGGAAGATGTGCCATACGTAGAGGCGATGCAGCTTATTGCGGAATCGAAAGGCTACGCGTTTATTCAGGACAAGACCGGCAAGAACCTGGTGAAGGTCAAATCCAAGGAATCGCTCGACTTAGAACCGGTCGAGGTGCGGATGTACGTGCTGCGATATGCGAAGGCCGACGACTTGGCGAAGACAATCGAACGGTTCCTGACAAAACAAGGGAAGATACAAGTGGACGCGCGCAGCAATACGTTGATAATTTCTGATACACCGTCGAACTTGACGAAGATCATGCCATTGGTCGAGGCACTGGATGCCCAGGCGCCGCAGGTGCTGATCGAGGCGAAATTCATCGAGACCACAAAGAATCCATTAAAGGATTTGGGCATCAACTGGAGCGGCACGTTGCTCAATCATGAATTCATCGCGGGCAGCACTGCGGGAACAGTTGATCCGATCACGGGCAAGCCCCAGGCCGGCTTCCAATGGAGCAAGAAACTGGGGACGTCCGCTCCATGGGTTTCTTCGACCGCCCTGCTCGATGCAGGGCAGGCTCAGGTTATCCTCTCATACCTAAATCAAGACACCGATACGGAATTGCTCGCCAATCCGCGCGTGGTGACGATCGATAACGGGAAGGCGAAGATTGCGATTGCGGAGCAGTATCCGATCCCGGAGTTTCAGTTCAGCGAACAAACGGGGGCGTTTCAAATCAGCGGTTTCCAGTATAGGGATATCGGAATCATTTTGAATGTGACGCCGCGAATCAACAAGGATGAGTTTGTCACATTGGAGGTGGCGCCCGAAGCGAGTAGCCGGAGTGGTGTGGCGACGCTGGCCAGCGGTAGTAGCTCCGTGCAAATCCCCATCATCGATACACGTACGGCAACCACTACCGTCCTGATTAAGAGCGGTAACACGTTGGCGATCGGTGGGCTGATGAGGCAGGACGTCAGCGATACTTACACCAAGGTGCCGCTGATGGGCGACATCCCGGGCTTGGGATCGTTTTTCCGCAGCAAGAGCTTGAGCAAGAAGAAGCGCGACTTGTTGATCTTCCTGACTCCGACAATCGTCGGCCCAGAAGCGCAAACGGGATATGAGAAATACTCTGGCGGCCTGCCTTCAGAAGAAGTTTACGCGAACGACAAGTGGATGCCTAAAGATAACGCGAAAGCTCGGCCCTTATTCAAGGGCAACGGCTCGCCTTCATCGCCATAAACCAAATAGAACTTCTGACCGAAGGACGGATCCCAAAGTGGCTCCTAAGAGGTGAAGAGGGATATTGGTGGGACAATCGTGAGAGTGATCTTCTCACGTTTGGCCGGTATGAGTTAGGTCTGGTCCGCCCGGGGGGTTGCAGGCTGTGGGAATACCGCGCATTCTGGGGGTTTCGTAGAAACGGCACACGAAGTGCTTTATTTATAGGGGGTTGTTATGCTGATGTTGCCTACAATCCGTGTTAATGGTTTATCTCGCGGTTCCCTTGGCGCTACCCTCGTCGAGGCGGTCTTCGCAGTGATGGTGTTGGGAATCGCCTTGGGAGGGTGTGTGCTGAGCTTCAGCATGGCCATGAAGGCGGCCGACACGTCGCGGAATCAGATGTTCGCGCTGCATGCCGCCCGTTACCAACTGGAATGTTTGCGCACCAATAGTTACTACAGTGCCACTCTGAATGTCGGCACCAATCAGATTAACACGAACAATTGGTACTCGGGCTACTACACGAATTACTGGGGCTACTACATCGTGACCGCCAATGCGTACGCGGGCATTAAAGATGTCACAGTTGGCATCTGCTATCGAAACCGCCTCCGGGGAGGCGTTTCGACCAATATCTTGACCACGTCGCTGTCCAGTGCCTTGCACCCATGAATGCTTTTATGAAACTTAGTCCGCGAAGGTCATCGAATGGGTTCACGCTCGCGGAGACGCTGGTGGCCGCGACCATTGGCAGCTTTGTGATCATGGGCGTGATGGTGCTATACGTGGAGTTTCTGTGGTCGTATTCCGATACAACGATGTTGCGCAATACCTCCTCGCGCGCCAGCCTCGCGTTGGAGCGCATGGTACATGGTATTGGCACCAATGCCGGACTGCTCGAAGCGCAAGTCACCGGGATGACGGTGAGCACGAACAACAACTGGCGCATTGCATATACCAATTTGTTCTCCGCGTCACCGAACCCCCTGTTCTTCCAGTACGCGTCGGCCTCCGGGCTCATCACCAACGAGAGTGGTAAGATCATTTGTTCGAATGTCATCGCGTCCAGTTTGGTCTTCACGACCAGTGCCGTTGGGGGTGCGACGAACGGCTGCGGAATCAGCGTGACCGTCTCCGAGAGTTCCGGCAAGCATATCTCAACCAACGTCATGACCACTTTCATTCAATTTAGGAATCCATAGGAGGGTGACGAGGATTACGAATCATAGTCCAAATAGGTGGGAAGGAGGACGTGTATGAAAGGAATCAGGCCAATCCATCGTCGCCAGGAGGGTTTCTCGCTTCTATACGTGCTAGGTTTTCTTTTCCTGACTGTGATAATGGTGGAGTCGATTTTACCCCTTAGTAGCAATCATCGAAAAATAGCGCAGCAGCAGGTGAACCTGGAGAGTGCCATGTACGTGGCCGAAGCTGGCCTCGAACGGGGCGCCCAGTTTGTTCAGTCCAACATCTTTACCCTTGTCTACTCATCTACGGGCGGAGCGAACGGGAGTGGGAGTGTCGGCGCTGGCACCTACGCGTATTCAGTCACCAAAGTCAGTTTTGGCGTGTGGAGTATCGTTTCCACAGGAACTGTCAACGGTGTGAACCGTGTCGTTAGTATCATGCGGGTTTACGAGCCGAGTTTTGCGGAATTTGCGTTGCTCAGTTGCACGAACGGGGCCATCTACTTTGCCGCCGGCGACGTGTTCAACGGGCACGTTCATTCCGACACCCCGATGTATTTCTCCACTCTGAGTGGTGGTCCGATTTTTTCTAATAAATGCTCAACGCTTACCAATATATGGTACACACAGAATGCAACCCTCACTGGTAATATTTCCGGCGTCGAGTTCGACAAGGGGTTTCTTTTGAATTACTTTAACGCCACCGCAGCCATGACGAATGTGGACTACAATTCCACGTCCTCAGACTCGCTTAAAAGCATCGCGCAAGCCAATGATCCTAACTTGGTATTGTACGGCAATACCACCATTACATTCAACGGTGGCTGCAGCACTGGCACAGTGAAGATCACCAATGGCAGGCAGAGTTGGACAAACCACCTTTACACGCCGACGCTTACGAATGGAATCATCTACGTCGCGAACTATGGTGGCGCTACCAGTGGCACGAATGCGGGCATTGTGTACCTCAACGGAGGTAGCGTCACCGGGCAGCTGACAATCGTGACGGAAAACGACATGTACATCCAGGGTAATATCACTTATATCGATGACCCGCGAGTTGACACCAACTCCATCTGTGCATTGGGATTGATTGCGCAGGACGATATCAACGTGGCCACCAGTGCGCCAAACAATCTGGAGATTGATGCGGAAATGTTGTGTACCGGCTCTTCAGGTGATGGCAGCCTCGGTAGCTTCGGAGTTGTAAATTACAGTTCAGGATCACCCCGCGGCATCCTGACCGTGTTTGGAGGCATCGTGCAAGAAACCCGTGGGGCAGTTGGTACCTTGGACAGCCACGGTAACATAGCCACGGGATATTCAAAGCACTACGCCTACGATACCCGGTTCTTGACCCATCCTCCACCGTATTTCCCCTACGCCGTCGGCTTGGTCTACTTCGCCAACTGGCAGGAGGGACCCAAACAGTGAGCGCGACCAAAGTGCCACTTGATTCGTCTTCAAAATGGTCTTTGGCGGCTTTAGCCGCGGCAATAGTCATCTCCGTTGTGATCATTGTTCGCAGTTTTATCGAGCCTGTCTCTCCACTTCGGAAAGTGGACGACTCGGTACGACCAACACCAGCACAACGTCCGCCCGCCGTCGAGCCGGTATTGTATCCGGCACAACAGGCTCCCACTGCCCCCGTATTCTCACAGAGCGCTGAAACACCGGATGCGGCGCAACAGAAGGTTATTCATATGGAGTCTGTCCATAAGCAAGCAGAGTATTTTCGCCAATTAGTAGCCAAGCATTCCAAGACCGCAAGCCTGCCCACGCCCGAGCAAATCGACGAAATGGAAAAAAACGGCTTGCTCGCTCAGTAGAAGACCCCGACCTGCCTCCCATATCCTCCGGCCCACACAGGCAGTTGCGGCGCGATCGTGCCTCCGCCCCGGTCTGGTATTGCCAGCGCACTACAGCCGGTGTTATTCTATGTGCCAGATGTTTGCGTTCCCTAAAATGGTTGCCGGTATGGTTCACGCTGACGGTGTGCTGTATCGCAAATTGAGATACAGCCGTTACATCTTGCCGGTCACGGTGAGGCCGCTGCTGTTGGTGGCCAGTTTCCCGGGCAGATAAGAAGGGCGATCATGGACGGTACCTTTACCTGTGATTGGTGTGGACAGAAAATCGCGGTAGACAAAAGGGCGGATGCGGTTATCGTCAAATGTCCGAAATGCGCAAAGTCACTGATGGTTCCTCCCTTGTCAATCCCAACCAAGCCGCCGCAGACGGTAACCGCGAACCCAGCTACACTAACTCCGAGCGGAGGGGCATCCCCCAGTGCCTCACAAACGAAGCTGTGCCCGTTTTGCGCCAAACCGATGGGCCAAGAGGCCGAGAAGTGCAAGTTTTGCGGGTATACTCCTGTGTCTTGGAACCTTCAAGGCGCAGTGGAAAAGGAACAGACAGGAAAACAGGGGGTCCCGACAGTTGTTTTCAAAATTCTCGCATTCGTCGCTATCGTGCTTCTTGGAATCATTATCTACACGTTAATGACTACCGCTCATCGTTGATCCCTCTTCGACACCGCGGATTAACTCAATTCCAGCCGCCGCTTGATCCCGAGCTTCTCGATGCGTTTCCGCAACGTAGCGCGCGTCATACCGAGCAACTTCGCCGCTTGAAGCTGGTTGCCGCCAGTCTCCCCCAGTGCCCGGACAATCAGCTCACGCTCCACCGCTGCGATGATCTTCAGCTGCGGATCTTTGCGCGCAATCGCAAACAGCGCGGCCACAGCAGTGTCAACCGTCTGCCCTACTTGTTCCGGTGGCACGGAGGCGGGTTTTGGCTCACGAATGTCCAAAGGCAGATCGTCGAGAAAAATTGAGTCACCATGCGCCATAACCGCCGCCCGCGAAATCGCATTCTCCAATTCGCGGACATTGCCGGGCCAATTGTACTTTTCCAACACCTCAAACGCTTGTGGTGCGACGCGTTTGACCTTGTTCAACGCGTCGTCCTCATTGATCAGCCGCTGCAGGAAGTAATCCAACAGCACGGGAATGTCCTCACGCCGTTCCCGCAACGGAGGCAGGTGGATGCGCACCACGTTAAGCCGGTAGTACAGGTCTTCCCGGAACTTCTTTTCCGCGACCAACTTCTCGAGTTCCTTGTTCGTTGCAGCGAGCACGCGCACATCCACTCGAATGGTCTGGTTGCCGCCCACTCGTTGGAATTCCCCGTTCTGAAGCACCCGGAGGATTTTCGTCTGCGTGGCTAAGGGCATATCGCCGATTTCGTCGAGAAAGATCGTGCCCTCATGTCCCTGCTCGAATTTGCCAATCCTCCGCTCTGCCGCACCCGTGAACGACCCGCGTTCGTGGCCGAATAACTCACTTTCGAGCAGGTTTTCTGGGATGGCGGCGCAGTTGATTGCCATGAACGGCTGTTCGGCACGGCGGCTGTGGTGGTAGATCGCCCGCGCAACCAGTTCCTTGCCGGTGCCACTCTCACCTGTGATCAACACCGTGGCGTCTGACTGTGCAACCTGCCCGATGAGCTTGAAAACCTGCTGCATCGCCTCGCTCTTGCCGACGATGCCTTCGGCATACTCCTCCTGCGACAGCAAAGGCTGGTAGCTGACGACGCGCCGCATGTCGTGGGCGGTTTTGAGTGCCGATGCTATGAGCGCTTTAAGCTTCGGCACGTCGAGCGGTTTCGACAGGTAGTCGTACGCGCCGAGTTTCATCGCTTCAATGGCCGTCTGCGTCGTGCCGTAGGCGGTCATCATGATGACCAACAGCTTTGGATCGAGTCCGCGCAGCTTGCGCAGCACTTCCAATCCGTTGCTGGCGCCCATGCGAATATCCATGACGACGAGGTCGGGTCGCTCCGCCGCCACCTGGCGAATGGCTTCGGCACCATCGCCCGCTTCCGCGATTCTCAGTTCGGATGATTCGAGATTACGTCGGAAAGCGCGCCGAATACCGGCGTCGTCATCAACAATTAGAATCTTGTCCATGGCATGCGCATCATATGGTCAACTGGCATGTCTTGCAAGCTGCGCTCGCGCATATGCCAGCGCCTCCTCCCGAGATTGCATGCGTTCCTCCAGTTGCAGTTCCTCCAGTTCGCGCAGTACCTGGCCCAGCAGCGGTCCTGGCGCGAACCCAAGCGCCAACAGATCGTGGCCCGTCACCAACGGAGCGGGCTTGAGGACTTCGGGCGGTAGTTCGGCTGCCTTGGCGCGAAGAAACTCGTAGTTCGCGATGTTGCCGTGGCTCGTAAGACAATCGAGGCGGTGCAACTCCAATTCATCGGCAAACGTTTCCCGCGCGAGAATCCGTTTCAGTTTCGCGGGCCGCATCACCTGCACGTTGCGAATCCGCATGTGTTCCCCGACGCAGATACAAACCTTATCGATAATATCGTTTGGGAACCGGAGCCTCCGCAGGATCTTCTCCGCCATCTCCGCGCCGATTTTGTCGTGCTCGTGGAACCGTATACGGTCGGGCGCGCGTTCGAACGTAGGCGGCTTGCCCACGTCGTGCAGCAGCACCGCCAGTGCCAGGACAATCCTCGCCTCTGGCATCAAATCCAGCATCAATTTCGTGTGTTGAAACACGTCGCCTTCGGGATGGAACTCCGGTGGCTGCTCGATGCCCTTCATTGCCGCGACTTCTGGCAGGATCTGCCGGAGCAAACCGCTTTCGTCGAGCAATTCAAACCCGCATCCCGCATTCGGTCTCGTGAAGATCTTGATTAGTTCGTCCCGAATCCGTTCCGCGCTGACCACATCAATCTGTGCCGACATCTCTCGCACAGCGGTGGCCGTGGCCGGCTCGATTTCAAACTCCAAATTGCTGGCGAATCGAACGCATCGCAGCAACCGCAGCTTGTCTTCGGCAAATCGTTGCCGCGGCTCGCCAATTGTTCGTATCAACTTCCTCGCTATGTCGGCTTGACCGCCGACGTAATCCAGAATTTTGTCCGTGAACGGGTCATAAAACAAGCCGTTGATCGTGAAGTCGCGCCGTTGCGCGTCCTGTTCGGGTGTGCCGTATTGCACGGCTGTGGGGCGTCGCCCGTCAAGGTACGCCTCATCGGTCCTAAACGTGGCAACCTCGAACTGGTGATCGCCTTCCTGTACAAGCACGACGCCAAACTGTGCGCCCACGGGAATGGTCCTTGGAAAGAGCCGTTGAACCTGCTCTGGCGTCGCCGTGGTGGCGATGTCATAGTCGCGCGGTTCCACTCCGCGCACCATGTCGCGCACGCAGCCGCCAGCGAAGAGGGCGGTATATCCCGCCTCCGTCAGCCGTCGCACTATGCCCATCGCCACACGTCTCATACGCCCACACACTAGCGAAACCAACCTCGCCAATCAACAAAACGTCAGGATTCCGAGGGACGGAAGAATGGCCATGAAGAGAGTGGCGGACTTATTCCGGGGCAGTCGCATCTTGTTCGACGGCGGTAACTTCTTGGCGGTGAGTAAGGTAGAAGATGGCGCCGAGCAGACTCCAGAACAGGCCAGCGATGTAGCCGAGCAACGACAAGGCCAGCGCAGAAGAACTCGCCACACCGACTTCGTCAAACATTTTCACGTACATTCCTTCGCGAACCCCAAAGCCGGAGATGCTGATGGGGATCGCAGTGACGGAATTGATTATCGGCAGATAAAGGAAATAGTCCACCATCCCGTTGTTCGTGATAATGCCCAAACCTTTCCCGATGCAGGCGATGCCGAGCATTGAGAAGACGTGTACGCCGACGGTGATCAGCGTGGTCTTACCTAGCACGACGGGATGGGACGCATAAACGCGGCAGGCTCCGACCATGCGACGCAAGGTTTCATATTTTGGGAACCGTTGCAGCCAGCCGCGCAAGCCGAAGAACTTGTCGGCAAACCCGCGCCAGAAGGTCAAAGCTGTGCCTCCGACTGTCGCGATCACCACCACCAGCGTCACGATGGCAAAGCTGCGCAACCGCACGTCGCCGAACACACGATTGTAGTTGAACGCCATCATCACCAGCGCAATCACGAACAATACCAGCAGACCGATGACGCGGTCCACGACCACGGTGGCCACTGCCTCGGCCTTTTTGTGGTGTGTTTCGTGGGCGACATACAACGCTTTGATCACGTCCCCGCCCGTAGATCCGAGCATGAATGCATTAAAAAACAGGCCGATGAAGAAAATCGAGCATGCCCGCCAGAATCTCAGTTCCAGCCCCTGCACCTGCAGGATCCATTGCCAGCGCACGATGCCGAAGTAACAGACCAACCCCATGCAAGCGATTCCCAGCTCAAGCCACAGAATCTTGACTTTCCGAAATACCTCTCCGAGGTGTGGCGGTCCGACATTCCAGACGAACCGCTCGCGTTCCCGCCAATCCAGCTTGTTGAGATCTGCCTTATTCTCCTGTGGGTCCGCGCACTGGGTCAGGATCAACTTCACCTGTTCGGCGTTCAGGCCGAGTTCCCGAGCGAGCGCGGCAACGGTCGCTGGCGGCGCTTGGACGATGCGGTCTGCGATACGACTCGCTTCGTCGCGAAAGATGGAGTTAAACAGATAGACGAGGATGCCGACGCTCACCAGTACCCGCACCAGTGCGCCAAGTTTCTTCTTCATGCGCTCCACTTTCTCACGTGGGGTGTTCCGCTCAGTTTACCTCGAACTCGCCTCGAATCAGATTCGAGGTCAAGATTCGAGGCGAGCTGCGTCCACTGCTTGAAAAAAAGAGGCCAATGTCGCGTTGCACCGCAGCGTTGGCCTCCGTGGAATGTTTCAATCTCGACTCGATGAAAAACCGTAGAGCCGCTTCGGCGTCTTCATCTTACGCCGACGTTTTTCGCTCGGCTTCTCGTAATGACGGTGTGCCCGCGCTTCGCGCAACGTGCCTTCGCGATCCAGCTTTTTCTTCAGCCGCCGCAACGCTTTCTCTACAGGCTCACCCTTTTTCAGTTTAACTTCAGACAATTGATTTCACGCCCCTCTCCACTGCCATTGGCAATAATAAGCTCGATTGCAGCGCATCATATCCAGCCGTGCTCACGCTGTCAAAAGCTATCGGACTGCATCATTCATCTGCCTGCAAGAAATCCCCTTAGAGCTACCGCCATCTTCGGGCCGATTCCCGGCACAGTATCGATTTCTTCAGTGGTTGCAACGCGCAATCGTTGTATTGAACCGAAGTGACGCAAAAGCGCTTGTTTCCGTTTTTCGCCGAGACCGGGGAACTCATCTAGCACCGATTCCTGAATCCGTCGTTTCCTCAGTTTCTGATGATAAGCGTTGGCGAATCGGTGCGCCTCGTCGCGCAATCGTTGAATCAAGTGCAGGGCCGGAGACGCGCGGTCTAGCCGTATCGGCTGCGGCTGCGATGGCAGGTAAATTTCTTCCTGCCGTTTCGCCAGCCCGATGACCGGCACTTTGCGCAACTCCAACGCATCCAGCGCCCGCAACGCGGCTGTCAGTTGTCCCGAACCGCCGTCCACCATCACCAAATCGGGTAACTCGCCCCCCTCAACCCACAACCGCGCACCTTCGCGCGCCGTAGCGCTCCTTCCTTCGCCAGCCGAATCGGGCTTCGCGAAGGCGTGTCGGCGCGCAGGCGCGTAACGTCGTTCCACCACTTCGGCAATCGAAGCGGAATCGTCACTGCCTTCGACGGTCTTGATGCGGTAATGCCGGTAATGGTCCTTATGCGGTTTGCCGTCGCGGAAACAGACTGCAGAAGCGACCGACAACGTCCCGCTGATATTCGATATATCGAACCCTTCAATATGTCGGGGCAGGATCGGCAGGTATAATACCCGTTGCAGCTCCGCCATTTCCGATTGCACATCAATCTTCGATTTCAGGTCACGGGCGAACTTCCGTTCGCAAGTCACGCGTGCAATCTCGTGCAGGCTCCGCGATACGTCGCGCAGTTCTGCGGCTTTTTCGAACTGCATTTCCCTCGCCGCGGCGCGCATTTGCTCTTCGAGTGCCGCCAAACCTTCTTTGTTGTGCCCTTCGAGGAACTCACACGCCACCTCGACGTGTCGCAGATACTCTTCGCGCGACATTCCCGCCAGCGGCACAGGAACTAGGTAGGTCGAGTACTTCAACTCCTTCTCGGTGGGTTGTCCAGTGCCCGCTACGAGCACGCCGTACGTTTTTCGCATGAACTGCATTGCACGACGAATCGCATCGGCGTGCGCGAACGGTCCGAAATATCGCGCTCCATCGTCCTTCTTCAGCCGCGCAAACTTGAAGCGCGGATACGGCTCGGTCAGGTTGACTTTTACGAGAAGAAACCGTTTGTCGTCCTTGAGCATCGCGTTGTACCGGGGCCTGTAATCCTTGATGAGCTTGCCTTCGAGCAACAGCGCTTCCGGCTCGCTTTTGACAACGAACGTATCGAAATCGGCGATGGACTCAATCAGTGCCCGCGTCTTTGGATCCCAGCGCATTTGCCGTGACGGATGGAAATACTGGCCTACCCGTTTCCGCAACGACCGCGCCTTTCCGACATAGATGACGCGCCCCAACTGGTCGCGCATCAGGTACACGCCCGGCTTGTTCGGCAAGTCACGGACTTTGGATTTGAGGTTCACCACGCCCATCATAACCGCCGTCTATCACAAATTCCACTACGCCACTGTCGCGGGGTTGAGGTGCGGCATTCGGTGCGTCACGGCTCGATTTGTTTTGTTCCCAACTGCAGCGCGGCTAGAAGTTCGTCAAGTTCCTCGACCTTCAACAGCCGGCATGTCACCCCGAACACCACCACGGCCACGCCGATGGAGATGGCGAGATCAAGGTAGCGGTGCGTAGCCAGCGCATGATGCGTCAATAGCGCCGCTACGCTCATCGTGGCAGAGGCTGCGACAATCTTGACAAGTGACCGCAATAGCACAGCGAGTTCGAGCCGCTGAATCTTCCGTCGCATGAAAAACAACAGCAACACGAAGTTCGTGAGAGCGACCGTGGATGTGGCGAAAGCGAGTCCCGGCGCGCCCCAGTTCAATTTCCACGCAAAGATGGGATTCAACGTCGCGTTCACCACGACCGAGAACAACGCCACGTACATCGGCGTGCGCGAGTCGCCGAACGCGTAGAACGCCGGCGCGAGCACCTTGACGGCGGCGTAGCCAGCCAGCCCGATGGCATAGGCTTGCAGACAGAGCGCGGTTTGCTCCGTTGCGCCCGGCGTGAACCGTCCGTGCTGATAAATCACCGCGATGATCGGGTGTGCCAGCACCGTCAACCCGCAGGCTGCGGGGACACAGAGGAAAATCGCCAGGCGCATCGCGCGGCTCAGCGTCGTACGGAATTGAGCAATGTCGCCTCGCGCCACGTGTGCGCTGACCGTCGGCAGGGTGGCCGTGGCAATGGCTACGCCGAACAGGCCGATGGGAAACTGCATCAACCGGAACGCGCAATTCAGCCACGTCACCGCGCCGTTTTCGAAATACGACGCAAACCAGTTGTTCACAAAGACGTTAATCTGCACCGCCGCCGCGCCGATCACCGACGGCCCGAGCAGGTTCATGACGTGCCGCAGGCCGGGGTCGTGCCAGTCGAGAATCGGTTCGTAGCGATAGCCGACACGCCGCAGGCTCGGCAGTTGGATCAACCATTGCGCCGCGCCCCCAATGAGCGTGCCAATCGCCATCCCAATCATCGCGCGCCCCGCTTGACTGTGGTCGTGAAGGAAACCGGGCGCAAGTAGGAACGCAAAAGCAACGCCACCGATGATCGAACCGAGGTTAAACAGCATCGACGCGCTGGCGGGAATGCCGAACCGTTTCTTGGCATTCAGTATCCCCATCGCCAGCGAGGCCAGCGCGATCATCAGGACGAACGGGAACATGATCCGCGTCAGCATGACGGTCAGCTCTGTCTTGCCTTCGATGGAGCGGAATCCCGGCGCGATAACATTGACCAGCCACGGCGCGGCGAAAATTCCCAGCAAGGTGAATGCGCTCAACACCACGAGCAAAGCGTTCAGTACCAAATTAGCCAGCCGCCATGCAGAGCGATCACCTTCCTTGGTCAGTTTGTGCGTGAACGTCGTGACGAACGCCGCCGACAATGCGCCTTCGGCAAACAAATCGCGCAATAGGTTCGGGATGCGAAACGCCGTTACGAACGCGTCAAATTCCCTGCTCGCGCCAAACAGCGCTGCCATCACCTGCTCTCGGATCAATCCAAGCACGCGGCTGCCGAGCACGGCAAGGCTCACAGTACGCGCCGAACGGGCAACGCTGGTTGATGAGTTGTCGGTCATGATTTGTCGACGCGAAGAAGCTTCGCGGCTACAGTGTTGGCCACCTCGTCCACGGTCACTTGGGTCATGCAGCGGAAATCAATCGGGCATTCGCGCCGAAAACACGGGCTGCATTCAACCGGATGTCGGATGACGGTCGCCCGGTCACTTAACGGTCCCGTCAGCTCCGGTGATGTGGAGCCGAAAATGGCGACCTGTGGCACGTCGAGCGCCCCGGCGAGATGCATCGACCCTGTATCGTTCGTCAACAAGACCTTGCACGACTGAAGCAGTGCGCACAGTTCTAGCAACGTCGTTTTGCCCGCAACATTGATGATGGAACTTTGGTCCGTCGCCTGCGTGCGCAGTGTGGCCTCGATCGTGCCGGCAATCTCCACATCGCACGGCCCGCCGAGCAACAACCAGCGGGACGCGATCTTGTCGGACACGCGCCGCGCGACAGCAGCGAATCGATCAGGGAACCAACGTTTGGCGGGGCCATACTCCGCACCTGCGTTCAAGCCGATGACTGGCCGCGGATCGTGGCCGAGAAACTTATCCAGCAGCGCCGTCGCATCTGAGCCAAGCCAGATGCGCGGCGGACAACTCGCGCGGTTGCCGCCGAGATGACCAACGAGGTCAAGGTGGCGATAAACTTGGTGTCGGATTGGCTCGAAGTGTTTAACGCGAAATTGTTTTCCGTCGACGACCAGCGTCTTGTACACGGGACGATCACCGCGCGGCTCTCGAACGACGTCCGTCAGCAGGAATCGCCGGGCGTGTCCGGTAAAACCTACCCGCCGCGGGATGCCGGCTCGCCACGCTTCCCAAGCCGACCGCAAAGAGTTCGGGAACAACACGGCCAGATCGAACCGGCGTTCGCACAACACCCGAATGTCCACGGTGCCATCAAAGGCGAGGACTTCGTCCACGAAGGCATTGTGCCGCCAGAGATCGTACAATTTCGAGGGGCAAAGCAGCGCAATGTGCGCCGGGGATGGATAGAGTTCGCGCAGCCTCTGGACGGCAGGCATCATCATTACCGAGTCGCCGAGCCAGTTGGTGGCGCGGACAAGAATGCGCGTTGCCGGGCTACTTATGGCAGATTCTGGCAATGGCGTCATCGAAATCCTTTGCGCCCGCGAGAATGCGGACTTCAACCCGCAGGTAATAAACCGGAATATCGCGGCGATCGATTTTTGGGAAACGAACCGAGTCCTTCTCGGTGGTGATGATCACCGCGGCGCCGCGTCGAACGCTGCGGTTGATCATGTTGAGGATTTCCTGCTGGGAGTACCGGTGATGATCTGCGTAGCGTTTCACGTAAACGACGTTGGCGCCGAGCGCGCGCAACCCGTCTTCAAAACCCTCGGGGGCGGCTATGCCTGACAGCGTAGCCACATCCAGCTCCTTCAGGTAATCAAGTTCGCGCTGCTCGCCCGTGAACACATCCCGCAGATAAAGCGGTTGGTGTGCGCACTCGATGATCTCCGCTTTCTTGTTGAACTGACGAATGGCTTTGCGGAGCGTGTTCGCTCCATGGGCGGCGGACTTGGTGATGAAAAGGTAGTGGGCGCGTTTGAGGTTGCTGATCGGTTCGCGTAACGTCCCGCGCGGAAGCAGATAGTGGTTGCCGAACGGATTGTTGCGGTCCACAAGACAGACGTCGAGCCGACTCTTCAGAGCGAGGTACTGGAACCCATCATCAAGCAGCAGCGTGTCGCAGCCGAACCGCGAGATGGCATAGCGTCCACTCTTCACGCGGTCTTTGTCAACCAACACGACTACATCCTTGAGGTTCGACGCGAGCATGTACGGTTCGTCGCCCGCCTGCTCGCTATCGAGCAACAGCGAGCGTCCGTCGGATACGACTTTCGGCGGGATCTGACTTTCCTGAAACGTGATCTTGGTAAGAATGCGTTGCCAGAGCGGTCGCGGCATGCTCTTGTAGCCGCGCGACAAAATCGCAACACGCCGACCGCGTTGCGCCAACGCCCGCGCAAATACCTCGACCACGGGCGTCTTTCCCGTGCCGCCGACAGTGAGATTGCCGATGCTGACCACCTGGCAGCCGAGCGTGTGATCGCGAAAGATGCGCGTACGCCACAGGAACAGCCGCACTTGAATGCCAATCTCAAAAAGTTTCGACAACGCCAGCAGAAGCGCGCTGGTCAAGCGCGCACCAAAGTCCCGGCGCCGCTCGAAGATGACATCCAATACATACTGCTCGACGTTTTCCGTCCATTGCCACATGGCCACGTCATAGTGCCGCACGCGCGAGGGAGCGTCAAGCTTCCGACCTGGTCTTTCGCCGATTGTTCACGGTTCGACGAAGATCTTTGGGCCGTCTCGTGCAGAGACGACGCACTGCCGTGGTACGGTCCGTTTCCAGATTGGAAAGTGCGGACTAATTGTTCACGTGGTTTTCGTGAACGATGGCCATGAGGCCGCCGATGCGGAAGCTGGAGCCGCGCCACTGGAATGTCTCCACGGATGTATCATGGAGCGCTTCCTCGTATTCCTGCATGAAACCGTCCACTTCGTTGTCCGGGATGTCGATGATCAGCGGGTGACCTACGTTTTCGTAGTAGAGGTACAGCTTCATCATTGGCGGCAACTCTAGGTTGGGGCGCAGCGAGCGTCAACAGGAAACGGTTTACCTTGCAATCCGCCGTGGTTTTCGTCATTTTGCCGCGCTAAGGAGGATGAGGTTGTAATGATATTTTGTGGGTGGAAGCGTTGTGCTGTTGCGATTTCAGTATTCTGTATGCTGGCAGCAACGGCTTTGGCGCAACAGCCAGCTCTGAAATCCTACCGCATCAACGGTGGCAACTACATCGCAGTGACCGATCTGGCAAAGTTCTACAATTTGGGCCGCAGCCGAATCGACAGTTCGGAACGCGCAGAGTATCGGACGAGCACGGCACTGTTATACTTGGAGGCCGAGCGACGCGACGTGGTGCTCAATGGCGTCAATCACTGGTTGAGCTGGCCTGTGCAGAGCGAGCATGATCGACTGTGGGTGTCGGACGTGGACGTGTTGAAGGTGATCGACCCCGTGCTGCGATCCGGGACGATCCGTTTCGGCCAACCGATCCGCACCGTGGTGCTCGACCCGGGCCATGGCGGCAGCGACCACGGCACGCACAGCGTCTCGGGTTATACGGAGAAGGAGTTGACACTCGATCTCGCCAAGCGGGTCCAGCAATTCCTCGCCGACAGCGGCGTGCGCGTGGTGTTGACGCGTACCGCGGATCGCACAGTGGACTTGGATGATCGCGTGGAGTTTTGTCGGGCGCAGCACGCCGCGCTGTTCGTTAGCCTGCATTTCAACTCCGGCGGCAACGCCGAGGGGATCGAAACATACTGCATGCCGCCAGCGGGCGCGGCCGCGACGTCGAAGCCGTCGTCCAAGAATGGCGACTCCGACCGCACGCCGGGAAACCGATACGACCTGTGCAACGTCTGGCTGGCGCACTGCGTTCAGAAATCGTTGCTGCGCGCCACCGGGACGGCGGATCGCGGTGTGCGACGGGCGCGGTTTGTCGTATTGCGCGACGCCAGTTGCCCGGCGATTCTTGTCGAAGGCGGATTTCTCTCCAACCCAGCCGAGGAACGAAAAATCCTTACCGGCGCGTATCGCGACACATTGGCAAAAGCCATCGGCGAAGGTATCTTAACGTACAAGAAGACAATCGAGCCGCGTTGACGCGCAGTGAAGGTGCGGCATGAAATTCCAGGATCGAGCCGAAGCTGGGCAGCGGCTGGCAGCGACACTCCAGCGGTTTGCGGCGGATCGTCCGTTGATTCTCAGTCTTCCTCGTGGTGGAGTTGTTGTAGGCGCTGAAGTTGCTCGGACTCTGCAATGCGATTGGGATGTTTTGCTGGTGAAAAAACTGCGCGCGCCGGGCAATCCGGAACTGGCATTGGGCGCGATTTGCGAGGGAGGCAAGGCATTCGTCAACGAGGAAGTACGTGCACTCGCCGTTGCGACGCAGAAGTACCTGGATGATGAGATTCGAGCGCGTCTGGCAGAGATTGCAGAGCAGCGGCGCGTGTACCGCAAGGTCAAGAATTACATTTCTCCCACCGACCGCGTCGCCATTTTGGTTGACGACGGTTTGGCCACAGGCGCGACAATGATCGCCGCCGTACAGGCTACGGCGCTCTTACGACCGCGGCAACTTGTTGTAGCTGTGCCCGTGAGTCCGCCAGATACGGAGGCTAAACTCGAAGCGATGCCGCAGGTCAATGAAGTGGTTTGCCTAGATACTCCGTCTTGGTTCCAGGGCGTCGGTCAGTTCTACGAGGATTTCAGGCAGGTGAGCGACGAGGAGGTCGTTCGCATTCTGGCATCGTCGCGCTGAGTACCGTTTCGGATGCTGACGATTCCTTTTTTGCTGGCCAAGTGTACGGTTTTCGAGTCAGTATCCATGCCAATACGATGGCAGAAACCTCCATGTCAACGCCCGCGCGGCAGAAGCAATGGGCGGCAGCCACTTCGGTGGTCGCCGCATTGTTTCTAACCGGCTTGAAGATTGTCGTCGGTCTGATGACCGGCAGCTTGGGCATTCTGGCCGAAGCGGCGCACTCGGGCTTGGATCTTGTGGCCGCAGTGATCACACTGCTCGCCGTACGTGTGAGCGATCGGCCCGCCGATGAACAACACATGTTTGGCCACGGCAAAGTCGAGAACCTTAGCGCACTGGTCGAAACGTTGCTGTTGCTGGCTACCTGCGCATGGATCATTTATGAGGCCGGTCGACGGCTGCTAGGTATTGATCTGGTTAATGTTGACCCGAGCTTGTGGGCGTTTATTACGATGGGAATCTCGATTGTCGTGGACGTTTCTCGGTCGCGAATGTTGTCGCGCGCAGCCAGGAAGTACCACAGTCAGGCGCTGGAAGCCGACGCGTTGCATTTCAGCACGGACGTCTGGAGTTCAGTGGTGGTTATCGTCGGACTCGGCTTCGTGCGCTTGGGCGCGACGACTGGGCATAAAACTGCATTCATGAGCGCAGATGCAGTGGCTGCATTGGTCGTGGCGGTAATCGTGATTCATGTGTGCGTGCGACTTGGTCGGCGTACGGTTGACGCGCTGCTGGATCGTGCGCCGAGCGGTTTGGCCGCGCAGATTTTGGAAGCCGCTGCTCGCGTTGGGAACGTGCGCAGAGTGAAGCAGATTCGCGTACGCGACTCCGGAAACCAAATCTTCGTTGATTTGCGCGTGGCGGTGCCGCGATATCTTTCGTTCGAGGAAAGCCACGCCGTGACGCACCAGATCCGGGATGCCATCCGCACGGTCGCACCGAACGCGGATGTCACCGCTAAGGCCGTGCCAACCGACGACGATGATGAAGGCATTCTGGAAAGAATCCACACCGTGGCGGCCCGTGGGCATTTCGCGGTGCACAATGTTTCGACGCATCAGACGAAGCGCGGCTTGTGGATTGATCTGGATCTCGAAGTGGCGATGGATCTTTCATTCGAGGAAGCGCACGCTCTTGCCACCAACTTGGAAACGCAGTTGCGCGCCGAACTCAGTCAGTGTTTGTCGTTCACCGGTATGCGCAAAGTGATGGACATCAATGTTCACATCGAACCGCGCACCGATAGCGTAGTCGAAGGCAAGGAGTTGCAGCGGCGAGACGCTGCTGAGTACATCGCGCGAATCGAAGCCAACCGGCGCGATATCCCGCATACCCACCATTGTCAGGACGTGCAAGTACAGCAGGTTGATGGCCGGATCTATCTCGCGTTTCATCTGCTGGTTGACGCCAATCTTCCCATTGCCGAAGTGCATCGCATCGCGGAGGAAATGGAGACCCGATTGCGGCGCGAGTTTCCACAGTTGGGCCGCGTTGTCATCCACACGGAACCGGTGAAGAAAAACGGCAAGGGGGGCACATGACCGAGTTGACGGTCAGAACCGGCCAGCACGCGGAGTTCGTGGATATCACCGCTCAAGTGCAGCGGGTCGTGGCGGAGTCAGGAATAAAACATGGCATGTGCACCGTATTCGTCCCGCACACCACCTGTGGGATCACGATCAATGAGAATGCCGATCCGGATGTAACAGCGGACATCATCACGGCGTTGGAGCGCGTAGTGCCGTGGGATGCGCCGTACTACCGGCATAACGAAGGCAACAGCGCCGCGCACGTGAAAGCCAGCTTGATGGGTAGCAGCGTGCAAGTATTGGTGCACGATGGCCAACTGCAACTCGGCACCTGGCAGGCAATCTATCTGTGCGAGTTTGACGGGCCGAGGACAAGAAAAGTTTGGGTTGTCATGATTCAATAGCCGTGCTTGGATGGTAATCACCTTGTCTGGGCGAGGCTCTGAGGCACGCCGTGGTGGGATGGAAAGCTCTATCAGTGGGAGGAATGATGAAAATCTCAGTTCTTGTTTTAGCGATTCTGTTTCTAACCATATCTTGTGCTTTTTCAGACTCGGTCACGCTGAATGACGGTGAAGTCATTCAATGTGAAATCATTTCCGAGACAGACACGCAAATTGTCGTTGAGGTGTCCAACTCTAATAAAACAATCACCAGCCGCAGGTTGATCTCCAAGTCTGATATTAAAACTGTTCAGCGGGAATCGGTCCAACAAAAACAGGAGCGGCAGGCCTATGAAGCACTCGTTCCGTTGCAGCTTGACCCGAATCGCGAGTTCAGCAAGACAGAGTACGATCGCGGGATTGAAGCCTTCAATAAATTCCTTGCAGTGTATACCGAATCAAAGTTCGCGGACGACATTCGGCAGAGGAGTGTTCTCTGGAAATCCGAGCTATCACATGTCGAAAAGGGCGAGG
>JBEKLX010000126.1:0-22599 GCA_050008795.1 Verrucomicrobiia bacterium | reverse complement strand
CGCATGTATCGGTAATAAGAAAATGATGGACAGTTGGCCCAAGTCACAAGGAGAAGCGATACACACCAGCACGTTCCTCGGCAACCCACTCGGTTGCGCCGCATCATTGGCTGCGGTTGCCGAGATGAAGCGATTAGGGCTTTGCGCGCGGGCCGATAAACTTGGCACACACGTGACATCGCAGTTGGCGAAAGCCGGGCGCGTGCGCGGCAAAGGACTGATGCTCGGTCTGAATGTCGGCAACGCACCGCGCGTGTGCAAGCAACTTTTACAACGCGGCATCATTGCCATTCCGGAAGGCGACCGTAGCGAGGTGCTTGGTCTCACCCCACCGTTGACGATCACGCGCCGTCAACTGGATTACTGCATCGACGTGTTGGTGGCCCTGCTCAACCAATAGGAATGCGCGCCATTAACATGCGACTGAGATCGTATTTCTACGTCACGGTACAGCTTCTGAGTCGAGCCAACTGAGTTTGTGCGATAAGTGTCGCCCTGTCACGCGGATCAGCGACAAGGCGGACCACCGTCAGACTGCGTAATCACGGCGCAATCACCACAAAACCGCTCTCGTTGGCCCCCAAGAAGTAGCCCGCGCCCGAATGGTCGGATTGCAAAACGGCTCCCTTGAAGTTGATCGTCCCCCCGAGTGACGGATGTCTGAAACTGCCCCTGAATAGTCCCGTCAACGGTTGCAGTTTCATCTTCAGGTTCTGGCTGTTCGGAAGCGACGCGGTAACGTTACCCGCGGCATCAATACTCACGTCCTGAACAAGATTGCCCACTCCCAACGTAATCTGCCGAGCACCTGCAGGACTCGGCCCACCTGCCGACGGCGACACGTATTTCTCGCCGACCAAGGTAACATTGGTCGCGAAACCAGATGGATAGTAGCGAGCCGTTCGTATCTCCGGCCTGAACCAATCAACCGTTGCTTCAACTGTGCCATTGGTGGCTAACGTTACCCAGCCAATGCAGGAACCTCGTTTCTCGTAAAGCGCATCATATAACGGCCATGTGCCATACTTCGATACCGGCGCATTGCCTGTAATCTTCGTACCATCACTGAGCACACCTCTCAGTTTTCCACTACCAACCGTTGTGACGGTAATGCTCCCGTACCCATTCCCCTGCGGAATGTTTGCTGCATCCCCCTCTGGCGGCACCAATACGACCGTGTACCTACCTGCCAGCGGACATGGATTCGTCTGATTGTACACCTCCCGGTCGGCCAGCAACTCAGACGTAAACACGCCGTCCGAAACCGTTCCCGTGATCTGATCGGTGCCGTCGGCCAGGTCCAAATGCAGAATCACTTGCAGCGGATGCAACTTCCCGCGCGCGACCTTGTTCGTCGCGTTACCTGCCGCATCAAATTGTCCCTCTAAATCCCTTTCCACCCCGCCCATCGTGAGGTCGGCGCAAAATGACCCCGTCTCGCCGACCACCAGCTTGATTGACCCCGAGCTCTCATGCGTCGGCGTATTGGTTTGTATAACCAATCCGTTGTACGTGCCACGCAACGATCCCGGTGTCACCAAAGTCCGCGCGCACTTCTCGGTACTCCGTGCTAACTCGATCCCCCCACCATCGTAAGCCACGACCACGTAACAATAGTTCGACCCGGCAGCGAGGCCGTTGTCGGAATAATTGCTGCTGGCTGTCGTCACAATCTGTGTCCCGTCACGAACTACCCCATAGCTTGCCACACTCGAGCCGCCGCCACTCCAGCTCAGATTCAGCTGTCCGGTGGAAACTGCGCTGACAGTTAATTCAACCAACAGAGACGGAGCAGCAGCAGTATTGTTCACTGTCACACAGTTAGTGGCAGAACTGCTCACGTTGCCGGCGTTGTCATAAGCTTTCGCATAGAAGCAGTGAGACCCATTGCCCACCGTTGTCGTGTCAAAGCTCACGTTGTACGGCGATGTGGTAACCGTGCTGAAGAGGCTGCCATCGAGGTAAAACTCCACCTTCACCACCGCAACATTGTCCGTTGCTGTCGCGCTCACCGTGATTGTATTGCTCACAATACCCGAGGTCGGTTCCGTCAGAACAACCGTTGGCGGCGTTGTGTCGCCTGCCTGCGTCACCGTGAAGGTTTGGTCTTGGACAATAATCGTGCCCGTACGCAGATTGGCGCTGGCATTCACATCCACCGTGAAGTTCACCGGCCCGGTGCCCGGCCCGGCACCCGTGATATGAATCCACTCGTACGTGGTACTGGGCGTCCACGCACAGCCGCCGGGTGTGTTCACCGTGAAGCTCCCACTGCCGCCCGTCGTCCCAAACGCTCCGCCCGGTGCCGACAGCGTGTAAGTGCAGACGCCGATACCTGTCACATCATTGGTCGAGTCGCCGCCGTTGCTGGTAAAGATCACCGATCCATTGGCCGTGCCGGGCGCGCTTGGCGCAAAAGTCACCGTCACAGTGCCCGTCTGGCCACCGGCCACTGTGTACTCAGCTCCGCTGGTGATCCCAAACGGCCCCGCCGCGACTACGTGGAAGGTCTTGCCCTTTGAAACCGTGCGAAGTTTTCCTTGATCCTCAAACGGCCCCGCGTCTTCGAGGGCGGCCGTGCCGCTCAAGGACACGTCGCCGGTATTGATCACCAAGAAATTTTGGTTACTCGTCTGGCCGACGGTGACCGATCCGTAATCGAGGCTGTCCGGAGTAACCACCAGATGCGACGGAGTGAGGGTGCGCGCACTCGTTTGGTTGCTGTAATTTGAATCGCCACACGAGTTGTAGGCGCGCACGCGATACCAGTACGTCGTGTTCGGCGACAATTCGGTGTCGCTGTAGTTCGTGACGTTCGCGCCCACTGTCGCAATCTGTGCCCATGTTCCCGGACTGCCGCTGCTATCCGGTGCTCGTTCGATAGCGAAGCCATCTTCGTTGGTGGAATTGTCCGTCCACGATAGGTCGATCTGGCTCGACGAGACAGCAGTCGCCGTGAGGGGACTCGGTAGCATGGTGAGATTTTCCAGCGCGACGTAGCCATCGGCCCATCCGTTAAAATTGGTTGCGAAATTGCCGGTGAACGTCGAGTTATTGCTGTCTAGTTTGACGCTGATATTTCCGCAGGAAAAGAAATTACTGAGCGCGCCGCCAGTGACCGTGAACCGGAAGTCATAAAGAGAGCCGCTGCTTTCACCAGCCACAGGCGGGAAAAAGCCGAACCCCGTCACCTCGCCCGTCAGCAGGACGCCCGAGTACGTATTGGTCACACCCCCAACAACTTGCGCCACCGTCCCGCTCACTAACAGATCGTCGCCCTCCACCCCGCCCACCAGCACGCCTGTGTTGTCAACCTTGATTTGAATTTGAAGATTGCTCGTGCCGCTGATATTGATAGGCGTTCCCGCTTTGGCGAACACTATGACGTTTGCCGTCGCGCCGACGGAAAAAAGCTGATTCGACGCGGTGTAATTGACGGCAAACGGATTGGCGCTATCGTAAGCGATTCTCGGGTAACCCAAACTCACATTCAAGAGGTCGGCGAACGACTGCGGCACACCAAGCACGACCGCCGAAAACCAAAGTATAGCACCTAAAAATAAATGCTTTTTCATAATCTTTCCTGCTTCTTGAGCAACAGAGTTGGTTTTAGTTGATTACTATGTTCTTCCTGCGCTGACTGACGCTTGGAACCATCCGGCGCTTGCGCAACGGCACGCCCGCAATACGCATGTTAATGTATGTGCTACTATTCGAAACTGATTCATGGTGTTCATGACCCCTAACTGCTTTTTGATACAACTCTTGCCCTGTCGAACACTGCCAAAAGATATCATACCCCTCGAACTACTTAACTTACTCTAACTAGAGCAGGATGTCCACAACAATCTTCGTGGGGGCAGCTTCAAAGATATGTCCCACACGATGGAGCCGAGGTCTGCCCGCACATGCACTGAAATTTTCCTAAACATGATTACTAGCCTAACAGATTCCTTCCCGCTGTCTATCGGACGCAGGACTATTTCTGCCTAGGACTTTCCCCCTATCAAGACACATCATATATAGGGCGTTTTCTCGCGCCGATAGGCGGATCCGCCCCCCGAATCGGATTCGGGGCAAGCCTCCCCGGCGGAAGTGGTGGCGCGAGCCGTACCAAACATAAAGGGAGGCTCTTTGGGAGCCTCCCTTCATATTGTTTGGTCAATCGCTGCCGCTAGGGAAGCGGAATGACGATGATACTTCTGTTGGCAAACGTCGCGGTGTTGCCCCCGCTGCTGGACCGGTACTTGGCGGTGAACGTATGATTCGTCGCGGTTAGACCTCTGACCACGTGCGTCGCACTCGCCTGGTCAGACGCGTCGCCTCGCATGCGGAGCGACGTACGATCCAACGTTGACGGCACGATGGGATTCGCATCGATTTGGAAGCTCATGTATCCACTAGCAGAGCTATAGCTGTTCGACACGAGTGCCGTCACGGTGACAAGGACTTTGCCCGAGCTTGCAACCGTGACAGTCGACGTAGGTCCGACCGTGGTTAGGTCAGTATAGCTTGTCGACGTCGTACTCTCACTATTTGTCACCTCCATGTCTGTGCTTCCCGCCGTACCTGGGTCACCCCTGTCACCGCGGTCACCCTTGTCGCCGTGGTCACCTTGCGGGCCTTGGTCACCTTGGTCACCTTTCAGACCTTGGTAACCTGTCGGGCCTTGGTAACCCTGCGGGCCTTGGTCACCTTTGTCACCTTTCAGACCTTGGTAACCTGTCGGGCCTTGGTAACCTTGCGGGCCTTGGTCACCTTTGTCACCTCTCAGACCTAGCGGGCCTCGGTCACCGCGGTCACCTTGCGGGCCTTGGTAACCTTGGTCACCCTTGTCACCTTTGTCACCTTTGTCACCGTGGTGACCTGCTGCTGCAACCAGCACCCAGTTCGTCCCGCCATCGGTAGTCGGGTCGACGCAGGTGTTCGTCGTGTGCGCGATATACGTGGATCCGCCATCAGTCACGACGTCATTGTTCGTGTATGTCGTATCGCAGGTCCATGCGCCCATGAATGTAATGCCAACGGGTCCCCTATCACCGTGCGGGCCTTGGTCACCCTTGTCACCGTGATCACCCTTGTCACCGTGGTCACCCTTGTCACCTTGATCACCCTTGTCGCCGTGGTCACCTTTCGGGCCTTGGTAACCTTGCGGGCCTTGGTCACCGCGGTCACCCTTGTCACCCTGGTCACCCTTGTCACCGTGGTGACCTGCCGCTGCAACCAGCACCCAGTTCGTCCCGCCATCGGTAGTCGGGTCGACGCAGGTGTTCGTCGTGTGCGCGATATACGTGGATCCGCCATCAGTCACGGCGTCATTGTTCGTGTATGTCGTATCGCAGGTCCATGCGCCCATGAATGTAATGCCAACGGGTCCCCTATCACCGTGCGGGCCTTGGTCACCTTGGTCACCCTTGTCACCCTTGTCACCGTGGTCACCTTGATCACCCTTGTCACCTTGATCACCCTTGTCGCCGTGGTCACCCTTGTCACCCTTGTCACCGTGGTCACCCTTGTCACCCTTGTCACCGCAGGCACCCTTGTCACCGTGGTCACCTGTCGGGCCTGTCGCACCTGTGGCACCGGTCGGGCCTGTGGCACCGGTCAGGCCTGTCGGGCCGGTCGGGCCTGTGGCACCGGTGGCGCCTGTGTCGCCGGTCGCACCGGGCAGGCCTGCCGCCGCTACCGTTTCGCCACTAACTGTGGTGATTAGAAGCCGCGCTGGGAGGACAGCCTTCGTACCCTCTTTGCTGTCAAATTGCACATCCACCAATCCGTGAGGAATGAGCGCTATGCCGTCGTTCGTGACCACTCCATTGACCCAATCCCTGACCAGCTCTGTCAAATCCACCGTTACGAATTCATGCAGGATTGCTACCACGTTTGTCGCTTCGACTTCGGTTGGTGTAGGGACTGTCGCGGATGTCACGGTGTTTTCGTTCCATGCTCCTTTGACCGCGACGACGTCAAACGAACCAGCGTGTTTGATGGTTCTCGCATACAACACCAGCGTTGCCTTGGCTATGTTGGTTCCTGTCGTGCCGGCGGGTAATGGGGACAAGTCAAACTTCAAGTATGCGTTCTGTCTGTCGTCGTTGTCGTTGTCGCTCAGGCCGGCAGCACGAAGATTGGTGGCGGCAACACGAAGGTAAGAGGCGGTCATCCTGGAACTGCTCGCCGGCTTGGCCAGTGCAACCGTAGCATCGTCCGTGAGGATGGCCTCCGTCGCATGGGATTGACCAGGCCAGAAGACTCCCATCATCCCGACGAACAAACTGACAATCGCCGCTTTGACAAATAATTGGTGCTTCATAGATTTTCTCCTGTTGTTCCGACCGCCCTTTTCCCGCCCATCGCCCTCATCCGTCGATGGACTACTCTATTTTGAGACAGTTCTCGCCTCAAATTTTAAGACAAGTCTTACCTCGTTCATACCTCGTTTAAAAATGCCTCACCGATCTCGCATACCCTACCGCACCTCGCGCATGTATACAAACCGACGTCGGACGTCAACAACAATCTTTAAGAATTTCCCCAGTGATGTTTTGAGCAAGGCGACTGATTGTTTATATCGCTTGGTCACTCGCTCCCGCTAGTTCTGCGGCATCGCTATCCAGTCGATTGTCGCGCCACCAGTGGGCGCATTGACCGCAGTGCTGCTGTCATTAACTGTCTCAATTGTGAACCCGGTGGCCGTCTTGCTGATAATCACGAGGAGTGGAACAGAACTGCTACCGGAACCCCAGTTTACCGCCTTCGTGAATGTAGCGTGAACTACGTAGTTAGTAGGGCTGCCTGTGAAAGCGCTGCTCATGGTGACGGCAACCGTGTTGCCCGACGCAGGTATGGTGGCGGTGCCAGCCCTCCACTGAGCGTTCGTACCTGCCGCACCCTGTGGAATGGTGAAAGTCAAAACCGCTGCGCCAGACGTGCCAGTGTTCGTCACAGTGGCGCTCGTTCCCGCCGCGCCTGTAGTAGTCGTACCAATCGAGACTGTGGCTGCTACACCGTTCGTACCTATCGGGCCGGTCGCACCCGTCGCGCCGGTCGAGCCATTCGAGCCGTTGGTACCGTTGGCACCCGTCGCGCCAGTAGATCCCGTCGCGCCGGTCGCGCCTGTGTGACCGGTCGCGCCGGTCAAACCTGTCTGGCCGGTTGCGCCAACCGCACCCGTTGCTCCAGTTGGACCCTGAATGCCTGTATTCCCTGTCGGACCTATCGGGCCAGTCGCACCAACAGCGCCCGTCGCGCCGGTCGCGCCTGCCGGCACTACCAAAACCCAGTTCGTCCCGCCATCGGTGCTCGGGTCGTGGTCGACGTTCGAATCCGTGATCGAGATCCACGTTGCCCCATAAACCGTCACGAGGTCATTGACAAGGTATGGATAAGTGCTACCCCATCCGCCTTGGAATGTCATGCCAACGGCTCCAGTCGCGCCGGTCGGGCCAACGTCACCGGTCGCGCCTGTCGGGCCTATGGCACCCGTCGCGCCGGTCGGGCCTTGCGCACCAACGTCACCGGTCGCACCCGTCGGGCCGATCGCACCGGTCACACCTTGCACACCCTGCACACCCTGCACACCTTGGTCGCCTTTCAGACCTTGGATGCCTTGCAAACCTTGGTCACCTTTCAGACCTTGCGCACCTGTGTCACCCGTCGCACCGGTGTCACCCGTTGCGCCAGTTGCGCCTGCCGCAGCCACCATCGTCCAGTTCCCCCCGACATCGTTAGTCGGGTTGACGTCGGTGTTCACCGTGAGCGCGATATACGTGGATCCGCCTTCCGTCACCACGTCATTGGTCGCATATGTCGTCCCGCTATCCCATGCGGTTCGGAATGTCATGCCAACAGCTCCAGTCGCGCCTGTCGGGCCTATGGCACCCGTCGCGCCGGTCGGGCCTTGCGCACCAACTTCACCGGTCGCACCAACGGCTCCCGTCGCACCGGTCACACCTTGCACACCCTGCACACCTTGGTCACCTTTCAAACCTGTCAATCCCGTACCACCCGTCGCACCCGTCGCGCCTGTAGCGCCTGTCAAACCTGTCAATCCCGTACCACCTGTTGCACCGGTAACACCGGTCGCACCTGTCGCGCCGGTCGGGCCTGTGGCACCGGTGGCGCCTGTGTCACCCGTCGCGCCGGGCGCGCCTGCCGCCGCCACCCACAAGTTCGGATCAATTGTGGTGATTAGAAGTCGCGCTGGGAGGACGGCCTTCGTACCCTCTTTGCTGTCAAACTGCACATCCACATCCGATCCGTTAGGAATGAGCGCTATGCCATCATTCGTGACCACTCCATTGACCCAATCCCTGACCAGCTCTGTCAAATCCACCGTTACGAATTCATCCAGGACTGCTCCCACTCCTGTCGCTTCCACTTCGATTTGTGAAGGGACTGTCGCGGATGTCACGGTGCTTTCGTTCCACGCTCCTTTGACCGTGACGACGTCAAACGAACCAGCGTGTTTGACGGTTCTCGCATACAACACCAGTGTTGCCTTGGCTATGTTGGTTCCTATCGTGCCGGCGGGTAATGGGGATAAGTCAAACTTCAAGTATGTGTTCTGTTCTGTCTTGCTGCCCAGTGGGCCGGCAACACGAAGGTAAGAGGCGGTCATCCTGGAACTAGCTGCCGGTTTGCCCACTGCAACTGTAGCATCATCTGTGAGGATGGCCTCCGTCGCATGGGATTGACCAGGCCAGAAGACTCCTATCATCCCGACGAACAAACTGACAATCGCCGCTTTGACAAATAATTGGTGCTTCATAGATTTTCTCCTATTGTTCCGACCGCCCTTTTCCCGCCCATCGCCCTCATCCGTCGATGGACTACTCTAGATATTGAGATAGGATTTGCCTTACCCATACCCAGTGTTAAAAACACTCTACCTCGCTAGTCAGCGCATATACGCGAACCGGCGTCGGACGTCAACAACAATTTTAAAGAATTTTTCACAGTGATGTTTTGAGCAAGGAAAATTTTCACAGTGATGTTTTGAGCCAGGCGGCTGAGGATGAGACGGGAACTTCTGTTACTTCTCTCTGCTTGTTTGCGTCGCGCTTTCTTGCGCCGATAGGCGGATTCCGTCCCCGAATCGGATTCGGGGCAAGCCTCCCGGCGGAAGTGGTGACGGGATTGCCGTTCTGACTTGCTGGGGACGCGAACCGCACCAAACATAACATAAAGGGAGGCTCTTTGGGAGCCTCCCTTCATATCGTTTTGGTCACTCGCTACCGCTAGGGAAGCGGAATGACGATGATGCTTCTGTTGGCAAACGTCTCGGTGCCCCCGGCAGTCCTGTACTTGGCGGTGAACGCATGACTCCCCGCGGATAGACCGGAAACCACGTACGTCGCACTCCCCTGGAAAGACAGTAAAGAGTCGTCATTAAAGTGGAGCGACATAGCATCCGACGCTGCCGTCCCACTGACGACCGAGAAGCTCGGCAATGGCGCCACATCGACGACCGAGAAGCTCATATATCCATCTTTATTGTTAGAATTGTTCGTCATGAATGCCGTCAGAGTCACAAGGACTTTGCCCGAGTCTGGAACCGTGACAGTCGCCGTAGGTCCGACCGTGGACAGGTCAGTATAGTTTGTCGACGTCGTACTCTGACTCGTTGCCACCGTACCGAAGGCGCTTCCCGAAAGACCCGCAGGGCCGGTCGCGCCTGTGTCACCCATCGCGCCTGTGTCACCCGTCGGGCCTATCGCGCCGGTGTCACCCGTCGGGCCTATCGGGCCTTGCGCACCAGCTTCACCGGCCGGGCCTTGCGCACCAGCTTCACCGGCCGGGCCTTGCGCACCAGCTTCACCTGCCGGGCCTTGCGCGCCTGTGTCACCCGTCGGGCCGGTTGCGCCGGGCAAGCCTGCCTCCGCCGTCGTTCCGCCATTAACTATGGTGATTAGAAGTCGCGCTGGGAGGACGGCCTTCTTACCCTCTTTGCTGTCAAACTGCACATTCACATCCGATCCGTTATGAATGAGCGCTATGCCGTCGTTCGCGATCACTTTATCGACCCAATCCCTGACCAGCCCTGTCAAATCTACCGTTACGAATTCACCCGGGGTTACTCCCACTCCTGTCGCCTCGACTTCGGTTGGTGAAGGGACTGTCGCGGACGTCACGGTGCTTTCGGTCCATGCTCCGTTGACCGCAACGACGTCAAACGAACCAGCGTGTTTGACGGTTCTCGCATACAACACCAGCGTTGCCTTGGCTATGTTGGTTCCTGTCGTGCCGGCGGGTAATGGGGACAAGTCAAACTTCAAGTATGCGTTCTGTCTGTCGTCGTTGTCGTTGTCGCCCGGTAAGCCGCCAACACAAAGGTAAGAGGCTGTCATCCTAGAACTACCCGCCGGTTTGTCCATTGCGACTGTAGCATCATCTGTAAGGATGGCCTCCGTCGCATGGGATTGACCAGGCCAGAAGACTCCCATCATCCCGACGAACAAACCGACAATCGCCGCTTTAACAAATAATTGGTGCTTCATAGATTCTTCTCCCATTGTTCTATTGTTCTGATCGCTCATTTTGCCGCCCATCGCCCTCATCCGTCGATGGACTGCCCTATTTGAGATAGTTCTCGCCTCTAATTTTGAGACAAGTTTTACCTCGCCGTAAAAACGCCCTACCTCGCGAGTGTAGACACATACAACGAACCGGCGGCGGACGTCAACAACAATCTTTAAGAATTTTCCACAGCGATGTTTTGAGCCAGGCGGCTGGGCAGCTTAACTTACGGAACTCCAATCCTTTGACGCGCATACTGGAGATTATTGGATGCCAAAGGAAAATCGGGTTGGTAGCACAGCGCCTGCTCGCCGGCCGCTACCGCTTTCTCATATTGCCCAAGTTGATTGTATGCGGCGCAAATGTTGTTATATGCTGCGGCGTAGTCAGGTCTTAACTTCAAAGCCTGTTCTGCGGCGGCGATGGCTTCACCGTAGCGTTTCTCATTGTAATACTTCAGGCTCAGATTCAAGTATGTTTCGGAGCTTGCGACAGTGCCGGGCAGAGGTGCGACGGGGGCGGTCGTCAACAGAGCTTGCGCCGAATTCATCAAACCCAGGGCAAAGAGATCCCCCGGACTTAACTCCAAAGCCTTGCGGAGCAGCCCCACCGCTTCGCCAACCCGCGACCGCGACAACAGCCAGCGGGAGTAGTAGCTATAGGAATTTGGGTCGCCCGGCGCGAGCTGCAGTGCCTGCTTGAAGTCTTGTTCAGCCTTAACCGGCTGACCGATTGCTCCCTCGGCAACGGCGATATTGACGAACAGTGTTGGATACCGAGGGGTAAGACGTTGTGCCCGGTAAAAGTAATCGAGCGCTTGCTTGAAATCACCTTTGGCCATGAGCGTATTGCCGTAGTTCATAAGCCCTCTTCCGTTGTTGGGGCTTTTGATGGTGACGTCAAGCCAGAGGGATTCCTCATTCTTCCATACCTTGTTTCGCTGATAGGTAGCGTAGCCATTGGCGCAAAGAAACATGGCGATGCCACCGATTGCCACAGCCTTTCCCCAGAAACCTTCGTGACTCCGTAGCCTCAGTAGCGACGCAGCCAGACCAGCGACCGCGATGATCAGGCCCGCATAAGGAAAGAACGTGCGATGTGAATTCATAACCTCTGCCAGCGGCCATAGCGAAGTGGGCAACAACGCCATCAGAAACCACAGCAGTCCAAAGCCCGTCACCCGGGTGCGCCGACACGCAGCCGCCATGACAGCACACAACGTAAGGAACACTAGAAAACCGAACCCAGCCCAAAACCTTGGGTCGTCCGTCGTGTGAAAGGGGGCGAGATCGTAATCGGCAGAAAGACCGCGCGGCCAGAAGAACGTTTTGAAATAAAGCATCACGACATAAGGCTGCGTGATCAGATACTGACGCGCATTCGCTGCACCGGCGACCCACGTCTTTGGGGTCATATGCTGCACGAAAAGCCACATCGCTCCGCAGAGAACAAACGCCGGGACAACTGCCCGAAGAAAACAGATCACACGCTGTGTGTGTCTTGAGAAGTCCGGTTTCGTATCCCCCTCAAAGAGCAGCCAATACATGGCAAAAAGAGGCGCGAACATCGCCGCGGTCTGCTTGGCGAGAATCCCGATCACCGCCGGAAGCAAATACGCGTATGTTCGACGGCGGCCCGGAAATATCTGATACACAGCAAACGATCCAATCACGGCTAGGGTGGACTGCACATCCGAACGCGCGATGATGTAATTCACCGTGTCCGCGTTTGCAGGGTGCAGCCCGAACCAACCGGCGGCAATGACTGCCAGCCAAATATTTCGTGTTGACCCCGCTCCAAGCGGGGTTGATGTTCCACCGATTTCCAGAAGTCGATAGATGACGAGTCCAAGCAGCAGCACCAACGCTGTGAAACATACGAAGTCCGACACCTGAAACCAGAACGGATCCAACTTTCCCCCCAGCCAGTAATCAATTGCCAGTGTCGTCGAGACAATTGGCCGGTAGGACTGATTCGCCGGCAGGGAACTGAATGTCGTCGCGTCGCAAAAGAACCGGGGGATGTTCCGCAAATCGCGGATGAATGCATTATTGACAATCGCATGCGAGTCGTCGAAATGGAAATCGTTGTGGAAGTGATTCGAGTATGCACCGACCAGCCCAATCAAGAGCGCAAGGCTGATTACCAGGATGCAGCGACTGGTACCTGCCGTATTCGCCAACGCGGTGAATTTATGGCATATCCGCTTTGTCTTTATCCAGACGAACACCTTTCCCAGTCCAATCCCGGTCAGGGCGATGATCCCCGGCATTAAGGCCACGCTGTGCCGCGGCTCGAGATGCAGCGGCAGTAAAATCAGATTCAAATAGATAAATAGCAATCCAATCAATCCCAATAAAACTCTCTCTTCGTTTGCGCTCAAACAAAAGGCCAACAAGGCAAACACAAAATAGAAAACAAACCAATTACCGGAGGCCTCCTTTTCCACCAGATACATTGGGATATAGTTCTGGTACCAAAGCCGGGGCGCCTTGGTAACCCAATTGCCCAGACAATCCAATGGTCGGCTTTTGATCCTTGCGACGGCCATCTGAGTGAGCTCTTTCTCGAGCTGTTGAACCTTTATACTTCCGCTTTCGAAGTATGCATCAAATGAAGCGTATAGAGTGCCGAACCGCTCCTTTTCTCCGGGTAAATAGAAGACCTCATCAGAGAAAACGCCCCAATTTTTCCAGGTGCTCTTGGATTCAAACGTCCCTTCGTACAAACCAAGTCCCGGCCCGCCCACTGATACGGGTATCAGCTGTTTAAATGTGCAATAGTTCCTGATCGTCCACGGAGCAACAACGCAGATAGTGGCCATGGCAAACAAAACGGCATTCCGGAAGCCAATCCAAGCCCGACCTCGGTTCACCCAGAATATGTATCCGCTAAACACAAGCAGAAACGGAAGATATTCCGAGCGCGACAGGATCGTTATACCGCACAGCATCCCGGCGGCTAGCCACCAGAGAACCTTTCTCATTTTCAACGCCAAGACACCGAGCAGGATGAATCCCGTCAGGATAAAAGTGGTCACTGACTCAGAAAGTAGCGCCCGCGCGTAATAAATGTTATAGAAACAGAAGGCTTGGAGGACCGCGGCTGTCAGCGCGGGCCAGAAACAACCGTCCCAGATGAGGCTGACAATCCCAAAAACCAACAAAGCGGTCAGCGCATTCAGAATGCCTTGCACAATCCGGACCCGGTCACAATTGATATGCCAGGTATCAATCGACGCCATGGCTTCCCGGCTGCCAAAAACCTTGTAGACGGCGCAAAGGAAAACAGGGTAGACAGGACCACGAGTCACAGCAGGTTCGTACGCAAGCGGTTTGTCTTGATGGGGCACCCCAAACGCTCGACCGTCGTCGGTTCCTGAAAAACCGTGACCTTCATACAGATTGTATGCAAGTTTATGGTAAAGACGCGTATCTGCGAAAATACCGAAACCGTGCCTGGCTTTTACAGGGGAGTGGATAATCGGATAGAGATTCGTGGTCAAAGCGACGATGAAGACCGCTATCAAAAGAACGATTTTGAGAGCCGTTCCGTTTGTCCAACCGGTCTTGCCTGCCACTGTTGGTTCTTGAGAAGTTTCTTTCAACTGATATTTCCCATATGACATACGCCCCGCGAACAACGGAGGATGTCGTAACCGTTGATGCGGTATAAACGTTTGGCAGTCACATTGTCCTGATCGCGGTTACAGTGGCCCATCATCCTTGGGGGTTCCGGTTGTGGGGTGGGTTGCATTTAGTGATTTGCCATTGCGACTGCGTTCGAGTGCGAGTTTTCGGACGAGCAAAGTAATCTGATATTCCTGTGCGCGAATTTTGGAGTAGATCCGAAAAAATAGGTAGAACAGCACAACAATTGCTGTATAAAACACGGCGTCAGCCCCGCGCCCAACGCCCAATAACTTTGCGAACCACTGGCTGAGCTTTGGAACGAGCACCAGAACTGCGACGGCGGCCCAAAAACCGGACCAAGTCATAAATTCTACAAGAGTTATTAACCGACTTCGGAAGCGGGCAAATACGCGTGATAAGGCAAACAATGCGAACGTGACAACCAATATTTGAATGACCATCATATCACCTCTCCCATTTACCAATTAGAAAATCCCAGATGATGCGGAAAGCAGCCGACGAACGTTGGCCCTTTTTAACTGCGTAATCGCTGTAAACGACGCGGACTGGGACCTCACAGTAGCGCAGCTTCAACCGCCCGATCTCATCCAGGATTTCAGAGGCGTGTGCCATGCGGTCCTGACGGATTTCAATACGCGACGCCGCGTCGCGCGAGAACGCGCGCAAACCGTTGTGCGTGTCGGTCACATGAATCCGCGACACCAGCCGCGTAAAGACAATGCCACATTTCAAGATGAACTTACGCAAAGGCGGCACGTTGCTTTCTGGGCTGCGAAAGCGTGAGCCGAGTGCGACGTCCGCTGCCCCGCCTAGGATCGGCGCGATCATCGGGGCGATGTCCTCGACCTGGTGTTGACCATCGCTATCAAACGTGACAACGATCTGCGCACCTGCCCCGAGGGCGTAATCGATGCCGGTTTTCAGCGCCGCACCTTGGCCACGGTTGAGGATGTGGCTGAGCACCACGGCGCCAGCAGCGCGCGACTGCAAGGCCGTATCATCGTTGGAGCCGTCGTCGACGACGACCACATGGGGATAAACTTCTTTCACTTTTCCGACGACGTTCCCGACCGATCGGCCTTCATTGAAGGCCGGTATGACGACGCAGAGTGACGGCTGTGAGGTAGGTTTCATGTGGCTTTGCAGCTCAACAAATTGTAGTAAATCTTGGTGTATTCGGCAATCATCGCCTGCAAACTGAAATACTCCAGTACCCGTTGACGGTACCTGCCGTATTCGCCAACGCGGTGAATTTATCGATCATTGTCTCGAACCTTCCCCACCGTGAGCGAGCGCATACGAACGCTATCTTGCGTAAACTCTAACGATCCAAGGTTGTTCTGGAAAGTAGAATCACTGATCGCCCATCACAAAACAGCTATGTCGTCGGCAATAGTCGGACAAGCGGAAACTGAGAATAAAGTGGCGGCGGGATTGCTGGTTCTATCGCTCATCGCGTCGCTTATCTGGCTGCAGAAACACTCTGGACAGAGTTAGTGTTTCTTTAGGCTGGGGGCTGGAACGAGGATGGTGGCGACGTTGCTGGCAACCGTTTGACTGTCCAGCTTACTGTAGGCAGTGACGTAATAGGAGTAGGCCATGTCGAGTGTCTCAGGTGCGTCTTGGAAACTGCTTGTGCGTTTCGTGGCGATCAGGGTGAAGTTGCCTGTGCCGTCGTCGCGATACACGCGGTAGGCGCTTACGGCCACTTTTTTCGGTCGGTTCCAGCGCAACCGCGTCTTGCCGTTTTTCGCGGTGGCGGCGAGCTTGATGCGCGACGAGTCTGGCGACTGAATGACGACCGTGGCACTGGTGGAGGCGTTGTGCGCAAGCGTGAAGTTGTCGCTGACGTTGACATTGACGCTGTAGGTGCCGTTCGTCACACCGTTCGGCGACGTGACCGTCAATGTGACCGTGCTCGTCTGACCGGGACCGAGCGAGAGCGATGTCGGCGCGACCGATGCCGTCCAGCCAGCGGGCGCTATGGCGCTGAGGTTGAACGAGCTCGAGCTGCACGGCGCGGTGTCGTTGTCTTGAAGTGCAACGGTGTAGCTAAACGTGCAACCCGCGAGACCGACGTAGTTGGTGGAGGAAACGGTGACTGTGGGCGCAAGTGGCGCGCAGTCTGTCAGCACCTGCACGGTGACATAATCGGCCGTGTGGCTGAGTTGAGTCACGGTAACGCCGTTAATTGGATCGGCAAACGATTCGCCGTCACCGAGCGGCTCAACCAAATAGGTGTGCAATGAGCCGCTCCCCGCGTAGTGATGAACGTTGAGTTTATCGGCATATTGCGAAGGCATCGAGGTGTCGTAGCCGATCTTCCGCCGAAACGAGAAATAGTAGTAGTCGCCGCTCGGTCGCACCATTTTTAGCGCTTGTGGATAAGGCGTGTTTGATGGGGAATCCTCCAGCGGCGCGATTAGATACACGCCGTTGCTGCTGACCGAGGCGACCTTACCAGTGGGCAGCCAGCCCAGTTCGTCCTTGTGCGGCGCGTCGACATGGCGCAACCCGATGCCCACGTAGCCCATCACATCGGAGGTGTCGCAGTATTCGCACTCGTTGGCATTGTCGTTGTCGGCGTCGGTGGACGCGTGCTGCATTGTCAGACTGTGACCGAGCTCGTGCGCGTACACGTCGTTCAAGTCGCAGTATGCGATCCACGAGCTGCTCGGATTACCGCCGATGGTGCTGAGTCCGGCCCAACCGCATTGATTCTTCTTAGGAAGCACGTACACCTTGTGCGTGTAGCTGCTGAGATTCGCACCTGCCGCTTGCGCCGCCGCATCGGCAGCCGAAGCCCAGCCGTAGTAATCGCAACTGCCGGTACTCGTGTAGTTGATCGTGAACGGGCCGAACACGTTGCCCGAAAACGACACGTTGCCGTACGACATCTCCTGGTACAAACTGTTCACTGAGTTTGAGCTGGAAAACATCAGGCTGGCAACCGACGCTGCAGAGCACTCGATGTTTGCATCGAGGAAATTGATCAGGATAACCACAGTGCTCTGGTTGCCCGAAACGAGTGTAGCCTCCGCCAGGGTTTCAACGTTGCCCGAACCGTCGGCCGACACGACAATCTCTTCGTTGACCTTCTCACCACGAATGCGCACGATCGCGCCCGAATGCAGCCGCGTTGGTGCGCGGTGATTGAACCGCAGACGGGTTGTCTGGCCTGTCTTGAGGTCTTTCAGCATGTGGATCAGTTCGCTGTGCCCGTGCTCGAAATCGCATGCCTGCAACACGGTCAACTCGCCCACCGTATTCACGGGCGTACCGTGCGCACTGATCACGCTGCCGCTGCCGTCCTCGGCTCTCAAAACTGAGAAAGTTAAGCATGAAAGAGAAAGAATGACGGTTCCAACCAGCGTGAGCTGCTTATAAACCCTTGATAACATTGGCGCATCCTCTCTGTCCGTTGCAACGGCTACCTAAGTAGCATCAGCCACGCCGGGGGGTGCAGTGGGCTTGCCCCGAAAAGAATTCGGGGTGGCCCCGAAGAGGATTCGGGGCAGGCTTTCAGAGGATTGGCATGCAGTCGCCGTAGCTGAAGGACCGATAACGTTCCTTCACCGCCTCAGCGCAAGCGCGTAAGATCAAGTTCTGTCCCTGAAACACGCTTACCAGCATCAACAGTGTTGGGCGCGGCAGATGGAAATTCGTCAATCGCGCCTACACCACGCGAAACTCGAACGCAGTATTGGTAACGGCTGATTTCACATGGTGGCGGCTGATTGTTCGGCTGGTCCTGCTTCTGAATCTGCTAGGGAAACTGCACTACGAGGAGAAACTGCTGCTGGAAGGGTTGACAGACTACGCGACACACGGGCAGCGCACGAAGCGGCTGATTCCGTGCGTTCTTGGCGTCGGCATTCTGTTTGCCGATCAGAACGCGATTGCAACTCCCGAACCGAGCCAACTGAGTTTGTGAAATGAGTACCGCGTTGTCACGTGGGCCAGCGACAATGCGAACCACACCCAGACTGCGGAATCACGGCATCGGCCCAATCACCACAAAACCGCTCTCGTTGGTCCCCAAGAAGTAGCCCGCGCCAGAATTGTCGAACTGCAAAACTGCCCCATTGAAGCTGATCGGCATCTCGAGTGATGGATGTATGAAAAACCCGCTGAATAGACCCGTTGACAGTTGCAGTTTCATCCTCAGGTCCTGCCTGTTCGGAGGCAACACGGTAACGTTGCCATTGGCATCAACACTCACGGCCTGAACAATATTGCTCACCAGATTGCCCCATCCCAATGTAATCTGCCGATCGCCCGCAGGACTCGATCCACCCGCCTTCGGCGACACGTATTTCCCACCAGTCAAGGTAACATTGGTCGCGAAACCAGATGGATAGTAGCGAGCCGTCGATATGGCCGGCCTGAACCAATCAACCGTCGCCTCAAACGTGCTATTGGTGGTAAACGTTATCCAACCAATACAGGAACCTTGTTTCTTGTAGAGCGCCTCATATAACGGCCATGTGCCATACTTCGATACCGGCACGTTGCCTGCGATCCTCCTACCATCACTGAGTATCCCCCTCAGTTTCCCACTACCAATTGTTGTGACGGTAATCCTCCCGTACCCATTACCCTGCGGAATGTTTGCCGAGTCCCCACCGGGCGGCTCCAATACAACCGTGTAACTACCGGCCAACGGACATAAATTCGTCCGATTGTACACTGCTCGGTTCGCCAGCAACTCAGACGTAAACACGTCGTTCGAAACCGTCCCAGTGATCCGTTCGCTATCATCCGCCACGTCCAAATGCAGAATCACTTGCAGCGCATTCAACCCCCTGCGCACAACTGTGTTCGTCGACTCACCGGAACCATCAAATCGTCCATTGAACCCCGACCGTCTCCCTCCCATCCTGAGACTCGCGGCAAACGATCCCGTCTTGCTGACCACCAGCTCGATCGATCCCGAGCTCTCATGCGTCGGCGCATTGGTTTGTATAACCAACCCGTTGTACGTGCCACGCAACGACCCGGGCGCAACAAACGTCTGCACACAAACATCCGCGCTCAGGGCCGACTCCCGCCCGACGTGGTCATAAGCTGCGACCTGATAGCAATACTCCGTCCCAGTGGCTAGGCCACTGTCGGAATCGTTGGTACTGGTCGTCATCGCTATCAGCACGCCGTATCGAAACACCTTGTAGCCTGCCACCACGCCTCCCGAAGCGTTCCAACTCAAATCAACCTCATTGCTTGAAACCGCTGTGGCTGTCAAACCTGTCGGCACTGCTGGATCGTTGTCCGTCACTGTGACGCAGTTCGTCAACGAACTCCCCACATTGTGCGCCGCATCATACGCCCTGGCGTAGAAGCAGTTAGGCCCATTGCTCACCGTCCTCGTGTCGAAGTTCACGCTGTAAGGCGGCGTGGTGATGGTGCCAATCAAAACGCCGGCGCCCCGGTAAAACTCCACGCTCATCACCCCAACATCGTCCGTCGCTGTCGCGCTCACCGCGATTGTATTGCTCACAGTCGCACCCGAAGCCGGTTCCGTCAGAACAACCGTTGGCGGCGTTGTGTCGCCCGCCTGCGCCACCGTGAACGTCTGATCAGCGATACTGATCGTGCCGGTTCTCGCGCTACTCGAAGCGTTGGGAGCAACAACGTATGTCACGGTGCCAGCACCTGTACCGCTTCCGCCGCTCGAAATCGTCAACCAGATGTCGTTCGGCGTCGCGTTCCACAGGCAGGGACTGGCGGTAATCACGCCGACCGTATTGGTGCCGCCCATTGCCGGGAAACTTGCGCCACTGCTACTGAGCGCGTAAATGCAAACGCCGATACCTGTCACATTATTGGTCAAGTCCCCGCCATTGCTGGTAAAGATCACCGAGCCATTGGTCGGGCCGGGCGCGCTTGGCGCAAATGCCACGGTCACCGAAGACGTCTGACCGCCGGTCGCCGTGTATGGACTGCCGCCGGTGACCGCAAAGGGCCCCGCAACTGCGATGGTAGCCGTGCCACTCAGCGATACGTCGCCGGTATTGATCACTGAGAAATTTTGGTTACTCGTCTGTCCGATAGTCACCGACCCGTAATTGAGGCTGACCGGATCAACCACCAGATGCGCCGGGTTGATCAATACGATGTAGTTGGATTCTGTGGCGCTGCTACTGCCCCCGTAGGCGTTGATTGTCAGACTGACGGTATAGACCCCCCCGGTGTCGTACGTGTGGATCACAATACCGGTCGCAACGTTTGCCGTGTTGCCGTCCCCAAAGTCCCAAACCCAATTGGTGATCGTGCCGACCGAGGTGTCGGTAAACGTCACATCCAACGGCGTCACCCCATTCGTCGGATGGGCAGTGAAGCTGGCTACGGGCGGAAATGCCGTGACCAAGTTCACTTGACCGGTCGTGTTGATGTCAATCGAGTACGTGAGGTTCGTGTCTGGCACATTCCTGATCGTCAACCCTTCGTACGTCAAATGGGGCCTCGTGTAGGTAAACAGGGTGTACACGCCGTTGGTAAACCCACCTGAATTGGTGATGTCCAGGATGCCAGCGCGGATCTGGAGGTTGCTGGCGACCACCGAGGAATATGTGGTGGTGCCCAACGACACCTGCATCACTGCGCCAGTCGTCAGGTTCAGTGCGTTGGAGAACACCAATGAGCCGAGCGAATTGCTCGCACTCAACACAGCGTTACTAGCGACGGTAATCGTCTTTAGGAACGTGCCGTAGCCCTGGATCGTGCCATAGTTGGTTGTCGTCCCGCTCATCATCCCGCCCTGCATGTCCAGCGTGTTCGTAGCCGTAATGGTGAGCCAGGAGATGTTGTTAACCGTGCCACCGGACTTGATCGTGAGCACGTTGCCGGTGGCGCCATAGTTCCCTGATGCGACATTGGACAAACTGCCAATGACGAAGGTATGGTTTTGACAATTCCAAACGGCGCCACCCTGAACTGTCGCGGTATTGTTATACGATGGCGGTTTGCCGGTCGAGTTGTGGCCGATGGTGATAGGTCCCGCGCCACAAACCAGCATGCCGCCACTGTCCAACAAGAGCGTGTTGTTGCTGGATCCGCCGGAGGTGGAACCGCTGCCCAACCTGAACGTGCTGCCCACAACCATCACAGCCTGATTGGAGATCACCAACGCATTACCGAAACTGTTCGTGGCGTTGCCGATCGAAAACAGCGGGCTAGCCCCAGAAGCGTTGCTGTAAACCGCACTGGGGCCACTGATCACAAGTGTCCCACGGGCATTGTTACCGTTGCCTAGGATTGTGTTATTCACAAGGACATTGCCGTTGGTGACGAACAACGTGCCGATCCCGTTCCGGCCGACGACGATACGGCCCGGAACGTACAACCCCTTGCCGGAAACGGTGGACGAGGCAAGATAAACGGTCGTCGTGCTCCTCGATCCATCGCCCACGAGAAACGCGCCGGGGCTGGTTCCGGTGTAAGCCGGATTTAGGAGGTAGTTGCCCAAGTTCAATGTGACTGTGGCGAGAGTATTCGAGGTGTTGCTAAAAAAGTTGCTGCCAATAGCGCTGACATCGTTGCTGAGCGTCACGGTATATGTGGCGGCATTGGTGAAAAGCGCGCTGTCGTTAAAACCCGGATAACCGCCGGTGCCGCTGGTCCCGTTCGTGACCCAGGCAGTGTAACTCTGCCAGTAGCCGCTGCCATTGGTCCAAATAAAAGTGGTACCACTGCCGGTACCATCGCCGAGCAATGTATTGGTTGAGTTGCCGCCGTTGTCCGAGACAAATGCCACCGTGCCGCTTAACGCGCCAGTTGCCGTCCCCGGCGTAAATACCATACTCACGCTCTTCGCATGGTAGCCAGACAGGTTGAATGGGAATGTCACGTTGTTGCTGATCGTGAACCAGGCGCTGCCGCTCGTCATCGTTGCTGTGATGTTGCTGACTGTCATGCCACCGGTGTTGGTTACAACCAAACTGGAACTGGAGGTAGTGCCCGTCTTCACCAGCCCGAAATCTGTTGTGTCCGGCGAGACGGAGATGCTGCCCAGTGTCAACCCAATGCCTGTGACCTGATTAGTGGAGTTGCCGCCATTAGCCGTGGCAAACACCACGTTGGTTATGAAATTGTCTTCATCCAACGGCGCAAACTCCACCACCACATTGGTCGAACCGAACCCCGGAATGCTGAAGGAAGAGCCGGAGACGATCAAGAACGGGCTACTGACCGTGGCCGTGCCGTTGCTAACGGTCGTGCCGCCGGAATTGCTCACCGTGAACGTAGTCTGCGCAGTCATGCCCGTGGCCAGCGTGCCGAAGTCGTACGCCACCGGCAAGACGGAGATGCTGGCCGGCGTCAGCACCGTGATGTAGCCGGGTTGGGTTTGCGTGTTGGCGCCACCGAGACCGCTGACCGTCAGGCTGACATCGTAGGTGCCCGCGGCATAGGTGTGACTCATGGTGGTGGC
>JBEKLX010000125.1:0-4895 GCA_050008795.1 Verrucomicrobiia bacterium | reverse complement strand
CCGACGAAGAACGATGAACAACAGCAGCGCGTTCGCAACGTGAAACAACACATTGACCCAATGATGCGCGCCTGCATTCAGCCCGAATAACTGGCAGTCCAACATGCAGGACAACCCCGTCAAGGGCATCCAGTTGCTAATGTGAGGACTGGTAAACGCCCAAACAATCCCCCGGAGCGTCACGCCACCCTGCATGTAAGGGTTCTCAGTGACATAAGAGTTATCGTCGTAGTTGGTGAACTGGAAGTGTTGGACCGGCCAGTAAACAGCGGCGATGGCCCCCGCCAGACATAGACCGATGAGCACGATTCGTCGTCGATAAAAGAGATCAGTCATTTCGGGGAAATAGTGCTGAGGAGACCAGTTTCATTATTGCCAGACAATGCGTCATCATGGTGACCATGTGAGATTGTTGCCGCACCCTCGTGGAACGGCCGGCCGGCTTGGTACAACTTCAATCGTTCCTGAATCTGCCGGGCCAGCCCCGAATGCCCATTCGGGGCCAGTTCATGTTGTCCCGCGGCCATCGCCAAGTCCAGGGCTTTTTGCGCAGCTTGAACCGCGTCGTTGAACCGACCGGCCTCGGCATAGGCAGCGGCTAATATGTCAAATGTATCGGCTTGCTGGTCGCCTGTGATGGCGTGAAGCCGCTCTGCCAACTGAACTGCCTCACTAGAGTTGCGCAAGTTAGCATTCTCTCGCGTAGCGAGAATCCCATGCCAGCCTGTTGAGAGCCGGCGACAAATCGGGCCTCAACCGCAAGCTTTCCCTATACTGGGCAATCGCCTCCTTAATCTTCCCCTGACTGGCCAGGGCAACTCCCAAGTTGTAGTGCGCTTCGGCATAATCCGGTTTGATACGCAGCGCCAGTTCGCACTGCTCGATCGCCTCGGACACCCTGCCCAGTCGGAGCAGGGCGCTTCCCAAGTTATTGTGTACCTTGGCATAATCGGGCCTGATCCACAGTGCCTGTTCGAAGTGTTCGATCGCATCCTTGATCTTCCCCTGACTGCCCAAGGCAACTCCCAAGTCGAGATGTGCAATATAGTTGTCTGTTGTCACGTTCAGAGCATGGCGGAACAATGTCTCACTGTTCTTCCAGTGCCGAACCTGAAACCTGGATACCACCGCACACGTCACCAGTATCGCCACGACCATTACGGCAACAACTACTCTTCGAAATCGCTGTTCAACCACGCCACACTGCACACCCCATGCAACCATGATGAACAATCCCACCAAAGGAATGTAAGTGTAGCGATCAGCCATGGACTGGCCTCCGACTTGCACCAACCCGATCACCGGCACTAAGGTTCCCAAGTACCACAACCAACCCACAACCAAACCAGGCGCCCGTCTCACCCTCCAGATCGCCACTGCCGATACACCAGCCAAAACCGCACCCGCCGCCACCACTGCCCCCATCGACCACACCCGATACGGATAATAAACCGCCAGACCCACCGGCCAGACCGTCTTCCACATGTACAGCGCATAGGAAACCACTGCGTTGGCCACGCGATCACCAATCGGCCAATTCTCCAGAGAAGCGACGGCCCCTTCGCTGTGCTGCATCCACAAGGTCACTCCACACGACGCTGCCGCCAGCGCAAGAAACGGAACTTTTTCCCACAATAATCGGCTCAGAGGCGTCTTGGCATTGTTAGCAACAGCCGATTCCGCCCACCGCGTCCGACCCAGTGGCCAGTAATCCAGCAATAGCATCACAAATGGCAACGTCACAACCATCGGCTTGGACATCAGGGCAAAGGCAAACACGAAGACCACCGTCAGGTAGCGGGGCATCGAGAATGGGCCACGCGCATAGCGGACGTACGCCCCGAGTGTCAATATGAAAAAAAGTCCGCTCAGCACATCCTTGCGTTCCGCCACCCACGCCACCGATTCCACATGCAGCGGATGCAGCGCAAACAGCGCCGCCACCAACGCGCTCTGCCACAACGCGGCGGTCATTGACTGTAGAACCAAAAAGAGCGCGACCGAGGCTGCGATGTGGATTGCCAGGCTCATCAGATGATGTCCCGCTGGGCGCAGCCCGAATATTTCCACATCCAACGCGTGCGACAAGTAACTCAGAGGCCGCCAGTAGTCGGCATTCGGATCGTTCTGGACAAGATCTGCCGTAAAGGCCCAGCGTACAGATCGCCAGTTGAGACCGGCCCGGATATTCGGATTCGCCGTCACGAACGAATTGTCATCATAATTAACGAACTCGTGATAACGCACGGGGAGATAGACAACCACTGTGACTATGACCAAGGCCAGAGATATGAAAACCTTCAAGACAATCTCCCGCATCTTCGGTGATGAGCATGGGATCATTTGATTCTGAAGAAATCAGACGAATTTCAGCTTCTTCGCGGCGACCAGTGCCATCCGAAGCAGGAGCCATCCGTGTTTCCAACGTGCAATGTTTGTCGAGCCGTAAGTGCGGTCGCCATACCGAATAGCGATGTCGGCAATCTTGAGGTTCAACTTCCCCGCTCCGAAAAGAAGATCGAAGTCTCCGAAAGGATCAAATTCGCCGAAGTAACTACGGTTAGCCGCCAGCCGTTCGCAGTCGCTGCGCAACATTGCCTTTGTTCCGCACAGAGTATCCTTTATCGACTGACCTAGCAGCCATGTAAAAAGAAGACTGAAAACCTTGTTGGCACAGAGATTAAGGAAGCGCATCGCCTCATCTTCCATCGGATAGATGAGCCTGACGCCGTTGGCGAATTCCGCATGACCGGTTGCGATGACGTCGTAAAACTTCGGAAGCTCTTCGGGCGGCGTGGTCAGGTCCGCGTCCAGTATCATGAGAACGTCGCCTGTCGCCGCAGCAAAGCCGGCTCGGACGGCGTCCCCTTTTCCAGTGCCGGGCTGACGGATGCACATAATGTTCTTGTTGGAGAACTCGCACGCGACCCGCTGGATTTCATTCCAAGTTCCATCCTTCGAGTGTCCCTCGACGAAAATCAACTCTGTCCTGGTTCCCATCTGCGGTATTCTGCGAACGGCTGCTTCAATATTGCCGGCCTCGTCTCGGGCTGGTATGATAACTGATGTTGTCAATCGTTGCGATGAGCGAGGCGGCCGAGGCCGAGCAACGCAGAATATCGTCAAGCAGAGATGGGGCAGCAGAGGAGCCATGTACCGATTCACGAGGGATTCGAGACCAAAGCACTTTGTCGGGAGCAGAATGTGCGAAGAGGTCTTGAGCAGCTCCCAGTCTGCCAGATCGAGAAGAGTGCGGATATCGGAGCGCGAGAGCCAACTGCTTTCGGGATGTCGCACTCTCAACCCAAGCCACGTCGCGAACGATAGAATTGGCCGCCAGACCGTGTTGTGGAAGTTCACTATCAGACGGGTCTTCGCGTGGGAGACACTATGCAGACGGGCGAAGAGTCTTTGAACGTCGGCAGCGTAGTTGACCGTGTCGGACACGATGATGTAATCGAAATGTTCATCGAGAGTCAGTGCTTCGCCGGATTGAACATGGAAATGGCCGTCCGGGATGCGATCTCGTGCCCTTTGAATTTGTCTCTCGGATAGGTCGACGCCTACACGTCTACGAGCGTGCAAATGGGCCAGCAAGCCGCCGCTGCCGCAGCCCACTTCGAGAACACTGGCCGAAGGCGGAATCAACAGGTTGTAGTAGTGTGCCAGCATCTCGCGGTAAGTCTCCGCAGCCCAACGCGATTCGAGATCGGCACTGTCGTAGAAAGCAGCTACCGATTGCAAATGAGCCACCGCTGATGCGGGAAGTTCGGCCGCAGAAATAATAGTTGATTCGTCGCTCATGGATCAATGGATCCGCAGAAGAAAAGAGCTGGCATTTCCGGGGGTTTTGTACGCCTCTGCGTAGTCTAGTCGAATCCGCAACGCCTGTGTACAACGGGCAACGGCTTCATCAGTCCATCTTTGTGAGTTTAGGGCATCGCTCAAATTGCCGTGCGCCCTTGCGAAATGCGGATTGATATGGGCGGCTTCAGTGGAATGTCTCGACGCCTCTTCCACTTTCCATTGGCCCATGAGTCCGGAACCAAGGCTGGTGTGCGATTTCAACCCCCGATTGTGGATCGCCTCTTGAATGTAGACAATCTGCTCATCGGTCACACCCTGCTTGCACATAATGATCACAGTTGCTTTTAGACTGCGAACTGATCTGAATCAACGCGAATCATTTGCATCCAATCCATCGTGGAACGGTCGGCCGGTTTGATACAACTTCAGCCGTTCCTGAATCTGCCGGGCCAGCCCCGAATGCCCATTCGGGGCCAGTTCATATTGTTCCGTGGCCATCGCCAAGTCTAGAGCCTTTTGCGCGGCCTGAACCGCATCGTTGAACCGACCGGCCCCGGCGTAGGCGGCGGCTAACACGTCAAATGTATCGGCTTGCTGGTCGCCAGTGATGGCGTGAAGCCGCTCTGCCAACCGAACTGCTTCACCGGGATTGCGCAAGTTCGCGTCCCCTTGTGTGGCGAGAATCCATGCCAGCCTGTTGAGAGCCGTCGGCAAATCAGGCTCCAACCGCAAGGTTTCCCGATACTGGGCAATCGCCTCGGCAATCCTGCCCTGACTGGCCAGGGCAACTCCCAAGTTGTAGTGCGCCTCGGCAGAATCCGGTTTGATCCGCAGTGCCTGCTCGTACTGCCCGATCGCCTCCATCACCCTGCCCAATCCGAATAGAGCGCTCCCCAAATTAATATGCGCCTCTGCATAATCCGGTTTGATCCGCAGCGCCTGCTTGAACTGCTCGACTGCCTCGGGCAGTTTGTCTAGTTGATACAAAATGTTCCCTAGGTTGTAGTGCGCGTCGATATAATCCGGTTCTATCTGTAATGCCACTTGATATTCCGCGATCGCCTCGGCGAGCTTGCCATATCCAGCCA
>JBEKLX010000124.1:0-2578 GCA_050008795.1 Verrucomicrobiia bacterium | reverse complement strand
AACCACCCAGCACACTGGCGCAAATGACGAAGAACTTGTCGGTGTCAATCGCCTTGCCGGGGCCAACGTGATAATCCCACCAACCCGGGCGGCCGGTGTCCGGATGCGTGCCCGCCACATGCGCGTCACCCGACAAGGCCGGACAAATCAAAACCGCATTGTCACGCGCCGGGGATAATGTTCCCAGCGTTTGATAGGACACGTCCACATGCTCGAACGTGAATCCCGACTGGGTCCGCATCCCCGGCAGCCTGACGGTCTGCGTGCGCGTCACACCCAAAGGCGATTGATAATCCGCAACCTTCCGATCTTGCAGATCGCCCGGCACCAGATTGGAATGTGACGCGAGCATTTGCCCCTAACGCGCCGACGCCCGCAGCGCTTGATCAATGTCCGCCTTGATGTCCTCCATGTCTTCGAGACCGATGGAAAGACGAACGTAGTCAGCGGTCACGCCGGTTTCCTCCTGCTCCGCCGCCGTCAACTGCGAGTGCGTGGTCGAGGCTGGATGAATGACGAGGCTCTTCGCGTCGCCGATGTTGGCGAGGTGCGAAAGCAGTTTCACCGCGTTGATGAACTTCTTTCCGGCCTCCAGACCGCCCTTGATGCCGAAGCCGACAATGCCGCCAAAGCCCTGCTTAAGATACTTCATAGCGACTTTGTGGTTCGGATCGTCCGGCAAACCGGGATAGGTGACCCAACTCACCAGCGGGTGGCTCTTGAGAAACTTCGCGATCTCCAGCGCATTCGCGGAGTGCTGGCGCTGCCGCAAGGGCAGCGTTTCGAGGCCGAGTAGAAACTGGTGCGCGTTAAACGGACTCAACGCTGCGCCGATGTCGCGCAGCAGCGTGACGCGAATCTTGAGGATAAAAGCAACGTTGCCCAAACCTGGCACGTCGTTCAGTGCATCCCAATAAACCAAGCCGTGGTAGCTCGGGTCCGGCTCGGTGAATTCGGGGAACTTGCCGTTGTTCCACTTGAATTTGCCGGAGTCCACGATCACGCCGCCGATGCTGGTGCCGTGCCCACCGATGTATTTCGTCGCGGAAGTGGCGATGATGTCCGCGCCGTGATCGAACGGCCGCACCAAGCCGACGCCGACCGTGTTGTCCACGACGAGCGGGATGCCGGCTTCGTGCGCGATTTTCGAGATGGCTTCGAAGTCCGGCACATCGAGCTTGGGATTGCCGACGGTCTCGACATAGACGGCGCGAGTCCTGGGCGTAATGGCTTTACGGAACGCCTCCGGATCGCGCGAGTTCACAAACTTCACCGTGCGGCCCAGCTTGGGCAGGGTGTAATGGAAGAGCTGGTAAGTCCCGCCGTAAAGATTGTTGCCCGCCACGATTTCATCGCCGAGTCGCGTGATGGCCAGCAGCGAATAAGTGATAGCCGCCTGGCCGGACGCCACGCCTAATGCGCCGGTGCCGCCTTCGATGGCCGCGATGCGTTGTTCGAAGACGTCCGTGGTTGGGTTCATCAAGCGCGTGTAGATGTTGCCGAATTCCTTCAGCGCAAACAGATTCGCCGCGTGCTCGGTGTTTTTGAAGACGTAGGAAGTCGTCTGGTAAATTGGCACGGCGCGGGAGCCGGTGGTTGGATCGGGAACCTGCCCGGCGTGCAGCGCCAGAGTGCTCAAGGCTTTGGATGTAGTGCTCATAATTTTGTTGTCAGCGGTTTGTTGTCAGTGGTGGTGTGATTGATGGCGGACTTGTGCGCGGGTGTGGACCGTCACGGCGGAAAAGTCGCTGCCAAATTTGTTCATGGTAGCTGGTTGCGTTAAACTGGAGGCGACCCGACGGCGTAAGGCGGTGCGTGCGGAGGAACCACGATGCCGCAAAAGCGGGCGCCGATGCCACCCCCAGCCTGAATCGCTTTGGATTTTAGAATTCCCATTTGGTCGTGATGCCCCAGACACCGTTGGCTTCTTCGTTCAATACGTTGCCGAAGTGGCCGTAGCCCGCCGCGAGCGTCAGGTGCTTGTTGACAACGTAAGCGGCGTCAATGGTCCACCAGTCGCCTTCCTTGCGCACCAGGTTGCCGATCGCCTGGTAATCCCGTGGCTGTTGTTTGTATTCCGCCGCCAGTGCAATGTTACCCGTGACGAACACCACCACGTTGCCTTCAAAGACGAAGTTGTAACTGTCGGTGAATCCGCCCAAGCCTTCCCAGACGCCTTCGGTGGCACGTCCACCGAGTTCGAGCAACACGGGCCGCGGCAGTTGCGTGAACAACTTCGAGGCGTAGAGCGTGTAGTCCACGCCTTGTTCACGCGAGAGACCGGCATCGCCTAGCAAGTCCGCGCCCGCGTCCCGTCTTACTTCATCTCTTACTTCGCTGATGCCGTCATTGTACTTGTAATGCACGCCGGCGGTCAGCGCGGGAATCCATTTCTGGTCGAACTCGCCTTCCTTCAAAATCTGGAAGCGCGCGTTGAAGTTGTGCAGTTGCACCTCGTCCTGATGATAATTGACCAGACCCGCGTTTCTTAACGCCAGCGGCAAGTTTCCCAAACCGAGGTGATCCCAGCCATAGCCGAACTCCACGCGGCTGAACGGTGATTCAGTAAGCGTCAACG
>JBEKLX010000123.1:0-2607 GCA_050008795.1 Verrucomicrobiia bacterium | reverse complement strand
GTGGCGGCATTCACATGAGTAACATTCCGTCGTTTCCATACGACCTGCTCTGGCAGGAACGGACGCTTTGTTCCGTCGCGAACCTGACCCGCCACGACGGCGAAGAATTCTTCGCCCTGGCGCCACGTGTGCCGGTGCGCACGACGATCCAGATGTTTCCCCTCACCGAGGCCAACGCCGTTTTGAGCCGCCTGCGCAGCGGCCAAATCCACGGCGCCGCCGTGCTGGTGCCATGATCATGGCTGGTGAGATTGCTTCGCCCATTCCCGCACGCGGGCCATAGTCTCCTCGCGTTGTTCGGGACGGGCGAACATGGGCGTCATCCGATTCTGCCAGCCCAGCAGGATGGCAATCGTCTCGGCTGCCCGATCGCAGATTCTCCATTCCAGACCCGGCAACGACCGGGAATATTCAATCGGTGTGGTGTCATCCAACAGCGGAACAAGATCGCGGACGCGATTGGTTGCGGAGATGTTGCACAGAGTGACCATAGCTTTCTCACGCACGTAACTGTCAATCTGCTTGTCCAAGGTCGTGGCCAGCAATTCACCGGTCAAGCGGTCGGGGGCAAGCTTGGCCAATGCGCGAGTGGCTTCGGTGTCGTAATCCGTTCCACGAAGTTTGAACAATTCATCCGCAGCCTGTGCGTACCCCAAATCGCCGAGTGCCTCGACCAAGGCTATTGTCAGATCGTAATTATGGGTTGGGAGATTGAACGGTCTTGGCGGCAGCCGCATCGCCGCCATTCGTTTGGCATTGGCACTCATATCGCGCCCGATCTGGAGGTGCAATTCAAGATGTTCCGAGTCGAGTAGGTTTCCCAAGCCGGGGTGGGTTCCGCCCACAGGCCTGTAATTTCTTTCCCGGTCATGGATGATGGCCTCGGCTTGTTGTTGCTGTGCTTCCGGCGACAGGCCGGGAGATTGCAGGCAGTCTTCAAGATGGGACAGCAACGCCGGAGCCAGATTCGTCGCGCCGAGACGAGCCAACGAACGCACTGCGGCGGCAGCGACGTATTGGTTGGTATCTTCCACACTGTCGGAAAGGACGGCAATCGGCGGTTCATCTTTCCAGTGCGCGTTCCCGATAGCCAGCATGGCCTGCCAGCGAACGCCAGCGTCCGGACTTTGCGATGCCTTCAGCAATGCTTTACGGGTGGCTTCCGACTGTTGCGGTATGCTGCACAATAAAACACAATACAGGCGGCGCGCGCGAACCGGCTGACTGTCAAAACCTGAAATCAACGTGGCTGTATCCAAATTCTCCGGCCGATGCAAAAGAATCTGGGCGGCGAAATCTGAAAGCAGTGTGTCCGGCGACGATAGTAGTCGAATTAGTCGTTTTTGATAAGGTTCCCACTGCAATCGTCCGATGATCTCAGCGATGCCTACGGTGACATCTTCATCTGAGTTTGTGCTCTCAGCCAACAAATTGATCAAGTCAGGTAATTCCTTGTCTGTCACCCTTGAACCTAGATTCCAAAATAGGTTCTCCTGTTTATCGTAATCTTCCTCTTGCCCGAAAATCGCGCGAAGCTCTTTCATCCATTCCACCGCCGATTTCTCTGTATAGAAACTGCGCGTGAACGGCGGCGCGGGCGGGGTCTGGCCTTTCGACACCAGTTCGCGCCACGAATCGTCGTCCAGCAGTTGGTCGTTGGGCCGGACAAATTCGCGATACGTCATCACCGCGCCGCGATACAGTTGCAGCGAGTTTCCGGTCGGTATGATGATATAAAGCGCCTGTGGTCGGGCGAGTCCGGCGTACAACATGGAACCCGTCAGCGGATTGGAGAAAACGCGCGTTATGATCGGGAAATCATCCCGGGGCACCTCGTAGGAATTCCCATAGTAGAAATGAAAACCGGCAAGAGTGACACCGTAACCCTCAATCCATTTGGCGTCGTCTTCCGTCAGCGCCTGGCCGTTAAGGGATTTCTTTGCCAAGTCGGCGAGCCGGTCGCAGACCGGGGTAAAATCGTTTAGCAGCCGGACGATGTTTTGCCTGCAATCAAAGAATATCCGCAGCGTTTCGGTTTCAGTCTCATTTGCCTGTCCGCTGGCTGCACAATGCCGGGCCAGATCCTCCAATTCACTTTGCATTTGCTTATAACGGTCACGCGACCCATTCACTTCAAATTCCGCCCGATGTTTCTCATAATAACGGTTCTGGAATTCATTCAACTGCTCCAGCCTGCCGGAGAATTTTTCAAATTCCTTCTCATCTCTGACGTGTGACAACTTCTTCGACAGATCAAGCGACTCCAGCAAATCACTGGCGACGGTCTTAACATCAAACTGCTGCCCCTGCCCCACCTTTTCAAATGCCTCAGTCGTCCGGCGCGTCAGCTTTGCCAAGCCTGCAAAGAACTCCGGATACGGGGCGACCATGCCACTGGGAGGCTCGACCATGCCCAAGTAACTTACGGAGAGTTTGGTGTGTAATGCCCATGTGTGCCGCTGTTCCGCCCAAGCACTGAGTTGCGTCCAGAGCTGCAAATCGCTCCAAGCATCGTTTCGCAACGCGGCCGGTGCTCGTGCGGGCAACGGTTCTTGAAGCTTCGCCAACAATTGCATCGCTTCACCATGAAGCGAATCCGGCATCGTT
>JBEKLX010000122.1:0-2660 GCA_050008795.1 Verrucomicrobiia bacterium | reverse complement strand
CCTGCGCGGCAGCGATTGCGTCATTCAACCGGTCAAGCCACGGCAGTGCCGCGATTTTCCAAATCACTGGAACTTTCCCGGCTTCGAGAAGGAATGCCGGGCGGTAGCGCAGACTACAGCCTCGGCGGAAGATCCGTCGGGACAATCCACGCATCCAGCGGATACATCGAGCCGCAGTCCAGACACCGCGTCGCATTGAACTGCGTGCCGCAATGTGGACAGACGCCGTGCGTCTCAAATGTATCGAACGATTTTCGACACTTGCCGCAGCCCCAAAAAGCCCCAACCATGGGCGCAGCATGGCAGGACGGACATTCAAACCCGACGCGACGCGGTGCGTTTTCCATTTGAGACATGATTTGTGCCGCACGCAATCCACTCCAGCAGTTCATGAGAATGAACACCGCCATGATGCCAATCCACACGCTTTGTGCCGCGATGGCCAAAAGAATAAGGCCTGCCACGCCGACAAAACCGATGATGGTCGCGACTTTCAGGCTGCGAGCGCGTCCCAATCCGAACCAGAGCAGTGAACGCAAGATTTGGCCGCCATCGAGCGGGTAGATCGGCAGGAGGTTGAAGACCAGTATAACGGTGTTAATGAAGAGAACCGCCCGGAACAGGTTGTAGGCATCCGGAAGGGAAGTCTGCCACCCCGATGCTCGGGCAAACAAAACTAGCAGGAACAGAATCGGGGACAGCACGACGTTTACGAGCGGCCCCGCTGCGATGCTCCAAAGTGTGGCACCGGGACGTTGTGGCGGATCAACGTACGCCACGCCGCCAAGCGGCCAGAGCACGATCTGGTTAGCCGTCCCGCCAACTTGCCGGCAGGCAAGCGAATGCCCGAACTCGTGCATCGTCACAATGACGAACAACGCCAGATACTCCAGTGCATTCCAGAGCGGTGAGGAGTAGTTACCTTGGCGGATTTGAATCTCGTACCACGCGATCAGAAACCACGACCAATGAAGGAACACGTCGATTCCAGCGAATCGAAACAAACGAAACGATCCTGAACGAGTCGGCGTCATGGGCGTGTGACAATAGCACGGCAGCCAACAACCACAAGCGTTTTGGCAGCCATTGCATTTATTTCAATCCAAAAGCTCATGTTAGTGCGTCATATAAGCAGAAAGGAAAGGACCACTCATGAAAATACGGACAGGATTGTTAATTGCTGCGGTAGGGGCACTGGTTGTCGCGACCGTGTATGCGGACGGGACAACGAATCAGGCAGCAGCGCGAACGCCAGCCACCAACGGCCAGAGCGCCACCGTCAGAATAGGCTGGGGTAAGAGGCTCCCAAAAGAGTTGGCTGAGAAGTTGACCGGCGATCAGATTGTCGAGTTGTTGAAGACGGAGAAAGCAGAGAGTAATCCAGGGCCGTGGATCGTTGCGATATGTGCTCTCGGCAGCGTGACGTTCATGGCCTTGCATATGTTCTTCCACAACCGCAGCAGGGCGATGTTGCACCGGACATTGGCAATGATGATCGAAAAAGGGACGCCGATCCCGCCCGAATTGCTTCAATCGACCGAACCTATACGTTCCGACCTGCGTCGCGGTTTGGTGGCCTGTGGCATCGGAATCGGCCTCATGTTTTTCTTCGGCACGTTGAGAGGTACTTCAGATAAGGGATTATGGGCGGTGGGACTCATCCCGTTGTTTGTCGGAATCGCGCGCCTGATCTCATGGAAGCTGGAACAACGGAAACCAAACAGTTAAACTGCGTGCGCGTGAACTGTGGAGCTTAGCGACTCAGATCTGATCGCGCGCGTGCTGCTGGATGACGATCATCATGCGTTTGGAGAACTGGTGAAACGACATCAATCAGCGGTCCGCGTCACGCTGCGCAAGCTCAGCGGCGGCGACGAAGTACTCGCCGACGAGCTTGCGCAGGAGACGTTTCTGCGGACGTACCGGTCGCTCCGCACGTTTCGTGGCACGGCGAAGTTTTCGACATGGTTGTACCGGATTGCGTACAATGCGTTCCAGACGCATGTGCGCCGGGCACGGCCGCACGAGTTGTTTGAAGAAGACCGTCACGCGCCGGCCCAACCACCACAAACCGAGGCGGTGGATTGGCGACTGGACTTGGAAGCCGCCTTGCAGATGCTGACAGCCAATGAACGCTCGGCCATCACGCTCTGCTACACATCCGGGCTGACGCAGGAAGAGGCCGCACAGGCGATGCAATGTCCGCTCGGCACAGTGAAGACGAATATTCTAACTGCCAAGGAAAAGCTGCGGCACATTCTTTTACCATGGAAAGACCGGAGGCTCACATGAACGAACAACGTGAGCATGATTGGCTTGAAGAAATGTTAAAGCACGACGCGCCCTACATCGCTGACGCTGGGTTCAGCGCGCGCGTCGTTGCTGCGCTCCCGCAGAAACGCAGCCTACCCTGGGCGCGGCCACTGATCATTGGTGGAGCCGGAGCCATCGGCCTCCTAGTCGCGTGGTATATGGCGCCGCTGCCGGATTGGCTGATGGAAAACATATCGCAATTGCTGCACGCCCAGTCGTTCGCCGATATCCCGCCTGTTCCGGTCGTCTTGATCGTCCTATGCTGCTGGCCACTCTGGGAATTGCTTGGAACGGTCATTGACTGGCGTTCTCTGTGGAACGATCTCGTCAGCCAAGACTAGCAGCTT
>JBEKLX010000121.1:0-2732 GCA_050008795.1 Verrucomicrobiia bacterium | reverse complement strand
GGATGACCCACGTTCATCGCGTTGGACAAGCAGTTCAGCGATGGAGCGATCTTCTTATACACGCCCGTGGCGAGGAACCGCGGAAATTCGTTGTTGCCGTTCACCGGCACGACCAAACGACGGATGGTCAACCCCATTTTGCCGGCGAAGACCGCACCCATCATGTTGCCAAAATTCCCCGACGGCACAGAAATGACGAGTGGTTCGCCCGGCTTGGCAAGACGCGACGCAGCATAGAAGTAATAGACGCACTGTGGCAGTAACCGTCCGATGTTGATGGAGTTGGCCGACGACATCGGGATGGCCGACAGCGACTTATCGGAAAAGGCGCGTTTCACCAACGCCTGACACTCATCGAACTTGCCGTCCACGGCAATGGTGCGGATATTATCCCGCAATGTGGTCATTTGCTTCCGTTGTCGATCGCTGACTTCGGCAACAGGGAACAGCACCAGCACGCGGATACCCACAATGCCGTGAAATGCGCTGGCCACTGCCGAGCCGGTGTCGCCGCTGGTGGCGGTAAGGATCGTCAATGTCCGGCCCGATTCGCGCACCAAGTATCCGATGAGCCGGGCCATTATCCGCGCCGCAAAATCCTTGAACGAGGCAGAAGGTCCCTGATCCAGCCGCATAACGCATACCCGATCATAAACTGGCTCCAGCGGGACCTCGTAGTTGTATGCGTCGGCGCAAAGGGCGCGCAGTGTCGCGTCGTCCACCGTGCCGGCTGTGAACCGGCGCAGCACTTCAAAAGCGATTTCGGGATAAGGTTGGCTGGCAAACGCCGCGATCTCCTTCGCTGTCAACCGGGGAAACCGCTGTGGCAGGTAAAGACCTCGGTCGGGTGCCTGGCCTTTGAGCAAGGCTTCGCGCAGATCCACCGCCACGGCTTGGCCATTGGTGCTGTAAAATGATAACTGTTCCATGACTCAGCCTGATATTGAAACCGTTCCGGGTAGGGTAACGGCTCACCCGCTGGGAAGTCAACTGAAGTACGCGATGGCGGACGATTGACTTGTCCTATTGGCAAGCGCAATATCACCGGCCCGATGAGGAAACCGTCTGTTACCGTTCGCGTGCCGGCTACGACAAGCAATCTTGGGCCGGGGTTCGACACGCTCGGGATCGCGCTCAAACTTCACAATCAGATCTCCATCCGCGAGACCGACGAGTTGATTATCGAGCGCGTGGACAATCAGCGGAATTCCGCGGCGGCCAACGCGATGTCGCGCGAAGCTGCAGACGCGTTCTTCCGTCGCAGCAAGATCAAGCCGCACGGCGCGCAAATCGAAGTCAAAGGCGAACTGCCCATATCCGGCGGACTCGGCTCCAGTGTCACCATACGGCTCGGCATCATATACGCGCTCAACGAGCTCAACGGCCGCCCGCTTCCCGACGTTGCGCTGCTCGATCTTGTTTCCGATCTCGAACATCATTCCGATAACGCCGCGCCAGCATTGTTCGGAGGGTTCACCGTGTCGGCCATCATCAACGGCGCCGCGCGGTATCGACGGTTCAGCGTGCCGCCATCGCTAAAGTTTGTCGTCTGTATTCCCGAGTTTGAAGTTTCAACCGAAAAAGCCCGGGCGTTGTTGCCGAAACAAATCCCGTTGCGGGACGCCGTCGAGAACATCAATCGCGTGGCGCTTATCACCTCGATCTTCGCCACGGGCGATTACGCGCTGCTGCGCGGCTTGTTCGACGATAAACTGCATCAGCCGTACCGCAAGAAACTCGTTCCGCAACTCGATACGGTCATTGCCTCGGGCGTTGGAGCAGGCGCGCTGGCCGGCTGGCTAAGCGGCAGCGGCCCGGCAATCATGTGTGTGACCGAGCGAAAAGAACGCGCTGTGGCCGACGCGATGACCGGTGTGTTTGCTCGGGACCGAATCCGCTGTGTCACTCACATCCTTCAAGCCGACAACGACGGTACGCGTGTGAAGAGGGCGTAGGGCGTGAAGAGTGGAGCGCCGGCGCCGCGTTGAAGAGGGCACCGGTTACGGCGACTTCTTTTGTTTGAGTTCCGCCAAGAGGTTGCGCGCGGCCACGTTTTGCGGATCAAGACGAAGCGCCTTCTCGATATGCGCACATGCAGAATCCATGCGCCCCAACTGCGCGTAGACGGAGGCGAGCGCCAATTGTCTGTCGACATTATATGGATTGATTTCGGCTGCCCGTCTCAAATACGGCAGTGCCTTTTGAGGTTGACCTTGTGCGGTGTAAAGCAGACCCAGGTTATAGGTCACGTCGGCGTAATCGGGCGACAACTCCTCAATAAACAGACATTCTTCAACGGCCAATTGTCGCACTTCGCTTTTCTTCGAACCCGCCAATATGCCGGCCAGAAAGTAGCGAGCGGTTATGCGGAAAGGTTGAAAACTCAACGAGCGACGGGCATCGGCTTCCGCCTCAACCAGTTTGCCGCTCTCCTCAGCCATTCGCGCCCTGCGTTCCCACACTCCGGCCATCACCGGTCGCACGACGGCGGCGAACGCGATCCAAATGCCACCAAGTAAGCAAACCGCCACAACAATCGCTCGCGTGAATGACGAGTGCAATCGCAACGGAGTTTCTGAATTAGTTGAGAGCATGCCAGACTGCGCTTGTTCGTCCCCGGTCAGGCTGTTCTTGCCCGCCAACAGCCCCAGCAGTAACCATAACAACGTCTCATCCGGGGGATACCTGAGTCCGACATCCAACATTCCGTGCATAAGCAACACTGTGGTTGC
>JBEKLX010000120.1:0-2773 GCA_050008795.1 Verrucomicrobiia bacterium | reverse complement strand
CTCTTCGGGTCTTTGAGGAACTGGATGATTTCGTCGACTTCCTCCTTGGCTTCCTGCAAGCCGGCGACGTCCTTGAACGTCACTTTATTGCGAATGCGGCTGAGCATCCGGGCGCGCGATTTGCCGAAACTCATCGCGCCTCTGCCCGCCATCTTGATCTGGCGGAAAACAAAGAAATAGAGAATCACCACGAACGCCACGAGGAATACCAAGGGCGATTCAAGCAAATAAACCCACCATCGAACCGCGTCGGTGTATTCGATAGAAACCTTGTTTTCGCGCAGGAAGTTTTTCTCCGAGTCACCAAGCTTGTTGACTTTGGAGGTGAACTTGACGGGTTTCTTTGTCCCGTTCTTGTCCGTCACCTCGTACTCACCCTTGACAATCTCGCTCGCTCCCATCCCAACAACCACGCTCAGCTTCTTAATTTGCTTCTCTTTGACTAAATCCTCGACCTGGCCGTAGGGAATCTCCTCGATATGCTCCGTCCGGAATTGCTGTAGCTTCCACAATGCCGGCACCAGAATCAGGATCGCCAGCCAAAATAGTGCGATGCGGAATATGAACCGCGGATCGCGACCATCCGGCGGGTGTCCCGATTTCGGTGAACGCGGTTGATTCTCTTCCATTGAACAATTTGTGTACGTTGGACCGCAATCATTGCATGCCAACAACAGGTGACCTTAACACAGCCCCTCCGTCAACGCAACAGCTTTGGCCCGACGCCCACAACCAGCTTGCTAGGCCATCGGTCCTGGTGCATACTTGCCGTTCAAAGCCGCCATGAAACGCGCCTTGATTACTGGCATCACCGGACAGGATGGCTCATACCTTGCAGAGTTGCTGCTGAGTAAGGGATACGAAGTCCATGGCATCATCCGCCGTGCAAGCACGTTTAATACCGGCCGCATTGACCACCTTTACCACGACCCGCACATCCAAGACGTCCGGTTGTTTCTGCACTATGGCGACCTCAGTGATTCGGTCAACCTGGTCAAACTGCTTTACGAATTGAAGCCCGACGAGATTTACCACCTCGGCGCGCAAAGCCACGTCCGCGTCAGCTTCGATATTCCCGAGTACACTGCCAATATTACCGGTATCGGCGCAATCCGTATCCTGGAAGCTATCCGCGAGACCGGCGTCCAACCGCGGTTCTACCAAGCTTCCTCCAGCGAGATGTTCGGTAAGGCTGCCGAAGTCCCGCAGCGCGAGACCACGCCATTCCATCCGCGCAGTCCATACGGCGTCGCAAAGGCGTTCGCCTACTGGGCCACAGTCAACTACCGCGAAAGCTACGGCCTATTCGCCGCCAACGGTATTTTGTTCAACCACGAATCACCGCGCCGCGGAGAAACGTTTGTCACACGCAAGATCAGTCGCGCCGTTGCCTTCATCAAGGCCGGTTTGCAGGATAAACTCTACCTCGGCAACCTCGATGCCAAACGCGACTGGGGCTACGCGCCAGAATACGTCGAGGCTACGTGGCGGATACTCCAACAAGACCAGCCCGACGACTACGTCATCGCCACCGGCGAAACTCATACGGTGCGTGAGTTCTGCGAGCTGGCGTTCGGCCACGTTGGTTTGGATTGGCAGAAATACGTGGCCACCGACCCGCGATATCTTCGCCCCGCCGAAGTGGACCTCCTGCTCGGCGACGCATCGAAAGCGAAACGCGTCCTCGGCTGGGAGCCGAAAACGCGATTCAAAGAACTGGTCCGACTGATGGTGGACGCCGACGTCCAGTCGCTCGCCGATAAACTCGCTGGCAAAGTCCGGGTTGTGCGCAAAGAGCAGCAATGACCACCAACTTCTGGCCACAGCAACGCGTCGTTGTCACCGGCGGCAGCGGATTCCTTGGCTCGCACGTCGTTGCGGCACTGCAGGCGCGCGGTTGCCTCCATGTCGTCGCTCCGCGCAGCGCTGAGTACGACCTGCGGGAGCGCGATGCGATCCGTCGCCTGCTCCGCGACGCGCAGCCCACGCTGGTCATCCATCTCGCAGCAGTCGTCGGAGGCATTGGCGCCAACCGGGCGCATCCGGGCCGGTTTTTCTACGAGAACGCCGTCATGGGCATCGAATTGATCGAACAGGCCCGTCAGTACGGCCTCGCGAAACTCGTCGTTGCCGGAACTATCTGCGCTTACCCGAAGTTCTCGCCCGTGCCGTTTCAGGAGCAAAACCTCTGGAACGGTTACCCGGAAGAGACCAACGCGCCATACGGCATCGCCAAGAAAGCCCTGCTCGTCCAATGCCAGGCATATCGTCAGGAATACGGCCTGAATGCCATCTACCTGTTGCCCGTCAACATCTATGGTCCACGCGACAATTTAGATCCCAATACTTCGCACGTCATCCCCGCGCTCATTAAGAAATGCGTCGACGCCCGCAACCGTGGCGACAAATTCATCGAATGCTGGGGCACGGGAAAAGCAACACGCGAATTCCTTTACGTCGAGGATGCGGCCGAGGGTTTCTTGTTGGCCGCGGAACGCTACAACCATTCCGACCCGGTCAACCTCGGATCCGGCAAGGAGATCTCCATCAAGGATTTGGTCGCGCTGATTGCCAAGCTGACGAATTTCCGCGGCGAAATCCGCTGGGATAAGACCCAACCAGACGGCCAACCCCGCCGCTGCCTCGATACGCAGCGCGCTGAGCACGCGTTTGGGTTCCGCGCCAAGACGCCGTTCGAGGATGGACTGCGCAAAACCATTGCGTGGTACGAGCAACACGTCGCCACAAACGCGAAGTAACCTGGCTGCAAAAT
>JBEKLX010000012.1:0-28476 GCA_050008795.1 Verrucomicrobiia bacterium | reverse complement strand
TCCATCACCGCGTCGAGATCGAAGGGATTGCCCAGCGTGTGCGCCATCATCACGGCGCGCGTGCGGTTTGAGTACGCCGCCTCCAGTTGGGTGACATCCACGTTGTAAGTCGGAATCGTCACGTCCACAAACACCGGCACAAGCTGGTTCTGGATGATCGGGTTGACCGTTGTCGGAAAGCCCGAGGCGACCGTGATGACTTCATCGCCGGGCTTTAACCGGCGGTCGCCCAGCTTCGGCGACGTCAGGCAGGACAACGCCAGCAGATTTGCCGACGAGCCGGAGTTGACGAGAATCGCGTGACGCAGTCCGAAGAACCGGCCAAACTCGCGCTCGAATTTGTCGGCGAACCGGCCCGTCGTCAGCCAAAAATCCAGGGAAGCGTCAACCAACTGCAGAAGTTCATCTTCATCGAAAACTCTTCCTGCGTAATGGACGGGAGTCTCATCGGGCAGGAATTTTTGCTCAGGAAAAGCCGCTTGGTGGTATTTACTGACCAGCTCGGCGATCTGGGATCGGAGCGCGTCTGCTTCCTTACTCATTCGCAAGAAAACCCCGGTACCACTCGATGGTCGCCCGCAACCCATCATCCATGGTGAACAACGGTTTCCAGCCCAACACCCTACGCGCCTTTTCGGCGCTCAAATATTGGTGCAGGATTTCGTTGGTTGCTTCGTTGCGTATCTCCGGCTCCAAGCCCGAGCCCATCAGTTTCAAGATGCGTTTCACCAGGTCCAACACTGTCACCTGGACTTCGTTGGAGAAATTGAACGCCTCGCCACGCAATTCGGGGGAAGCTCCCAAGCGCTCGGCCAGCAGCATGTAGGCCGCCGCACCATCCTCGATGTAAAAATAATCCCGGATGTATTTGCCGTCGGAACGGATGACGGGCCGCTGGCTGCGGAGGACAGAACGGATCGTGCCCGGCACGATGCGGTTCCAGTTCAAATCGCCTCCTCCGTAGAAATTGCCACAGCGGGTGATGGCCACCGGGGTTTTGTAAGTGACGGCGTAAGCCTGAGCGATAAGGTCCGCGCACGACTTGCTGACGTCGTACGGATGACGGCCCTGGAGCGCCGCGGTTTCGTTGTACGGCAGTTTCTCGTGGTCGCCGTACGCTTTGTCCGACGAGGCCAAGATGATCGCCTTCACGCTGGGACTGCGTCGACTGGCCTCCAGAAGCGTCCAAGTGCCTGCAATGTTGGTTTCGAGCGTCGAGACAGGATTGCGGTTGGCGATGCTGACAATTGTCTGAGCCGCCAGATGAAACACAGCATCGATTTCGTATTCGCCGAGTACTCGCTCCAACAGCGCCTGGTCGCGCACATCTCCGCGCACCACTTTGACTCGTTCGATCAGGCCGCTTCGGACGAAGTCGCTTTGCGGCACCCAGTCGCGAACCAAGCAGACTACGTCCGCCCCGGCTTCCATGAGACGGCGCACGAGGCTGCTGCCCAGCAGTCCTGTCGCGCCGGTGACGAACGTTGGTCGATCCTGCCAGAATGGAGTTGTCATTCCCAAACCTTCCACGGCGCTTCGCCTCTGGCCCACAGTTCGTTCAAGAACTGGTATTCGCGGTGGGTGTCCATGGCAAAGAAGAACCCGTCGTGTCGATAGGCCATCAATTGTCCTTCGCGCGCCAGGCGCTCTAAAGGCTCACGCTCCAGGATGCAACTATCGCCAGACAGGTAGTCGTAAATGCGGCGGTTGAAGACGAAGAATCCGGCATTTGCCCATCCACTCAACTGAGGTTTCTCCGCGAACTCCACTACCTTGCCGCCTTCGTCCACCTCCAGAATGCCGAAACGAGATACGGGTTTGACCGTCGTGACTGTTGCCAGTTTGCCGTGGGCCTTGTGAAAGTCCAGTAGTGCGCGGATGTCGAGGTCAGCAACGCCGTCTCCATAAGTGACCATCAATACATCGCCATCTACGTACGTCTCCGTCCGCTTGACACGGCCTCCCGTCATTGTGTCCTGCCCCGTTTCCACCAGCGTCACGTCGAAATCCTGCTCGGTGTGCATGCCGTGGTAGGTGACACGATGTTGGCGTCCCAAGCAAATCGTGAAGTCATTGTTCATCGCCTCGTAGTTCAGAAAGTATTCTTTGATCTGATGTCCTTTGTAGCCAAGACAAAGAACAAATTCCTTGAACCCATAGTGGGCGTAGAGCTTCATGATATGCCAGAGCATTGGATGTCCGCCGATATCGACCATCGGTTTGGGTTTAAATTCCGTTTCTTCGCGCAGACGGGTACCAAGGCCACCGCAGAGCAGGACAACTTTCATCACGCACTTCTATCAAACTCAGGCAATTGCGTCAAATGGTTACGAGGTAGGTAAAATTTGTGCTAATCAAAGTACCTTGACCCTGCCCTGGTGGGAGTCTATAAGGCGGCCATGGCAGGAATTGTCGCGGCGTTTGTCAGTTTCACTTTATTTGTGCTGACTCATTGGGCGGTGTGCCACAAATTGCGATGGCGACCTCTCTCTAAAGTGCTGAACGGCTTGTGGGTTGCGTTTTTACCCATACATGCGGCGCTCTTCTTTTTCCTTGGAGTCAGGTTCAAAGTGTTCGCTTTTGATCTTCGGGCATGGTCGGGCGTGGTCAATCTCCTGAATGGATTCCTTATTCAAGCGTTTTTGCTGATCGGGTACACGGCGTTCTTCTTTCTCATCGAACGCGGCCTCTCCCTGCGAGTGATGATCGAAATTAGCCGTGCCCCGCAGCGACAGATGACAATCGAGGACATCAAACGAATCTACCCATATGATTATATCTTGGAGAAGCGGCTTGGCCAGATATTGCAGATGGGCTACTGGGTGAAGAACGGCGATTGCTTTTACTCCACAGACAAGGGACGGGGGTTTGCCGCTGCACACAAGCTCGTGTGGAGAATCTTTCGGATTGGCAAGGACTAATTACATGCTTCCTGGAATCTGTTCAGCATTCTTGACGTTTGCCGTGTTTCTCGTTGCGGTTGTGGTGCGCTTCCGCCTCTCACGCGCTTGTCATCGGCTTCAAGCAATGTTGCTGATTTGGACGCTGTTGCTGGCCGTGTACGGTGGAATCTATCGAGCATTCGACACGCCGCCGCTGACAAGTCTGGAAGGGATCGTTTTCTTTGGCAACGGCATTTTGATCTACCTCTTCCTGTTCTTCACCTTCTGTTACTGCTACATCGTCAGCGACCATTCCCTGTCGGTGATTTATATGATGGCGCTGGAAGAATTGCCCGAGAAGAGGATGACACTCGATGACTTGAAGCGGAAGTTCCCCTACGATGAATTATTGAGACAGAGACTGATTGACTTGCAGAACAATGGTTTCCTTGTGGTGGAAGGCGAGAGCTACCGACTCACGGCCAAAGGAATGAGGAACGCCGCAATTGCCGGCGGTCTCAAACGTTTTCTCCATCTAGAACCCGGCGGCTGAAATCAAGGAGATGACGGCGCCAGCACGGCCTGCCCCATGCGATAAGGCGCCCAGCCGAGTTCGCCAATGATCCGAGGTGGGGCGATCCGCGTGTACTCGTGTCCTAAAACCTGAATTTTCTCCTCAAGCACCTGCCCGGAATTCCCCGGTATCCGCACCCCGCCAAAGAACTGCTTTTGGGCGAACTCGAACGGCGGCGGCCTGCTAGCCGGCCAGACCACCGCTACGACCTCCTGAGTAAAGGCCGCCGTCTGATATGGACTTTGCTGCGAGAAATCCAAGATGCCGAACTTGACCCGCTCATCGCTGAGCGCCGTCAGCGTATGCGAGTACGAATACCAGGAGATTCCATACTGATAGCCTGCGTCCACAATATCCTTGGCCGTGCGCCGGTAGTCGGCCAGTTCGTCCGGCCCTTGCAGCATCTGCCATTGATGAAAGGCCGAGATTCCCAGCCAGAGCACCAGCACGCCGATGACCACCCACTGCCGCGCCTGCCACGCCGCACTGAGCCGCACCCCGAGCCAGACCAGCAGCACGACGCTGGCCGGCAGCAGGTAACGCCGAATCGAGTAGTAGGAACCCGCAGATTTCGCGGCGACAATCATGAGTACCAGATCCACCACGGCAATCATGTTGAACAGAAACACGGGCAGATTCTTTTCCCGGTAGCTCTCCCGCAGCAGGCGGATTCCGTACGGTATCAGCAGGGCCGCGACGATGATCCCAACCGTATCGACGGCGGACAGCGGCACACTCTCCCAATTTTCCATGTGATTGAGGTAATGCGTACTGCACGGTTGCCGGCTCCACGGATCGGCATCCACATAGGTCGGTAAACAGCGAAACAGCATATACCAGTTCCGGGCCATCATGCCGGGCGTGGCGAAGTTCAGAAACCCCTGCACGTCTTCGGTGCGGTTTTCGTGAGAAATGACCCCCATCTTGTAAAGGAGTTCGGGACTGTAGCCGACCAGAAAGGCCGCCACACTGAGCCAGAGCATCCGTGAGCGGACGAACGACCGCAAGAACCCGCGCCCCTCCGGCATCGCCACCAAGGCGATCCCGGCCGCGAGCCAGACGACGATCACGTGCTTGTGAGCATACCAGAACCAGCCCATGATCAGCCCTGTCAGCGGACACAACCAAGTGCGCGGCCCACGTCGCAATATCAAGATCGTCAACCACAAAAACCCCCCGATGTACAGCGGCAGCGTACTGTAGGCTGTCAGGAACGGTTGGCTATTGTACATCAGGTAAAACGGCACCCCGATCGCCAAGGCGACTCCGGCTCCGATCGCCGCGCCCCGGCCCCAGTATCGGCCGGCAAACACCACCAACAATCCCACCCCACAGGCCCAAGTCAGCAAACTGACAAACGAGGCCAGCGGGATCGACGGCCCGAACAAGGCAAACAGCCCAGCCGCAAGAAACTCCGACGGGCCAATGCCTCCGTAGTCGGTCCCCCAAGTGTAAATGGGAAACTCCCCATGGCTCAGCATTCGTTTGGGGATCAGATACCCCGGGGCGATGCCCGACTGAAAATAGAGATCAAAACGGAACAAGAACGGAAGATGAATCAAAATGGTCAGCAGCCCGAAGATGAACGCCCAGCCCAGGATTTGTCGCTGTGTCAAGTCGTTGCTGGCTACGAGGAGGGGTTGATTTGCTTTGCTCATGGGGATTTACCAGTGCAGGATGCGTTGCGGTGTCGAAATGCGTTGGAAGATAAACACCTTGTCCTGATTAAAAACCGAGCGGTAGGCGGGGTGGCCTGCGATCAACTGGAAAAGCTGCCGCTGCTGCTGCCAGTCATACGCGACAAAGTTGCCGTCGAACACGATGAAGTCATAGTCAAACAGTTGGTTGAGATCGCGGTGCCAATAATGAAGTCCCCCCAGACTATGGATCGCGCGCCGGTCGGCAAAGTGCGCGATCATGTTGTCGGGGCAAAAAACGCTGGCTTCATGTGGAACCGCCTCCACTGCTTGCTCGCGGGCCGCACGCGCGGCACCCCAATGGTATTCAGATGGTCGCAACCACATCGCCGTACTCGCCAAGGCCAGCAGTGTCACTGCCAAGCACAAACCACGGGTGTAATCGCGGCGGCCAAACCAGAGCGTCAACATCTGGTTCCATCGCGGCAGTGTCGTCAAAAAACTCATCCAGAGCAGTCCGCCTAGCACGCTGCCATAATGCCAGCCGATGACGCGCAGAGCCGAATTGCTGCTCAGGAGATTCAACCCAATGGTCGGCAACGCCGGCACAAATGCCCACCCGGCAAATGGCAGCAGCAGGCCCAGCGGTAACAGCAGCCGCCATAAATATCCGAGCCGGTCCGTCTGGAACATGATCTGCACCAAGGACAGCGGGTGCGACAGCATGTTGCGTAATACCTCGCCGGGCGTTTTGCCGTACTGCTCGAAGTACGCCACCTGCGTGTACAGCAGCGTACCGCTGCCCTGCCATACCGACATCAGCCCCTTCAACACAAACAACAGGTAGCCCACACTCCAGCCAATCGGAAACGCGATCCATTTCCAGTCGCGGCGCCGCAAGAGCGCATAGATTCCGAATGCACCGGCGTTCAGCGCAAGCGTTTCCTTCGCCAAGAGACTACCGGCTAAACAGAGACAGAAGGCCCGGAAGTTTTTCTTCTCAAAGAAGTAAAAGGTGAACAACATTAGCGCGAGGCCAAATTGATCATCGTGAATCTGGCTCACATGTTGTGACGCGATCGTTGGCAGCGCCAACAAGCCCACGGCCGCGATCAAACCGGTTAGCCGATTTCCCGTCCGGTCGCGCGCCAACAAATAGGCTGGCCAAGCCGCGAGACTGATCATCAATGACTGAAACAGGAACAGACTGTAGATCGTTGGGACCAACCAGTACACCGGCAACCACAGCCACAAGATGAAGTTCGGGTGGTTGCCCATGATCGTGCCTTCGGAGGCGAAGAACGGGAAGAACTGACCTTGGAGCACATGACTGAACGCGTAGCCGAACACGGCGGTGTCACCGGTGGCCAGATTGAAACTTGCGTACTGCCGCCATGCCAGATAGCTCATACCCAGCGTCACGACCACCATCAATGCCACCAACGCGCGCATCGCCTGTCGGTCAGTGAGGTCGCGGATGGGACTCGCTTTGACTTCAGTCATGGTCACCGGATCTGTGACTTCAACAACTGGATGTCCGCATCCACCATCATGCGGGCAAGTTTTTGAAAATTGACGCGCGGTTTCCAGCCGAGTTGCGCGCGTGCTTTTGCAGGATTTGCAATCAGATGCTCCACTTCCGCCAGCCGCTTCAACTTCGGATCAACGCGCACGTATTTCTCCCAGTTCAAATTCACGTAGCTGAACGCCTCTTGGCAGAATTCTCTTACGGTATGTGCTTCACCCGTACCGACAACATAATCATCGGGCTTTTCCTGCTGCAGCATCAGCCACATCACTTCCACGTAATCGCCTGCGAACCCCCAATCCCTGGCGGCGTCGAGATTGCCCAACGAAAGCGTCTTCGCTCGTCCCGACACAATCCGGGCTATGCCATGCGAGATTTTGCGGGTCACGAATTCCAGGCCGCGCCGCGGTGATTCGTGGTTGAATAGAATCCCTGAACAGGCAAAGAGGTCGTAGCTTTCTCGGTAGTTGACGGTAAGATAATGACCGTACGCCTTCGCGACGCCATAAGGACTGCGCGGATGAAAAGGAGTGAGCTCGTTCTGGGGGATCTCCCGCACCTTGCCGAACATCTCGCTGGACGACGCCTGATAGAAGCGGATCTTGCGGTTCACATGTCGAATGGCTTCAAGCATGCGCGTCACCCCCAGCGCGTTGATCTCGCCGGTAAGCGTTGGTTCAGCCCAACTGCGCGGCACGAACGACTGCGCGGCCAAGTTATAAACTTCGTCCGGCTCGACCGATTCCAGCGTGTCGATCAGCGAAAGCTGATCCAGTAGATCGCCTTCACAAAACCGGATCTTCTCCCGCAAATGCGTGATACGATCAAATTTTTCCGTGCTGGAACGGCGGATGAGGCCAAACACCTGGTATCCTTTGGACAACAAGAACTCTGCCAAGTAGGAACCGTCCTGACCGGTGATGCCGCTGATCAATGCCTTGGGCATAACGGCGCAACACTATACCAGCGACCAGGCTACATGCAATCCAAGACCCGAAAAGGCAAGGAATCCTCTCTTGTCGAATACCGCGGTTGTCGGTAGACTGTGTTTTTAGCATGGCAATGACCGCTTATCGCGAAATCAATCAGTGCCGCATTTGTGGGAACCACACACTGGAGCACGTGCTCAGTTTGGGAGCGCAACATCTGACCGGGGTATTTCCAAAGACCCCCACCCAGAAGGTATCAGCCGGGCCGCTGGAACTCGTGAAATGCCGGGAAGATGAAGACGGGAACGGCTGCGGCTTGCTACAGTTGAAACACTCGTTCAATCCAGACGAAATGTATCGGGCTGACTACGGCTACCGCTCCGGCATCAACCAAAGCATGACGAACCATCTGCAGCACATCGTCCGCTCCGTTCTTGGGCATGTGGAATTGAAGTCTGGAGATGTCGTTCTGGATATCGGCAGCAACGACGCCACTTTGCTGAAAGCTTATCCCCAAGCGAACATTTCCTGCATCGGTATTGATCCCAGCGGTGAGAGCTTCCGCCGGTTTTATCCGCCGCAGATCACATTGGTGGTGGACTATTTTTCTGCGGATGCCGTAAAGCCGTTTCTCGACGGCAAAAAAGCGAAGGTAATCACTTCGATCGCGATGTTTTATGACTTGGCATCGCCGCTGGCGTTTATGCAGGACATCAAGGAGGCGCTGGTGGAGGATGGTGTCTGGGTATCTGAGCAGAGCTACATGCCCGCGATGCTCCGGCAAAACGCGTACGACACTGTCTGCCACGAACATGTGGAGTATTACGGGCTGCGGCAAATCAAGTGGATGGCCGACCGTGTTGGCTTCAAGATTCTGGACGTCGAGTTGAACGACATCAATGGCGGCAGTTTCCAGGTTACCATGGCGCACGAACATTCCAACCATAAGCCGGTCTCCAATCAGTGGCTCGCGTTGCTCAAACAAGAGAAGGAACTGGGACTGGATACGCCGCGGCCCTATCGGGAGTTCAAGGACAGCGTTTATCGGCATCGAGACGACCTGATCCGAACGATCCGCGACATCAACAAGCGTGGCGAGACGATTCTAGGATACGGCGCGTCCACCAAGGGCAACGTCCTGCTGCAGTTCTGCGGATTCACGGGGCACGACATCCCGGCCATTGCGGACCGTAACCCCGAGAAACACGGTCGCTACACGCCGGGCACGCTTATCCCGATCGTTTCCGAGTCGAGCGCGCGCGAGCGGAAACCGAACTACTTTCTCGCACTGCCCTGGCACTTTAAAGAAGAATTTCTTAAACGCGAGAGAGCCTTTCTTGAAAGCGGCGGCAAGATTATGTTTCCATTGCCGAAGATCGAAGCAATTGGCAAATGAAGACCGCGTTGATCACCGGCAGCGCAGGCCAGGATGGTACTTACCTGTCGGCGCATCTCGCGAAGCTGGGGTACAAAGTCATCGGGATCGATTGTCCGCCCGTCTCAATTGACCTGCGAGACGCAGCCGGCGTGTTTGCGATGCTGAAGAATGCGAAACCGCAGGAAATCTATCACCTGGCCGCATTCCATCATTCGTCGCAGGACAAACTGACAGATGACTTGGATGTATTCCGGAAGAGCGACGAAGTCCATGTCGTGGCGACTGCAAATCTGCTCGAAGGCATCAAACGATTCTGCCAGACAGCGAGATTCTTCTACGCCGCGTCCTGTCACGTGTACGGGAACCCAGCAACCCCGATTCAGAATGAGACCACACCTTTCTGTCCCGATGGCATTTACGGCATCACCAAGCAGGCAGGCGCTCAGCTCTGCCGTTATTATCGGTGTACGCACGGTCTGTTTGCCGCTGTCGGTATCCTCTACAACCACGAGTCTCCTTTGCGCCCTGCCAAGTTTGTCTCCAAGAAGATCGTGGAAGCGGCGGTTGCCATCAACAACCGGCAGCAGGAGAAATTGGTGCTGGGTGATCTAGAGACCGAGATTGATTGGGGATTCGCCGGCGACTACGTCGTAGCGATGCACCAGATCCTGCAGTTGCCCGTTGCGGAAGATTTTGTGATTTCCAGCGGCGCGAAGCATCGCGTCCATGACTTCGTCGAGGAAGCGTTCAAGCTGGTGGGGCTGGACTGGAAGCAGCACGTTGTCGTTGATCCGACACTGCTGCGGCGCGAAGCGAGGGCATGTTTGTTCGGCGACAGCACAAAGCTGCGCAAAATGACAGGCTGGGAGCCCACAACGAGTTTTCAAGAGTTGGTCAGGATCATGATTACGGCAGAACAGGAAAACAGACGATCGAAATGAAGACCCTGTTGTTCATACCGACCTACAACGAGCGCGAAAACGTCCGTCGCATTTACGACATGATCAAAGCGCTCGGCCTGAATCTCGATCTGCTGTTTCTGGACGACAACTCGCCCGACGGCACCGGCCAACTTCTCGATGAAATGGCCACGCGCGACTCGCATTTGTGCGTGATCCACCGCTCCGGTAAGCTTGGCATTGGCAGCGCGCATCAGGCCGCGATCGCGTGGGCCTATGGACAGGGCTACACGACGTTTCTGAGCATGGACTGCGACTTGACGCATTCGCCCGAACACATCCCGGAGTTTCTGCAGCATGCCGGTGACTATGACGTCGTACTCGGCTCTCGGTTCATGCGCGAGGAGAGCTTGGCAGGGTGGAATCTGTTGCGCAAATTCCTCACGCACTTGGGGCACTTTCTTACCCGGTACGTCCTGCGGGTACCTTACGATGCCACGGGCGCCTTCCGGTTGTACCGGTTAGATCGAATTAACCGGGGTGCATTTCGGCTGATAGAGTCACCGGGCTACTCATTCTTTTTTGAAAGTCTGTATGTACTTTGCCTGAACGGTGTGAGCGTGAAGGAAATCCCCATTGAACTGCCCGTTCGCACCTATGGCCATTCCAAGATGCAAATGAAGGACGTGATTGCCAGCCTCCGGCGGCTGATCAATCTATACCGGCGCTCCTTTCAGATTAAAGCTGAACTACGCAAGCTTAAGCAACCGGAGACAATCAATGCCTGAAGTTCGTGGCAAAGATTGGGACCAATACTGGGTCGACAGCGCGAAGAACAAAGGGCTGTTCGAGGTCATCGCGAAGTTCTACCGGCGCTTCATCATCTCGCCCGCCGTCCGTTACTATTTCCACAAATACTTCGCCGATACTCAAGGCCGCGTTTATTTGCATGCCGGCTGCGGCAGTGCCGAGTCTGATAATCGTATCGGATTAACTAATGCTCGATTCGTGTTGATGGACATCTCTCCTGAGGCCTTGGCGATTGCGCGTCGGAAAACGGCGTTGACGAACGTTCATCTCGTTTGCGGCGACATCTTCAATCCACCTTTCAAAACCGGGTGCATTGATGGTTTGTGGAACCTTGGCGTAATGGAGCATTTTCGCGAGACGGAGATCGTGAGCATTTTTAGCGCATTTAGCCGTATTCTCAAACCGCAAGCGCGATGCCTGATTTTCTGGCCCCCGAGGTATGGCCTGACGGTCATCGTACTGACTTCGTTCCTGTGCCTCGCAAATAGATTCCGCAAACAACCGCTGGTTCTTTACCCTGACGAAGTTTCGCGGTTTTCTTCCAAAGGATGGGCACAACAACTCGCCGCCCAATCTGGCCTGAAAGTCGATAAAGCGCACTTTGGCATCCGCGACGCCTTCACATACGTGGTATTGATACTGGCCCGCAGTTAGGTTGTGGATCCAACTGACCGCGAACCAGCAAACAGCTTGATTGCGCAGTTCAATATCAGCTAAAAGAGCGGGCGAAAAACAAAATGGTTGCAGGGAAAAAAGTGGTTGTGGTGTTGCCGGCCTATCAGGCGGCCAAAACACTTGAACGCACCGTCGATGAAATCCCGCGCGACGTGGTGGATGATGTCGTTCTGGTGGACGATGCCAGTGACGACTCTACGGTTGAGACTGCGCAGCGGCTTGGGCTAAAAACCATCGTTCATGACCGCAACCTCGGATACGGCGGCAATCAGAAAACCTGCTATCGTGAAGCGCTCAAACTCGGGGCGAACATTATCGTTATGTTGCATCCCGACTATCAGTATTCACCCAGATTAATAGGGGCGATGGCTCAGATGATCGCAAGTGGCCACTACGATGTGGTGCTGGGGTCGCGCATTTTGGCTCAAAGCGCGCTTGGAGGCGGCATGCCTTTGTACAAGTACATATCCAATCGTCTGCTGACGCTCATCCAGAATCTGATTATGGGGCAAAAACTATCAGAATATCACACGGGTTACCGGGCTTTTACGCGTGAAGTCCTGGAATCCCTGCCACTGGCAACTTATTCGGATGATTTCGTTTTTGACAACCAAATGCTCTGTGGCGCTATCAGCGCCGGTTTTCGCATTGGGGAGATCTCGTGTCCTGCACGTTATTTCCCAGAAGCCTCGTCCATCAATTTTCGTCGCAGTGTTGTGTACGGGTTTGGGGTGTTGAAATGCGCCTTGCAGCACGCTCGCTGGTTTAATAAGCGAACTGCGCGAGCCGTCCTGCGCGGTTGACTTGCCCTACCCGCTTCGCTAGTCTTGCCACCCATGAAGGGTGTAATTCTCGCAGGTGGTCTCGGTACACGGTTGCATCCGCTCACTAAAATCACCAATAAACATCTGCTGCCTGTTTACGACAAGCCGATGATCTTTTATCCCGTCCAGACGCTTGTCGACGCCGGTGTTCGCGATTTACTGATCGTCACTGGTGGTAATAACGCTGGAGACTTCCTGCGACTGCTGGGCAACGGCAAGGCCTTTGGTCTGCCACACATCAACTATACGCATCAGGAAGGCGAGGGCGGTATTGCCGATGCATTGCGACTGGCAGAGCATTTCGCTGATGGCGAAAAGATTGTTGTCATGCTTGGCGATAACATCATTGAAAAAGATATCCGGTGCGGCGTGGCCGCGTTCAAAAAACAGAAGCGCGGGGCGCGGGTTTACCTAAAGAAAGTCAGGAATCCACAAGCCTATGGCGTCGCGGAATTGAAGGGCGGCCGCGTCGTTCGCATCGTCGAAAAACCTAAAATACCGAAGTCCAATTATGCCGTCATCGGCATCTACATGTATGACAATCAAGTTTTCGACATCATCCGCACGCTTAAACCGTCCCGCCGGGGCGAGCTGGAGATCACCGATGTCAATAATGCCTACCTCCGGCGCGGCCAGCTCGAGTACGAAATCCTCGACGGCTGGTGGGCAGATGCCGGTGCATCATACCAGAAACTTCTCGAAACCAGCCTGCAGGTCGCGCGGCAACAAGGACTCATGCTGTGAAACGCGTTCTCGTCACCGGCGGCGCCGGCTTCATCGGCTCGCACTTCGTTCGCCTTGTGCTCCGTCAACATCCTGACTGGCACATCGTCAATTTGGATAAACTCAGTTACGCGGGCAACCTCGATAATCTGAGCGATTTGTCGGACTCGAAACGTCATGCCTTTGTCAAAGGCGACATTTGCGACCACGACCTCATCACCTCCCTGTGGCACGACGGTCCCGCCGGAAGCGGGGCGAGTTTCGATATTGTTGTGAACTTTGCGGCGGAGACGCACGTGGATCGCTCAATCCTCTGGGCCGACGATTTCATCAAGACCGACGTGCTCGGCGCGTTCACACTGTTGGAAGCGGCACGACAATTTGGCGTCAAGCGGTTCATCCAGATTTCCACTGACGAGGTTTATGGCAGCATCGAGCGCGGCAAGTTCACCGAGAACTCGCCTCTCAATCCGCGTAATCCCTACTCGGCCAGCAAGGCCGGTGCCGACCGGTTGACCTACGCTTACTTTGCGACGCACAACGTGCCGGTGATCATCACCCGCTGCTCAAACAATTTCGGGCCAAACCAGTACCCTGAGAAGTTCATGCCGTTGTTCATCACCAACGCGCTGGAAGACAAACCGCTCCCGCTCTACGGCGATGGCCGTTATGTGCGCGATTGGATTTATGTCGAAGACCACTGCGCCGCCATCGATTTCCTCATCGCCCACGGTGAAGTCGGCGAGACATATAACATCGCCGGCGGCAATGAAGTTGAAAACGTCGAGATCGCTCGCCGCATCGTGAGCAAGCTTGGCAAGCCTGAATCACTCATCCAACTCGTCAAGGACCGTCCCGGTCACGACCGCCGCTACTCTCTCGACGCCAGCAAGCTGGCGCGCTTGGCCTCGAAGGATTCGAGGCAAGGCTGGAAACCGCAACACGACTTCGCCGCCGCGCTTGATGCAACCATTGATTGGTACGTCACGAACGAATCCTGGTGGCGCAAGATCAAGAGCGGAAAATTCCGCCAGTATTACAAACGGCAGTACGGGCACCGGCTGTGAAAGTTCTGCTTACAGGCGCGACAGGGTTCATCGGTTCCCATGTGGCACGCGCGCTGGTCGCTCAAGGCGCAGAGATTCACGCGCTCGTGCTTCCAGAAGACAGTTTTTGGCGCATCGCCGATGTCGCCCCACATCTTCGCTTCCACACGGCAAACTTCCTCGACATGGCATCGGTGGCGCGTGTTAGCGAGGCGGTCCGACCCGAACTGTGTATCCATCTTGCTTGGTACGTCGAGCCGGGCAGGTACCTGGAAGCTCCCGAGAACCGTGATTTCTTGGATGCCAGTGTCAATTTTGCACGGACACTCGCTCGCTTCGGTTGCCAACGGTTCGTCGCGACAGGAACGTGTTTCGAGTACGATACCGACCGCGGCGTCTTGAGTGAATCCAGCCCAACCCGTCCGCGCACGCTGTACGCGTCCTGCAAACTCCAGCTTTTTCAGCAGCTGGAGCAAGTGGGACAGGGAACCGGAATGGGAATTGGCTGGCTGCGCTTCTTTTATCAGTATGGACCATTTGAAGATCCGCGGCGACTAGTGCCGTATGTGATCGGTGGCGTCTTGCGCGGCGAACCAGTGAAGCTTACCCCCGGCGAACAAGTGCGCGATTACCTGCACGTTGACGACGTGGCCGGCGCGGTCTGTGCCGTTGTCCGGAGCAACCTGACAGGCCCGGTAAACATCGGATCGGGTCAACCCGTGACCGTCCGGGAAATTGCACTCAGAATTGGCGAACTGCTCGGGCGCGCGGACCTGATCGCGCTTGGTGCGCAGCCATACATCCCCGGCGACCCAATGCGCATCGTGGCAGACAACAAACGGCTGCGCGATGGGACGGGCTGGAAGGCGAGATTCAACTTGGAGGAAGGCCTGCGACAGACGATCGAGTGGTGGAAGAGCGGCGCGTATCCCAAATCATGATTCCTAAACACGCGAAGAGTGCGAGCGCGCTGACGCAGCCCGCAACGGAATAGACGCGGGGTGGCTCGTAGCGCAATACGATCTCATGCACTCCCGCTGGCAATTCCAGCCCCATCAGTCCACAACTGACACGCAATACCTCTGCAGATTTGCCATCCACCTCGGCATGCCATAACGGATAATAACTTTCCGCGATGACGGCCAGGCACGCGGTTGGTGCCGTGGCTTTGATGCATACCAATTCATTGTTCTCGCGCGTCAACTGAATCCCGCTCAACGTCACCGGTGTCGGAGTTGTCAGCGGTAGAAGCGTGTCGCCACCTGCGTGGTATACCTTCTCAAACGCCCCGACCTGTTTCCCTGCCGCATGCACCAGCGGCCACCCGCGTGCTGATAACGCCAACGCCAGCGGCGCCGATTCGCGGATGTCGCCGACGAACAGGCAAGCTTTCGCGTACGCGGTGACGTAGGCGTGCGCCGTGGCGTTGCGGAATACCGCGAAGTCGTCGTTCTCAAGTGCGACAGGGAAGGTCTTGCGGTAGCGCGCGAGCAGTTGTGCGTTGCCAGCGTTGTCTGGGTCGGTCTTGTCGAACACGATGTAGCGCGCGCCAACCAGATTAAGGAAGTCACGATGGTTGTCCCACGACGAAAACGCCTGCTGGTCCAATAGGCCGGTGCCGAGCGGGCACATCCAGTTGTAGAACGCCTCGTACACTTGTGGTTTGCCGCCGTACATCGGTCCGAGCAGATGGAAGTATCGCCCGGAAACCGAATACGTCTTCACCCAGTCGGGATCTTTGCGGAACGACGAATATGTCACCTCCAAATTCTGCAACGTGCGGGCCGGCACGGCGTTGTCTTTCGTAGATTTCTGATATGGCCAGTAATCAAGGAACAACAAGACCGCCAGCATCCCAACGATCTTCGGTAGATATGCGCGCCATCGCCCTGCTTCCAGCACGTCGGTCACGAAGAATCCGACAAGCAATGCTCCGAGGAATGAAAACGGCTGGCTGTAAAACACATTAGGCGCGCGGATTTCCTTGAAGGCGGGCAAATGCGCTACCACGCCAAACAGCGGCACGAACAGAAACACGATTAGCGCCAAACCGGCGATTACCCACTTGCGCGGTGTCGTCAACTTGCGCAGGGCGAAGAATGTGAGGCCGACCATGCCAATCACCACCGTCACCACCACTGTCAGGCGCGTCGACGCCGGTACGCCGTCCAACGCCATCAACGTAGTGAATGTACCCCAACTGGCATTGGCGACACTGCTAAAGCCGGTCCCCAGCCCGACGCTGACCATTGTCGCGCCGATGCAAAACCAGAACAGCCGCCGGTCGATCCGTTCACGATTGAACAATACACTCCACGCAATCAATGCCAGCAGCACCAGTCCGGCATACTTTTCAGGCGAATCCATCTGCAGCGACACGACACGGCTGATCTGCGTCTGCAAGATCGCAACATCCTGCTGGGAAATGGGATGATAGCCGCCCGACTGCGCCTTACTGATGACATTCTCCACAGTCTCACGCGTGGCTGCGCCACCGCGATCGACCAGTGCCAGCATGCTCTTGAACGCATAGGTATGCTGCCAAGCCTCCAGCGGGTCACCGGCAAAGAGTTTCACGTGCTTCGCTTCGACAAAACCCGGCACAAGGAATGCCGCGCCCAATCCCAGAAATGCCGCGGCCAGCACGGCACACGTCCGTATGATGCGTGCTCGCTGCGACCGTCGCTCAGGCTGCCACAGCCAGTACAACAGGTATCCGAGTAAGAAGACGCCCTGTACGAAAACCTGTTTATAGTCCGTCCACATCGCGAAAACGAATGCCAGCGCGCACCAAAATATGTCGCGGAATTTTCCCGATTGCAGCATCCGTGCAAACAACCACCACAGCAGCGGAATGAACGGCATAAACAAGCTGATGGTTATGTGCTCCTGGGTTGCTGCACGGGTGAGTTGTTCCGGGCACAGCATGTACGCCATTGCCGCAAGAACTGCGGCCCATTCATGACGGAGGAAATGACGCGCGCAAAAATACATCGTCACGGCGCTCGTAAAGATCGCGCACAATGCTGTCAACTTACCCGATGCATCGAGACTGGTAAATGTGGAGAATAGCAGCCATGGCAACAGATAAAATCCGCGCGAGTAATTGAGCGCATAGCTTGATCCGCTCATGTAGTACGGCGTCCACCATGGCAGCCCATGACCTTGCATCAGCTCGCATTTCACATCCCAAACGCGCGATGCCGATGCGGCCAGTTCCTTGTCGCTCCAATTCAGCGGCAACCAATGCCAGCCGAGCCAGAGGCAGTAGGCAAGGGCGGCAGTCAGCGTCAGCCAGAAAGCAATTCCTAGGGCAGACGGTCTCGGTTGCGAAACGGGATGTAGCGGCCCGCGTGATACGGTTGCGGACTTGCCTTTAGCAGGAGTGGGGAGTTGAGGCATGTTTTTGAGCTTTAAGGCTTGGATTTGAGGCATTCCTTGACAACTTGTTCTAGCACCGCCAGCGAGCGCTTGGCTGTTTCATCCCAACTGAGCTGCATTACCCACTCGCGGGCCGCTGTCCCCATGCGGCCGCGCAAGACTGGATCCTGCAACAGAAGCAAAAGCTTGTCCGCCAGCGCAGGAATGTCACCGTGCGGCACCAAAAACCCTGTCTCACCGTCCCGTACTGCTTCACAAAGTCCAGGCGAGTTGCTGGCGACAGAGGGCGTGCCACAGGCTGCAGCTTCACTGATACACAACCCCCAGCCTTCTTTGGGTGATGGATATGTGAGCACCCATGCCTGCTGCATTTGTTGTCGCAATTGAAGCGGTTCAAGATACCCAGTCATGGTAACTTTTTCCTGCAGTCCCTTGGCAAAAATGATCTGACGGAGTTCCCCCTCCAACTCACCCCGACCAACAATCGTCAAACGGGCGGTTGGCAGCTTTCTGGCGATCAGTTCAAATGCCGCCACGACATGCGTGACACACTTCGTTTTGCGGATGCGGCCAACCCAGAGAATGGACGGGTAGGGCGTTTTCTGTTCAATGGGCGCAGGGCAAAACAAATCTAAATCCACGCCATTGTGAACGACCTGCACTTGTTCTGGCCGGATCCCGTGCGCCACGATATCGCCAGCCGTCGAACCCGATACCGCGATGAATCGGCTCCTGCGATACACTTTGAGGGCCAATTCTTCCATCAACTGCACATAGATCGCAACCGGCCAAGGGACATTGCCGAAAATCGATCTGCCAAACAAGTGATGGACGTAACATACCACCGGTTTCGAGACCTGCCAAGGAAGCATGCAGGCAACCTTGGCGATATGCTCAATGATAACGTCGACATCTCTGAATTGTGAGCGCACATAAAATGGCGCCAGCCAGTTGAAATACTCTTCCCGACCGCGACGAACGATTTTTACGCCGTCGACGGACAAATCACGCGTGTTCGCGCCCGTAAAGTTGCTCGCCAGCAAAGTTACTTGATGCCCCGCTGCCACCCAGCGACGGGTTGTTTGGCACACCACCTCCTCAACTCCGCCCGCCCGTGGATTAAGCCAGTCTCGGTGATTTACAACAAGAATTCGCATAATTTCACTATTTCCTGCACCGGCCAAACTTAGCGTTTCGCATGGGCGCTCTCTTGTAATAAATAGCCGCTACCCAACCGTGTCCCTCAGCCCGGAAAAATAAAACGCCGACATACGTTGCAGTTGCTGCGGCTGCATTGCCATGCAGATGCGTGCGCCGCTATCTTGAGGTAAAAGGCTAACACGCTTGCAACGACAGGGCAAGCATTGCAAGCGTCAGACTGAATTTGACGCCCATCCGCTCCCACTGCTATAATCAACCACCCATGAAGATTAACACCATCACGACATCCATCTTTACCCAACCAACGCTCGCCATTGTTTTGTTCGCCTTCGAAAAAGAACGGCTCAGCGGCCCGGCCGGACTCCAAGCTCTGCTCCGCCGTGTGACCGACAAGGAATTCAAGGGCGCAAGCAAACAACTTCTTTTGCTACACACCGACGGTAAACTTCCTGCGGCCCGCATCCTGCTTGTCGGCCTCGGCACGCGCCGGAAATTCAGCGCAGAAACATTACGCCGTGCCATGGGTCTCGCCACCAAGAAACTTCGCCGCGCGGGCATTGATCGCGCTGCTGTCCAAGTTCGCGCCGACCTTGAAGGTTGCCCTGAGCTTGATGTGGCCCGCATCCTCACGGAGGCGGCTATGCTCGCCAGCTACGAATTTACCCAATTCAAGGCGCCTGATGGCAGCGCCACGGAACTCAAATCCTTGACCTTCTGTGCGCCTGCAAATGCCGATGTTCGTGCCGCCGTGCAAATCATCGCCCGCACCCGAACCATTATTGACGCTACCAACTACGCCCGCGAGATCGGCAACCTGCCCGGCAATGTCGTATTTCCATCAGTCATTGCCGATTACGCCCGTAAGCTCGCCAAGGAAAACGGTTTGAAATGCACGGTGCTGAATAAAACGGCTCTGGAAAAGCACAGGTTTGGCGGCTTACTCGCTGTCGGCAGTGGCAGCAGCCATGAACCACAACTGATTGTGCTCGAGTACTATGGTAATCCCACCCGGTCTGCGCGACCTGTTGCTTTGGTCGGCAAAGCGCTGACTTTCGATTCCGGCGGCATCTCCATCAAGCCCGGTGACAAGATGGACGAGATGAAGTTCGACAAATGTGGTGGTCTCGCGGTACTAGGCACGCTGAAGGCTGCAGCTCAGCTGAAGCTCCCGATTAACATTCTCGGCATCATTGCCGCTGCCGAAAACCTGCCAAGCGCCACGAGCTATCGTCCCGGCGACATCGTTACAAGTTACAAAGGCAAAGGAAAGCGCGGCATCACCATCGAAGTTCTCAATACGGACGCCGAAGGCCGCATCGTGCTCGGTGATGCACTTGCCTACGCCTGCGAACGCGATGCAGTGGCGATCGTCGACATTGCTACGCTTACTGGCGCCTGTGTCGTTGCGCTTGGGACTTTTATCGCCGGGTTGCTGGGCAACGACGAGCAGTTGCAGGAGCGGATCCGCGCCGCCGCCGACCGCACTGGCGAACGCGTCTGGCCATTGCCCTTGGCCGACGACTACCGCGAGAAGATCAAGAGTGATGTGGCCGACATCAAGAACACCGGTGGCCGCGAAGGCGGCACGATTACCGCCGCGGCATTCCTTGAAAAGTATGTTGGCAATACGCCGTGGGCGCATATCGACATCGCGGGCACCGCGTGGACAACCGAACAACGTCCCTACTATGCCAAGGGTGCTACGGGTTTTGGCGTCCGTTTACTGGTGGATACCCTGAGCCACTGGGGCGCACAAGAATAAGGCGATCTCATGACCTCAACGCTTGTCCATCTCGATATCCCGGGCGTCAAGAAGCTTCGCAGCGGTAAGGTGCGAGAGATATTCGACCTCGGCGACGTACTGCTGTTCGTCGCCAGCGACCGCATAAGCGCGTTCGACGTCATCATGCCGAACCCGATCCCCGAAAAGGGTCGTGTGCTGACCGCGCTTAGCGAGTTCTGGTTCAAGAAAACACGGCACATCGTCGAGAACCACTTTGTCACGAGCGATTTCAAACAAATCTCCGCCCGCTTGGAGAAGAATATCGAGGATTTGCGTGGCCGTTCGATGCTGGTGCGCAAGTGTCAGCCGCTGGCCATTGAGTGTGTCGTGCGCGGTTACCTCGCAGGCTCGGGTTGGAAGGAATACAAACAGAACCGCACCGTTTGTGGTATCCGCCTGCCTGATGGACTTGTCGAGTCGAGCAAACTTCCCGAACCGGTTTTCACACCCGCGACGAAAGCCGAAACGGGCCACGACGAAAACGTAGATTTCGCACGCGCAGCGGATATCGTCGGCAAGAAAGTCGCCACTCAAGCGCGCGATCTATCCGTCGCACTCTACAGATTCGCTGCCGGCTACGCCACCGTACACGGCATCATCATCGCCGACACCAAGTTCGAATTCGGCTTGGACGGCGACAAACTCATCCTGATCGACGAGGCCCTCACGCCAGACAGCTCCCGTTTCTGGCCTGCCGCCAGTTATAAACCCGGTGGCCCGCAACCGAGCTTTGATAAACAATTTCTCCGCGATTATCTGGAAACGCTAAGTTGGAACAAGACCCCCCCCGGCCCGCAACTTCCACCGGAGATCATCCAGAAAACCAGCGCCAAATACCTCGAAGCCCTCCAGCGCCTCACTGCGTAAAGTCGGTCTCGCCGTCGCATCCCCGTGTTTATGGGAGTTTGTAGACTTCTTCGTCTGTTATCGCCTGTAACGCGCCAAGCCGGCGGATCTCCGGCCAGATAAATGCAGTGGCGAGAACGACAGCAATCGCACCGATGCCTCCCGAAACCACGGAGACTACGGCGCCGAAAAGTGCCGCCACTGCGCCGGACTCAAACATGCCGAGTTCGTTCGACGAACTAATGAAGACGTTGTTGACCGCCGAGACGCGTCCACGCATCGCGTCAGGCGTTCGCAGTTGGACGAGGCTATGGCGCACAACAACGCTGATGTTGTCCAGTGCACCCGTCAGCGCCAGCATCACCAGCGACAACCAGAACGAGCGCGACACGCCGAACACAATCGTCGCCATGCCGAAACCTGCCACCGCCCACAATAATGCACGGCCCGCGCGTCGCGGCGGCGGCACGTGCACCTGTCCGGCGGCCATCAGCAGTGCGCCGAAAGCCGGCGCGGCCCGCAACCAGCCGAGTCCCGTCGGCCCAACTCGTAAAATGTCCTTCGCGTAGATCGGCAACAGCGCTGTCGCGCCGCCAAGCAGCACGGCGAACATGTCGAGCGTGACCGCTGCGAGAATCACTTTCGTCTGCCAGACGAACCGCACCCCAGCCATCAGGGTGTGCAGCGTCATCGGCTCGTGTACGTGGGTTGATGGCCTGGGTTTGATGGGTAAAAGCATCAACAAGAACGACAGCGACAGCGCCGCGTCCACCATATACACCAGCGTGGCGCTCTTTTGCCATGCGATGAGGAATCCCGCAAGCGCGGGGCCGACGACGTTAGCGAATTGGAAACCGCCGCTCCGCCAAGTGACGGCGTTGCTGTACAGCGACGAAGGGATCAACTGAGGCCACAGCGATGCATTGGCTGGGCCGTGGAACGCTCGCGCGACGGCATTGACAAACAGGCACGCGTAGAGCGAGTAGGTATACTGAATCGGCGCAATCGCGCCGCCCATGAGCGAGAACGCCGCCAGCCCAAGCGAGCAAAACATCGACACCATGAGCGTCACCAACATAATACGGCGGCGGTCAAAGCGGTCGGCCAAGTGTCCGGCAGGCAATGCGAGCAGGAGTACCGGCAGCACCTGTACCAGTCCGACCCCGCCCAGCGCCCAAGCCTTGCCTGTCCGCTCGTATAAATCCCAGCCGACCGCTACGCTCTGCATCGCATTGCCGATGTTGGCGAATATCAAGCCGACAGTGAAAAACCGAAAGTCACGGTGCCGTAACGCCCCATATGGGTCGTGTTTTGCCGTTACTGGTTCCATTGGAAGGTGAGCTTATACCGCAGCGCCACGGCTCACAGAAGCAGAAACGCAGCACATGGCTCGCTCTCTAGTCGCTTGATGGCAGGGGGTTGTGATGCCCCTGTCCTTTCCCAATATTCCACAACTATCTTCTGGCGGGTGTGGAATATCCAAGCTAGAGTCACAACATGACTACAATGACGGGCAAATTGTTCGTCGTAGGCACACCCATCGGCAATCTGGAGGACATCACATTTCGCGCCGTGCGGGTGTTGCGCGAGGCCGACGTGGTGGCGGCTGAGGACACGCGACGGACAGGCGTGCTGCTGGCGCATTTCGAAATCCGCAAACCGCTCGTCAGTTGCCACGAGTTCAACGAAGCCCGGCGTTCCGCCGAGTTGCTGCAACGACTTCGCGATGGCGCGCGGGTTGCGCTTGTGTCGGACGCGGGCATGCCCACGCTGTCCGATCCCGGTCTGCGTATGGTGCGTGCGGCGCTGGAAGCCGGTATCTCCGTGGAGATCATTCCCGGACCATCAGCGATCACGGCTGCGCTGGCAGGGAGCGGGTTGGCGGCGGAACCATTTCTGTTTTACGGTTTCCTGCCCCACAAATCGGCGCAGCGCCGCAAAGTGCTGACTGAACTGGCGCCATTGCCCTGGACGCTGGTGTTCTTCGAGTCGCCGCATAGGATCGTGAAATCGTTGTCGGATCTCCGCGAGGTACTGGGCAATCGCCACGTAGTGCTCGCGCGGGAATTAACGAAAAAGTTTGAAGAGTTTATGAGAGGCGACCTAGATGGCCTGTTGAAAATGCTTGAGAACCGCACGGCCAAAGGGGAAATTACACTGGTAATTGAGGGACATTCCAAATGAAGAAGCGCAATAACTATTTTTTTGTTTTGGTTGCGGGATTGACGCTGGGCGTGTGGGCATGCGCCGGCACGACGCCCCGTGTGTTGGAGGTATCGACTACGACACGCACCCGCGATATTCCGCCCGGCGACGAACAGTTTTTTGCACATGATCGTGCTTCGCACTTCAACTACACGCCCAAGGTGCTGCCGACTTCCGAGCAACGGGAGGAGTTCTTCGTCCGCTGGCGACCAGCGACGGTGGATCTGGTCAAGTTCGAGTATCACCAGTTGAACTCACCCACGCAGAACGTCACGCAGACGTTTGCCCCGCAGAACCGTACTTGGAACATGTTCGCCGTGCGTGGCAATGACTTCGTGGATGGCGGGCCGGTCACGGCGTGGCGGGTGACTTTGTGGGCTGGCGGGCAACTGTTGGCGGAGCAACAATCGCCGCTTTGGTAACGTCCCATTGGTTGGGCCATGTCGGAAAGCCTCGTCATTGAATCGTTCGCCGCTGTTGCTGCCGCCACACCGAAGACGGTCGCGGTCTTTTGGGGTGGCAAAAAGGTTTCCTACGCTGAGTTGCAGAGGCATATCATTTCCTACGCCAGCACGTTGTATGCGGACATCGGCATCAGAAAAGGCGACCGTGTCGGTATTCTGTTGAAGAATTGCCCCGAGTTCATCTACGCGCTCTACGGCGCCCTGATGACAGGCGCGGTCGTTGTGCCGATCAATAACTTCCTCAAAGTGCCCGAAATCCAGCACATTGCCACTGACGCCAACCTCAAATGCCTCATCACCTCAGCCGACTTCGATGAGATTACTCATGTATTGCAGGGGCCTCGCATCGTCTCGCTTGCCCAACTCGAAAAGCCTGTGCAAGCTCATGGGATTAATTGGCCGACGATTGATCCGACCGACCTGGCATTGATCATCTATACGTCCGGCACAACGGGCAAATCGAAGGGCGCTATGCTGTCACATCGCAACATCGCGTCCAACATCCACAGCTGTATCTGTGAACTCGATGGAACACCTAAAGATCGTCTCGTCCTGCTGTTGCCGATGTTTCACAGTTTTATGCTTACCGTGTGCATCTGTACGCCGTTGTCACTGGGCGCAGGCATCGTGTTGATCAAGTCCGTACAACCGTTCAAGCAGGCTATGAAGGAAATTATCCGGAGCCGCGCCACAATCCTTGTCGGCATCCCGCAACTGTTCCAGGCGATGGCGCAGGCCGATGTCCCGTTCTGGCTGCATTGGTTATTGAGGTTGCGATTGGCGATTTCAGGCGCCGCGCCACTTGCCGGTGAAACGCTGGCTGCTTTCCAGCGCAAATACTGGTTCCCTTTGGTCGAGGGTTATGGTCTGAGCGAGGCGTCACCCGTCGTATCGCTAAATCCTATCCATGGCGTCCGCAAACCCGGCTCGGTCGGCCGCCCCATCCCCGATGTCGAGGTTAAAATTCTCGACGACAACGGGCGCGAGTTGTCCACGGGAGAAGTCGGCGAGATAGGTGTGCGCGGCCCCAACGTGATGGTCGGCTATTTCAACCAGCCTGAAGCGACTGCAGATGCGCTCCGCCACGGCTGGCTCTATACCGGCGACCTCGGCAAAAAAGACGAGGATGGCTATATTTACATAGTTGATCGCAGCAAGGATATGCTGCTCGTCCGTGGTATGAACGTTTATCCGCGCGAGGTTGAGGAAGTGATTTACCAATTTGACAACGTCAAAGAAGCGGCCGTCGTAGCCCGACCCGACGAGAAACGCGGCGAAGCGCCAATCGCGTTTGTTGTGCCGGTCGAAGGGGCCAAACTGCAGGCCGACGAGATCCAGCGTTTCTGCCGCGAACGGTTGGCCGATTACAAACTGCCGCGGGAAATCCGCATCGTTGACGAGTTGCCGCACACTGCAACGGGCAAAATCGCCAAGCTCGAACTGAAAAAGTTGTTGGAATAAACGAGCACCCTGCCAACCCATTCTACTTGTCGCGGCCCTTCACAAAGTAATCAATCTGTTGGCAAATGCGGTGCAGCACGTTCACGTCGCGTTTCTCAAGCGGGGCACGGCTAAGGACGCGACGCAATGAACGCATGAAAGATTCTGGATCGCCTTGGTGCGGACGGAACCCGACCTTATTAAGCGATTCCGCCAGATGTTTTAGCACGGTCTCAACTTCATGTACCGTGGCGAGGTTGTAACTCGGCTTGGGCACTTCACCGAGACTGGCCAGATAAACCTCGTAGGCGAATAGCATCACGGCCTGGGCGAGATTGAGCGATGGATGTTCGGAGGCCTGCGGTACGCTGGCGATATCATGGCACTTCCGCAGTTCGGCGTCCGAAAGCCCAGCCTCCTCGCGTCCGAACACGATACCAACACGATGCTTCTTTGATAACTCCGCGATTTTCGCCGCGGCTTGCCGCGCTTCGACGATCTGTGGGAACTGCGCACGGCGTTTCCGATGGGTGGTACCGACGAGCCAGTGCAAGCCGTCAGTTGCCTCGTCCCAAGTAGCGACAGAGCGCGCATGTTTCAGCACATCGTGCGCGCCGTGGCCTAACATGATAGTTTGCTGATGGTCGGCGAAATCTTTAGGACCGTTCACGACGATGAGGTCAGATATACCCATCGTCTTCATTGCGCGCGCTACGGAGCCGATGTTACCCGGCACAGCCGGCTCGACAAGAATTACGGTAACGTTCGCCAGATTTTCTGGCGCCACGAACGTGAGGACCGGTTCCGGATGTTTCTCGGTGAGTTTACGCATGTGACGCCCGTTGCACAACCGCTTCCATGGCAAAGTGGAATACGCGAAAGCTTGGATGGTTGTCGAGTCTTGAACGCGCGAGTGGTTGTTATCCGAACTTGTAGTGTTTCCTAACCGGCTTGAGCACCTTCCACATGCACGACATACCCTTCGGAAACGTGACCAGATCGCCCTTGCCAATCCGCACCGGTTTGTCGCCCTCGGGAGTCACTTCCACGTCGCCCTCGAGGAAGTAACACATTTCCATCTCGTCGTAGTGCCATGGAAACTCCGACACTTCCTTCTCCCAAATCGGCCAAGTGAAGACGCCATATTGGCCAAGGACTCCAGCACTTGGCTTGTGTTCGATCTCAATAAGGTTCACGACTGCCTCCCAATAAGTGAATCACATCTTTGCGGTCGCTCGTACATGAAGTTCAAGGTGGTGCGTAATCAGATGAATGTACTCAGCGGTTAGAGTTAGCTCCTCGTGGTAGATGAATGCTGGAAACGCGTCAAGGTTAAGCACCCATACTTCCACACCTTTGGGTTGCGGTGTTATGTACCAACCCGGGTAAAGCACAACTGGCCGAACATGCACATCGCGTCCAGTGCTTTTCTTGATGAGTTTTCGCAGCCAGTCGGCTTCTGCCTTTGCTTGGATGACAGGATTCCGATCTGGTATGAAGCCGGCAATGGTAACCATTTCACCATCATAGGCGATCTTTGCATTCGGGTCGGAAGGCTTGCTAATAGTTTTGGTTTCGATTGAGAAGATGCCGGCAGGCCCGATCAACACATGATCGATGTTGAAACTATCTGCGACGATGTCGTGCAACACTCGATAGCCATTCGCGCGCAATTCTTCCAAATGCTGCCCGACAACTCTCTCACCTTGTCGCCCCAATTTGAGCTGCTCAACTTGTCGTTTGACCGCGACTGCCTTCGTCGTCGCATAGACGCTTACGAGGACTGCGATTAATGTTATCAGCAGCGGGTTCTGCTGAGGAAAGAATCGATACATCCAGGCCAATATGGCCACGACGATCCAATAGCTCGCCAGCATGAAGTAGAACATCCATTTGTCGTCGAGCAGATGGTCAATTTGCTCGTCAACGGACTGGCCAGCCTGTCTCAGTGGCTTTTCTCTCAGTGGCGACCGCTTTGGTTCTTTGCTCATTGCTCAGCAATTCTAGCAGCTTTTTGATTTCTGTCAGCTTTCCTGTTCGCTCAGATTCCCAAGAGGGCGTTCACAGTCTGCGTAAACTTTTTCCATTGTTCCCGCCGTGTTCTCCATGCTCGTTGGCCGCGCGCCGTGAGCCGATAGTATCGGCGTGCCCGGCAACGGCCTGCGGGTTGCCAACGGCTGGCGACCAAACCCCGCCGCTCCAGATCGTGCAAAACTTTGTACAACGTTCCCTTGCGCCAGCGGATGGTGCAATGAGATTGCTCGAAGATACGTTTCAGAATCTCATATCCGTATCCCGGTCCGTCACGCAATGCATCCAGTACCAGCAGGTCGTATGTCCCGGTCGCCAAGTCCTTATGAAATTGGTCTGTGTTCATGTAATGATGGATTCCACTGGAATCCATCATAGCCAATCACGTTGAGAATGCAAAGCATGGCGAGGATGATGAGTACAGAACGCGGGCGGCTTGATGCAACGGACACAAGTGCTGCAGGCTAAAGGCATCTTTGAGGCGGCGCCAGCAACGTTTTGATTTCTGTCAACTTTACCTCTGATTCCGGGGTGGTGAAACGCGGTCTATTGTTCCTTGCCTGCTATCTCGTCGATTGCGTTTATGAATGGGCGAATGCGATTGAAGATCTCCTGCTGTTGTTCTTTGGTCATTCCATTGCCAGAACCGGGTTCCCGAGACTTCATGTGCTTTTCCCAGAGCCGATGTGTGACGGAATTCTCATTCCGAGACGGCCAGTTGCCATGGTCGTATGCCCAAGTTTCCTTTTCTTGCTTGCCGAGGCTCCTCCATTCCTCCGCGAGCCAATGCAGATCGGCTCTCATCTCGTCGATAGGCACAAAATCCTGTTGCGGGTTTAGGAGCATCGGGGCCATGCGCGCATGCAGCTTGTTGCCAGAACAGAATGCCATGCAGAACGGCAGATAAAACAGATACTCCATGTCGATCAAATCTGTGAGGCTTGAACCGAAAATGTTGAACGCTGCTGCTGTATAAAAGATGAACATGACTTTGATGCAATAGAATGCGTATGGAGCCCAATCCCGAAGCAACGGTGTGCGTTTTTGCGTCCACCTTTCGATGATAGCGTCCTGTTCGGAATTGGGTAAAGCCAGCGACGTCATGAACCAGCGCAATAACTCTGTTTGCAGTTTTGGGTTGAGCAGAATGGAGTCAACCGAAGCCGATAGCTTTCGGATGGATGTGACTTTCGGTATGATTATGTACCGTGTAGCGAGTGACTTTCTAAACCAGGAAGGATCTGAAAGTTGCTGAGAGAG
>JBEKLX010000119.1:0-2872 GCA_050008795.1 Verrucomicrobiia bacterium | reverse complement strand
ACGTTCGTAGAGAAATCCGTCGCGACAGAGAGGCGATTTTTGTCGGCGACGACGGTCGGGGGTGTCGTAATTAGGTTCGTCAGTCCCCCTTTGATCACGCTGCCGTAGCGTGTGGTCCCATCGACAACACCCACATACAGGCCGGCCTGTTCTGTGGCATTCGGGAGCAAGGCGTTGGTACCCATGTTGAGGACCTCAGTGCCGACCTGGGCATTCCGGACTTTGTCGGTCACGTGTTCTGTGCCCATAAATAACTGATCGTGGTTGCCGACGACCTCATACCAGGGTATGGAAGGGTCAAGCCCGGCGGCTTGATAGGGTTTCTGATAGTCAATCTTTGTGGAGCCGAGGTGAGCGCCGGAACTTGGTGTAATATACTGTCCGTCCATAACATCAATAAACCATCGGAGTTCGTTAAACTGAGCGCTGTTGGCCACATCACCGAGACAAATACCGAAATCGAAAGGTGTTTTACGGTGCAAAGCGTTGACGGTCCTGACGGCGGCATCAAGGACGTGCGTTGTGGAGAACATGATCGGCGAATAGGCCGATATAAAAAGTCCCCCTGCACCAAAGGGCGCGCTCCAACCGACGTAGGGCAATTCGGCCGGAGATTCTTTGTCAGTGATATGAATGTCGCTCATGGAGAAGTAAGACAAAAGCCGCGCCGCATTGGTTGCTCCCGTGGATTCGGCTGGCGTCAGGAACAACCGGCCCTCGTCCTCGCCGCGCCCCGCCTTCCACGCGCTGTAGCCATAGCGTTTGTATAGGGAGACGTCTTTCGGCAAAATCTGTAGTGTGTTCGTCGATAAGGCGACCGGCCTGACCGTCTGCTGGCGTGTTGTTGGAACGGCTCCATTTACGGAAACCGGAAGCGATAGCAAAAATGACATGCTGATGATTGGGAAAATGTTTGGTTTCATGCGCTTAGTATATCATACATCGGCGGATAACGCGATGCGTAAGGCTAAGCGTTTGACGCCAGTCATCGCCGCGTGTACTCGACGAACGAGCAATCGGCTTTGTCTTCCCGCACGGTCTCGATCCACTGGCTCCGGTCGTAAGGCGGGAACTTCGTGTCGCCGGTGATCTGCTTGTGGACGTGCGTGAGCAGTAACGTGTCCGCTTGCGCCAGTGCCTGACGATAAACTTCCGCGCCGCCTATGATGAATGCGGTCGTCTCGCCTGCTTTTTTGCATGCAGCGATTGCGGCATCGAGATTTGCATATGTCGTCACGCCATCCGCATGGAACTGCGTGTTGTGTGTCAGGACAAGGTTCCGGCGGCCGGGCAATGGTTTGCCGAGCGACGCGTAGGTTTTGCGTCCCATGATCACCGCGTGCCCCATCGTCAGCCGTTTGAACCGCTTGAGATCATCGCTCAGGTGCCACGGGATCCGGCCTTCGTGACCGATTGTGCCGTCGGGTGCGACGGCGGCGATGATGGCGATAATCATACTGCCACCTTGAATTTGATCTTCGGATGCGGGTGATAGTTTTCGAATTTGAAATCTTCAAATTTCAAATCGGCAAACGGTTTCTCCGCGATTACCAGTCTTGGCAGCGGTCGCAGATCGCGTGTCAACTGCTCGCGCAAGCCCGGCACGTGATCATACTCGGCCATCTTGCCGTTGGGACTGGCGGTGTAAATGTGCGCGTCCACGATGGTGTGTGCAAACTCGCCGAGGCCCAGTCCAACCTCCTGCGCGATCATTTGCGTAAGCGTCGCGTAACAAGCGAGGTTGAACGGGATGCCGAGCGCGATGTCACCCGACCGCTGTGTGAGATGACAGTTCAGCTTGTCGTTTTGCATGCTGAACGCGAAACTGTAATGGCATGGCGGCAGTTTGCTGCTTTCCGCATTGCCCGGTTCCCATGCGGTAACGACGAGGCGACGGCTCGTCGGCTCTTTCTTCAACGTGTCCATGACGTACTGAATCTGATCCACCTCGCGGACATGCCATTTGCCGTCAGCGTCCTGATACGGGTGTGGGAACCGTCGCCAATATCGGCCGTAAGCCGTGTCGAGGTTGCCGTGCTCGTCGGCCCACGCGTCCCAAATTTTCGTGTGTTGGCGCAGGTTGCGGATGTGATCCTCGCCCGACAAATACCATAGCAACTCGCGGAGCACCGCGCTCCAATTCACTTCCTTCGTTGTCAACAGAGGGAACCCTTTTGCGAGGTCAACCTTGTAGAACGCGCCAAAATACGAAATCGTGTCGACGCCCGTGCGACTTTTCTTTAACGTGCCGTTCTCCAGCACCAACTTCACCAGGTCGAGATATTCTTTCATGTCTACAATTGCATTCTAGTCGGCGGATGCCGAAACGCCAGCCGCTTTTCAACACGACGACCCGTTGTTCGCGTGGTATATTGAGTTTAACGATGAAACGCAGACCGCTCATCATTGCGCATCGCGGGTTTAGCGGGAAATATCCCGAAAACACGCTGACGGCGTTTCGTGCCGCGCTCGCGCTCGGCGTGGACATGGTGGAGATCGACGTGCATGAAACGCGCGATGGCGAGTTGGTGGTGTTCCACGATTACCGGCTCGACCGTCTTTGCGGCGTGCATGGACGCGTGCGGGACGTGACACGGGCGAAACTGCAGCGTCTAAGTCCAGCAGTGCCGACATTGGCAGATGTGTTGCGCGTTTGCCGCGGACGTGCGCGGATATTGGTCGAAATCAAACGGGCCGATCTGCGCAAAGTCGCGGCGCTCATCACGAAGTTCCATATGGAGCGGGAAGTCGTTGTCTTCTCGTTGTCGATTCCACGCATGAAGGCATTCGCCGATGCCGCACCGCGCGTCACGCGCTTCGGTCTCATTGCCCGCGGTCTCCGGTCCTCGGTTCTCCGTCTTCGCTCTTCGGT
>JBEKLX010000118.1:0-2953 GCA_050008795.1 Verrucomicrobiia bacterium | reverse complement strand
ACTCGCCGCCGGCCAACAGCGCCAGCACAAGCGTTTCCGCGTTACCATGTAACAGTTCTCGATCCGGATTTTTCATCTATCAACCTGATGTATCGATAATAGATATATCAACGGCCTGCCAAGGAATCAATTTCTTCCTCCTCTTTCTTTTCGGCGTCAAACTGGGCATGGACAACGACAGATGGAGGGACATCTAAAGATGAAGGTGGAATGATGAAAGTGTCCGCCGTCGCCGGGCTACGGCGGACAGGAAGGAAGCGAGTGATAGAGAAAATCAGGAATACAATCTGCGGATCGCACAGATAATACGGATTCTCCCTCGCTGAGTTCGATGAGCACACAGAGTTGCGGAGATGACTCTGCGCCCCTGTGTGCGATCGCCGTTATCCCGTCCGTGGCGCTCGCTTCTGTTCTCGCACCCACTTGGACAGTTCAACCGTCAAATCATACCGTGCCAGTGGGGTGATGAGGTAGATTCCCGGGAAATGTTCCAGAACCGACTCGGTCATTTCGCGGGCAATGGCCAGACCTTCTTTCCTGCCTTCGTCGCCTTCCTTGCCGCGCATACGTTCGCGAACAGGGTGGGGGATGGCGATGCCGGGAACTTCGTTCGCCAGAAACTCGGTGTTACGCGCGTTCAATAGCGGCATGACGCCGACAAGCACCGGCACGCCGAATCGCCGGGTCACATCGTAAGTCGCTTTTGCCAGACGACGGTCGTAAATCGGCTGGGTCATGACGAATTGCGCGCCGGCGGCTATCTTGCGCTCCAGTCGGTTCACCTGTGCCTCGATGTTGGTGACGTTGGGATTCAACGCGCAGCCCACGACGAAATTCGTGCGGTATTTCAGCGGTCGTCCAGCAAGCGTCTGGCCGCCGTTAAGCTTGCCGATCGCGCCGATGAGTTCCACGGAGTTCAGGTCGTACACCGATGTCGCATCTGGAGTATCGCCAAAACGGGCTGGATCGCCCGTTACCGCCAGCACATGACGCAGACCGAGCGCCGCCATACCCATCAGTTCGCTTTGCAAGCCAATGGAATTGCGGTCGCGGCACGCCAGATGAACGAGCGTGATCAATCCGACCTCTCGCTCCACCAAATGAGCCAGCGCAACATTGCTCATTCGCAGGACAGCCATCGAATTGTCTGCCACCGTCAACGCGTCAGTCCCAGCCGCTCTCAACGCCGCGGCGCCTTTCAGAATCTTCGCGTAATCCATGTTGCGCGGCGGGTCCAGCTCAGTCACGATCAGCGTGCGCTTCTTGATGATATCCAGAATGGTCTCGCTCGGCGGCTGAATCGGTTTAGCCTCGCGAACCTGCTGAGTGATCGGCACAACCACTTTCGTCGTTACTGGACGCAGCCCGCGCACTGCCGCGGCAATGGCAGCCGTATGGGCGGGATTGGTGCCGCAGCAACTTCCCACCAGCCGCACGCCTTCCTCGACCAGTTGACGGGCCGCTGTGCCCATATATTCCGGCGTGGTTTGAAAGATGAACTGCCGATTGAAAAACTGCGGACGACCCGCATTGGGATACGCGCTCAACAGCGGCGCGCCTGTGTCGACGCCTCGCGGCGCATCATCGAGCGGTACGCGCCGGAAAACCTGCAATGTGCCGTGCGGTCCGTTTAGGCAGTTGGAGCCGACCACGTCCGCCCCGGCTGCGCGCAATTGCTGGAACGCCTTCACAACGTCCACACCGCCAAATGTGAACCCATCTTCGCTGAACGACATCGAAGCGATAACGGGGCGTTCATGATCGAGTTGTTTGGCCAACCGCACGCCATGCAACAGATCGTTCAGGTCGGTGTACGTCTCAAACAGCAGGATATCCGGCTTCGCCTCCAGAAGCGCGGTTATCTGGGCACGTTGTACCGCTTCGCGTTCTTCCGTAGTCGGCTGGGTTTCCCGGTCGGGGGCCGTGAGCGGGCCGATGGATGCCGCCACGAACACATCTTTCCCGTTTGCCACCTTGCGCGCCAGTTCCACGGCTGTGCGATTGATAATGCCGACCTTGTCTTCGAGACTGTGAACGCGCAGTTTCCATAGATTCGCGCCGAAAGTGTTGGTGCGTATGACCTGCGCGCCAGCGGCAATGTAATCCGCGTGGATCTGCCGCACCAACTCGGGCTTCGTCAGGTTCAGTTCCTCATGACAAAAACCTTGTGGCACGCCGCGCTCATACAACAACGTCCCTGTCGCGCCGTCGCCCACCAGCACGTGTTCCCGAAGTTTGGTTAGAAACTTGTTCATTGTTAATTGAAGATTTGTATAAAAAACCGGGCGTGAAGCCGTTATCGCGCCTTGAGCATAACACTGCTTGTCTGCTGGTATGTAAAATTGCCGCGTTGCTCGATTACCAGTGCCGTCATGTGAACGGAATCGCCCGCTTGAATGTCCGCCAGTTTCTCAACCAATTGGTCGAGCGACTGAATCTCTTCCCCGCCCAACTGCGTGATCACAATGCCGCGGTTGAACCCCGCAGCCGCTGCGGGGCTGCCTTTCTCCACGTCGGCCACGAGCAAGCCCTGCGCGACAGACACGCCTACCGCCGCCGCCAAGTCAGGCGTCAATTCCTGCACCTGCAAGCCAAACTTTCGTTGCATCAAATCGGTCGCCGATAATTTCGGCAGCGCAACCAACTTCACCGTAAACAACTGCGCTTTGCCGTTTCGCACAGTGTTGAGTTTCACCTCATCGCCCGCCTGCTTGTGAAGCAGATGTCGCTGCAACTGCAACACGTCGCTGAATCCCTCGCCGTCCACCGCCACCACCGCGTTGCTTACTGCAAGCCCCGCTTTCGCTGCGGGGCTGCCCTTCTGCACGTCGCTGATGACGATGCTGTTGTTTTCGCGCGCGAACCGCACGCCAAGCCAGAGATGTGCGCGTTTCTCGGGGGAGAACCACACAGCCAGCATGTTCGCGACGCGTTTGGCAGGAATGGCAAAGCC
>JBEKLX010000117.1:0-2970 GCA_050008795.1 Verrucomicrobiia bacterium | reverse complement strand
AGATACAATCGCGTCGGTGGACGCCGTCACTACAGCAGCGGAGACCACTGCCAAGACGGTCGCACCGAAACCGACAACGACTGTTGCGCCTGCTGCCACGCCGCCGGAGGTTGGGGTTGTGAATCCGAGCCCGGTGTCATCGCCGTCAATTCGCAAGACAGCTCAGGAGCTTGGGATTGATTTGACGCATGTGCGCGGGACCGGGGCAGGTGGGCGGATTGAGTTGGCGGACATACGGGCGCACATACATCAGTTGCAGAAGCCGGCGGCTGGGTTGAAAACCACGCCGGTGAAGAAACCTCTCAAGAGCATGGACTTCGCGAAATGGGGCAGGATCACCCGGAAACCGTTATCGTCGTTGCGCAAGACCATTGGTGAGACGGTTGCGGAGACATGGGCGACCGTGCCGCACGTAACGCAGTTTGACGAGGCGGATATCACCGAGTTGATGGCGTTGCGGGAGAAGCACGCGCCGGCATACGAGAAGAAGGGCGCGAAGCTGACAGTAACGCCATTTGTGTTGAAGGCGATTGTCGGTCCGCTGAAGCGGTATCCGCAGTTCAACGCCAGCTTCGACGAGGCGGCGGGGGAGTTGGTGTTGAAAGAGTATCATCACATCGGCGTGGCGGTGGACACGGAGCAGGGGTTGATCGTGCCGGTGGTTCGCGACGTGGACAAGAAAGATCTGTTGGAATTGACGCTGGAGTTGCAGCGGCTCGCCGAGCGTGCGCGGACTCGGGAAGTGTCGCTCGACGAGCTCAAGGGGAACTCGTTCACCATCTCGAATCTCGGAGGCGTCGGCGGCGCGTATTTCACGCCAATCATCAACAAACCCGACGTGGCAATTCTCGGCATCGGGCGCGGCGTGATGAAACCGGTGGTGCGCGGCGGGAAAGTGGAGCCGCGGATGATGCTGCCATTGGCGTTGTCGTACGACCATCGCGTCATTGACGGAGCGGACGGCGCCCGCTTTATCCGGGCCGTGGTTGAGGCATTCGCACAATTCAAGGAAGCGGATGTCCGATTGGGATGATGGAACCAATCCGAACAGATATCGTGGTCGTTGGCGCGGGGCCGGGCGGCTACTCAGCGGCGTTTTACGCAGCTGACAAGGGCAGAAAAGTCATTCTCGTCGAGCGCGAATCACGGCTCGGTGGCGTGTGCCTGAATCAAGGTTGTATTCCGTCGAAGGCGTTGCTGCACGCAACGCAGATGATTACAGAGGCACGGGAATCGGCCCATCGTGGCGTCACCTTCGGCGAGCCGCAGTTGGACTTGGCGAAGTTGCGAGCGTGGAAGGATTCCATTATCGAACGGCTCGGCGGCGGCATCCGCACGCTGGCGCAAAATCGCGGCGTGGAATTGCTCCAGGGGCGCGGGCACTTCGAGGATTCTCGGACATTGCGCGTGGAGACAGCGCAAGGGCAGAAGTTCATCAACTTTGAGGCGGCGATCATCGCAGTTGGCTCAAAGCCAGCGATGCCGAAAGCATTCGATCTCGGCAATCCGCGGATCATGACCTCAACGGAGGCATTGGAGATCGAAGAGGTTCCACGGAGGCTGCTGATTGTCGGTGGCGGATACATCGGAATGGAATTAGGGACGGTGTACGCGGCGCTCGGCAGCGGGGTTGTGGTGGTCGAGGCGTTACCCACGATTCTATCGGGCGCAGATCCGGATTTGGTGCGGCCCGTGCTTAAGCGGGCCGAGCAAATGTTTAAGGAATTGCGGGTGGACACCAAAGTGTTGCAGATGGCGACTCGCGGCAAACAGATCGGAGTCGTCAGCGAGACCAATGGCCGGCAGATCGAAGAACCGTACGACCGAATCATGGTATCGGTGGGGCGCACACCGAACTGCGACGATCTAGGTTTGGAGAACACGAGAGTCGGGCAGGACGAGCGCGGTTTCATCAAGGTCAACGCGCAGCAGCAGACTACGGATCCATGCATCTCTGCAGTTGGCGATTGCGTGGGTGGGGCGTTGCTGGCGCACAAGGCGCACAAGGAGGCGCGCGTGGCGGTCGAGGTCATCGCCGGCGAACCCAGCGCTTTCGGGAACTTCGTGGTTCCGGCCGTCGTGTTCACCGATCCTGAGCTTGCGTGGTGTGGCTTGACCGAGGCCGAGGCGAAACAAAAAAACATCTCCGTGCAGGTGGTACGGTTTTCGTGGGCGGCATCGGGGCGGGCATTGAGTTTTGATCGGCCCGATGGTTTGACCAAACTGATCATTGATCCCAAGACGGAACGGCTGCTCGGCGTTGGCATCTGCGGGCACGGCGCAGGCGAGCTCATTGGCGAAGGCGTGCTTGCGTTGGAAATGGGCGCGGTGGCGCGAGATCTCGCCGAGTCGATTCATCCGCACCCGACGCTTTCGGAAACCATCATGGAAGCCGCTGAAGCCTTTTACGGCCGCGGGACGCATATTGCGCCACGGAAAGCGTCGAAATCTTGATGGTTGAACGAGATGGTGGTATTTTGCGTCGAACGGGACAGGGAAACAGGTGGAAGGAGTGTTGACGATGAGAAAATGCATCTCGATTGGAACGGTGGTCGTTGCTTTGGTATTAGCGGGTTGCGAGACGCCGGAAGGGCGGCCTGACCGCACTGCATCAGGCGCACTGGCGGGTGGAGCAATTGGCGCAGGTTCTGGCGCGATCATTGGCGGTCGCCATGCCGGTGAAGGCGCGCTGATTGGCGGCGCGATTGGGGCGGTTACCGGTGGGCTGATTGGACACGAGATGGATTCGGTTGCACGCGAGCGAGTGCAACAGCAAAGCCCGCAGACGTTGCAGCGCTTTGACCAGGGACAACCGCTCGGCCTGGCCGATATCAAAGCGTTGTCGAAGGCCGGCGTCAGCGACGAGGTCGTTATCAGCCAGATCCGTAATTCACGGTCTGTCTACAGCCTGTCCACGGTTGAGATCATCGATCTCAAGGACTCTGGCGTCAGCCAGCGTGTGATTGATTT
>JBEKLX010000116.1:0-3072 GCA_050008795.1 Verrucomicrobiia bacterium | reverse complement strand
ATGGATGTATTCGTATCCGACGAAACCTACGGCGCCACCGGTGAACCGGGGCAGACCGGGCAACGCGACGGGTTTGTACTTCGCCATCTCCTGCTTGACACGCCGCAACGGGTCTTCGCCAGTACGCGCGTCCACACGGATCACAGCCCGCGGGTTCGCGCCAACAAATGAGTAGCGTCCGACGTTCTCGCCACCTTCAACCGATTCCAGCAGGAATGACGGCCCGCGTTTGCGCAATTTCTGGTACGCCGATACAGGCGTCTCGGTGTCCGCAAGGATTTCGCGATACACAGGAATCAGGTTGCCCTGCTTCGCGAGCTTGAGGAATTCGGTTTTCGACGGTGTGATCATTTTTTCTTTCCGTACACCTTTTCCGGTTCAACCAGCCGCTGCTCGGTGATTTTAGCCTCGTCGCCCTCGATTTTACGAAAGAAACATGACTTATAACCTTCGTGGCATGCCGCGCCGATCTGCTCAACTTCGATAAGCAGAGCGTCGGCGTCGCAATCGAACGAAATATTCTTCACATGTTGAACGTGGCCGCTCGTTTCGCCTTTGACCCAATACTTGTTCCGCGACCGGCTCCAGAAACAGGTTTTGCCCAGTTCGATGGTTTTCTGCAAGGATTCCTTGTTCATCCAAGCCATCATCAGGACTCGCCCCGTTCCATGTTCCTGAATAATGGCCGGGATCAGTCCGTTCGCATCGTACTTCAATTGGTCTAGAATTTTCATAACCGCACGCAAATCCCTTTATCTCTCAGAAATCGTTTCACATCTGTCACTTTGTACTCGCCGAAGTGGAAGACGCTTGCTGCCAACACTGCATCAGCTTTCCCTTTTGTCAACACTTCGGCCATGTGTTCGAGCGTGCCGGCGCCGCCGCTGGCGATCACCGGAATCCGCACTGCTTCGCTGACAGCGCGGTTCAACTCGATGTCGTAACCGCGTTTTGTTCCGTCAGCATCCATGCTCGTCAGCAGAATCTCGCCCGCGCCGAGCGCCTCGACGCGCTTGGCCCACTCGATGGCATCAATGCCCATCGGTTTACGTCCGCCGTGCGTGTAAACCTCCCACCGCAATTGCGAATCGCGGATTGCGGATTGCGGATTGGCAATTCGTTTGGCGTCGATTGCCACCACGATACACTGCGAACCAAATCGTTCCGCGCCTGCCCGCACCAAGTCGGGGTTCTGCACTGCCGCTGTATTCACGCTCGTTTTATCGGCACCGGCCTTTAGCATCGCGCGGATATCGTCCACGGTGCGAATCCCGCCACCAACGGTCAGCGGCATAAAACACTCGCTCGCTGTGCGCATGACGACATCAATCATCGTCGCGCGTTCTTCATGACTGGCGGTGATGTCGAGAAACACGAGCTCGTCAGCGCCTTGACGGTCGTATTCCTTTGCGCATTCGACGGGATCACCCGCATCGCGCAGGTTGAGGAACTTGGTCCCTTTCACCACGCGACCGCGATCCACATCGAGACACGGTATTATGCGTTTTGCCAGCACGGGGGCAAAGATACAGAGGACAATGACAGGAGGACAGGGAAATTTTCGACGCTGCTCTCAGTGGCACTGGGCCAGACCGTGTTTCTTCATGTACTGCTGGTGATATTCCTCTGCACGATAGAACGTGGGTGCAGCCACGATTTCGGTGGTAATGGGTCGTTGGAAACGACCCGATGCCTCCAGTTTTCGCTTTGATTCCTCGGCAATCCGCTTTTGTTCGTCGTTCTGGTAGAAGATGACCGACCGATACTGCGAGCCGACATCGGGTCCCTGGCGGTTGACCTGTGTCGGGTTATGGTTCTGCCAGAATACGTCCAGAAGTTTCTCATAGCTGATCTGACTCGGGTCGAAAGTAACCTTAACCGTCTCCGCATGCCCCGTGCGATCAGTGCAGACGTCTTTGTAGGTCGGATTTTTCGTTGTGCCGCCCGCGTAACCTACCTCGGTGGACGTGACACCTTTCGTTTCAGCAAAAGCTTCTTCTACACCCCAGAAACAACCGGCCGCAAACATCGCGGTTTGAAGTTTTGGTACCGGATGGGTGTCGGCAACCTTATCGATGAACTTCAATGCTACGGAATTCAGGCAGTAACGGAGACCCGTCGGCGGCGGTCCATCATTGAATACGTGTCCAAGATGCGCGTCGCATCTGGCACAAAGAACTTCCGTGCGATGCATCCCGTAGCTTGTGTCCGTCCGTGTGAGAATCCGGTCGGGCGCGATCGGTTCCAAAAAACTTGGCCAGCCCGTGCCGGAATCGAACTTCGCGTCGGACGAGAACAATTCCAGCCCGCAACATACGCAGACGTAGATACCGGGTTTTTTATTATCGTAAAAAACGCCACAGAACGCCGGCTCCGTCCCGCGCTGCCGCGTTATGCGAAACTGTTCGGGAGTAAGAATCTTACGCCATTCGGCGTCGGTTTTGATGACCTTGTTCATGGCAGTTTTCTCATCTTTCTGTGTGGTGTTGTAAGAGGCGGCGAAAACCAAGAGTACAACTCCAGCCGCCGCCGTCATAGCCAAGCTGACACCGACCCACTCACGCCTTCTCATGACATAATCTAGGCGCGATGAACTGATTACGCAAACGACGGTGGATAGCTCAACTCACGATGGCAGGATCGGCGGCGCGTATAATCTCAAGGAGAGCTTGGGGGTCCTGGGTCTTGCGCAGGCATTCTACGACGTATTCGCTCTGCATGAGGCTGCTGATACGGGCGAGCAGGCGCACTTGAAAATGCGGCGTGGACTGTGAGGTCAGTAGCATGAAGACGAGATAGATTTTCTCATTTGTGCCTTTCACAGGGATGCCTTCCTTTGACTGCGCAAAGATGACGACAGGCCGGTCAATACCTTCCAATCGCGCATGGGGCACCGCCAGTCCTTGACCGAGGTAGGTACTGACGTCAGCTTCGCGCTCCAGCACGGCACGGACGATCTTCTCCCGGGCTGCAGGCAATTCAGCAGAGTCAACTTGCGCTAGAATTTGTGGGATGGCGTTGGTGATGTCGGGAGCACTCAACCCCAAGATAATCCGTTTCGCGCTCATGGCG
>JBEKLX010000115.1:0-3250 GCA_050008795.1 Verrucomicrobiia bacterium | reverse complement strand
GAAGTCAGATTTTGCCAAACGTCATCCTGCGGGCGCCATCGGCAGCACAATGCTCGTGCAGATCAAAGACATCATGCGCACGGGCAATCGCCATGCCGTCATCGCAGAGAATCGCACCGTCAAGGACGCCCTGCTGGCAATGACCCGCGCCAGGTCGGGCGCCATCAGCGTCGTCAACCCGCGTGGCCGGCTTGCCGGGGTGTTCACCGACGGCGATTTCCGCCGCCACATCTCGCGAGATCCCGCCTTTGCGGAACTCGATGCGCCGATTCGCACCGTGATGACCCGTGCGCCGATCACCGTGCGCGACACCGCGCTCGCCGTCGAGGCCTTGAAGGTTTTCCAGCAACGCCGCATCGACGACCTTATCGTCGTCGACGAGAAATACCGTCCTGTGGGTGTTATCGATTCGCAGGATTTGCCAAAATTTAAAATCATGTGACAGCGAAGCTGTCACCCTGATCCCGCAGTTGCAGGAAAAGGGTCTCACACGACACTGGGAGATTCTTCGCCCGCCTCGAAAACTTTCGGGGCAAGCTCAGAATGACAGATTAGAAAAGAAAGAAAAAAGAGGTTTAAACATTATGCCGTCAGCGAACGATTTGCGGAAAGGAATGACAGTCAGATACAACAACGACGTCTGTGTCGTGGAGGACATGCAACACCGCACTCCGGGCAACCTGCGTGCTTTCGTCCAAGCTACTTTGCGCAGTCTAAAGTCGGGCAAATCGTCCAACGTGCGATTCGCCTCTACCGAGTCGATCGAGGTCGTTTCGATGACCACGCGCCAACTCGACTTCAGCTACAAAGATCGCAATGGTTACCATTTCATGGATCCAGAGACCTACGAAACCACCACGCTCAGCGAGGAATTCGTCGGCGAGGCGGCGAAGTATCTCACGGAAAACCTTCAATGCACGTTGATGGAAGTGGAAGGCAAAGCCGCCGAGTTGGAATTACCGTCCAAGGTCAAACTCAAGGTCATTGAAGCGCCGCCGGGCGTGCGCGGTGACACTGCCACCAACGTCACCAAACCCGCCAAGATCGAGAACGGCTTCGAAGTTGCTGTACCGTTGTTTATCAACGCAGGCGACGTCATCGAAGTGGATACTCGCACCGGCAAATACCTCAACCGCGCCTGAACGCGCAGCCCAGCCGCAGATTCAGATGGATTACCATTGATGAGATTGGCGTTGTGTCCGGCCAGGGGGCCTCGCACATCCGAGATACTGACGGCTTGTTGTTTGACGCGCGAAGAAGTTAGATTACACGAGGTAGTGGTCGCGGTGCTGATCGCGATCTCAGTAATATGATCAAAGAATCACGGAAGACAGTGTGGCTGGGGGGCGCCCTCATCGTCTTGCTGACGATGGTGGCGTATTTCCCTACGATGCGTGCCGGGTTCATCTGGGACGATGACGATCATCTCACAAACAATCCCGCGATGCTTTCCGTTGAGGGGTTGAAACAAATCTGGTCGTCGCTGGCAGTGTCACGTTACTACCCGTTGACGCTCACGTCCTTTTGGGTGCAACGCCATTTCTGGGGATTACATCCACTGCCATACCACGCGGTCAACATCGCATTGCACACGGTCAATGCTGTGCTGTTATGGACGCTGCTGCGCCGACTGCAGGTGCGTGGCGCGTGGGTAGCCGCAACGCTGTGGGCGCTGCATCCTGTCAACGTGGAGACCGTGGCGTGGGTGACGGAATTGAAGAACACGCAGTCGGGTCTGTTCTTCCTGCTGGCGCTGCTGGTGTTTCTACGATTTGAAGACGGGTTGCGTCCGCGCGATTACGTGATGGCTCTGGTGTGTGGCGCGGCGGCGATGTTGAGTAAACCCTCCACGGTCGTGCTCCCGGGGGTGATGTTGTTGTGCGCTTGGTGGCGCCGCGGCCGGTGGACGCGTCGCGATTTCCTGCGGGTGACGCCGCTTGTGGTGTTTGGGGTCGGCATGTCGTTGCTGACGATTGTGGAGCAACGCCACCGTATCGCGAACGAGGGCATATCGGAGTGGACGCTGACGGCCATGCAGCGACTCGCGCTGGCGGGACGCGCGGTGTGGTTTTACGCCGGCAAGCTGCTCTGGCCGGCGGACATCTGCTTCATTTATCCGCGCTGGGAATTACGGGTAGATTCGGTTATGGCGTGGCTGCCACTGGTTGGGCTGGCGCTCGTGGCGTTGATGCTGTGGCAGTTTCGCCGCGCGGGCTGGGCGCGCGCCGCGAGTTTCGGTCTCGGTTGTTTCATTGTCGGGTTGCTGCCAGTGCTGGGGTTTTTCGACATCTTTTTCTTCCGGTACTCGTTCGTCGCAGACCATTTTCAGTATTTGGCCAGTGCTGGATTGATCGCCCTGGTGGTCAGCGCGGGTGCAACGATTGCCCAACGGGCCGGTCGATTGGGCCATGATCTTGGAGCGCTCGTGGCTGCAGCCGTGTTACTGATATTGGGAGTGTCCACATGGGGACAAGCACACGTCTATCAAGATCAGGAAACTCTCTGGCGCGATACTCTGGCCGGAAATCCAAACGCCTGGATCGCACACAACAACCTGGGGAATGTTCTGGCCGATCAGGGACGGATTGAGGAGGCAATCGACGAGTACAGGGCGACGTTACGGATCAAACCCGACCACTGGGGGGCACACAGCAATCTGGCCAACGCGCTCTTCGCCCAAGGGAAGCTCGCCGATGCAATCACAGAGTATCAAGTGGTGCTACGGGCCGAACCCGATTCTGCCGAGGCGCACAACGACTGGGGAGGAGCTCTGGCTATGCAAGGCAAGATCGCAGAGGCGACTGCTGAGTTTGTTGCAGCATTGCGGATCAACCCCGATTTTGCCGAAGCGCACTACAACTTGGGGAATGCCCTGTTTGAATTGGGCAAAGTCCCGGAGGCCATGGCCCAATATCGGGAAGCCTTGCGATTAAGACCTGATTTGCCCCCTGCCCTTAGTAAGCTGGCTTGGATTCTTGCGACTAATGGGAACGCGGACTTCCGCAACGGCACCGAAGCGGTTCGGTTGGCAGAGCGGCTTTGCACTGTCACTGGCTACAAGCAGGCGAAAGCTTTGGACGTGTTGGCCGCCGCCTGTGCCGAGGCCGGGCGATTCAGCGACGCTGTTTGCGTCGCTCAAAAAGCAGTCGAATCGGCAAACGCCGCGGGACGGCGAGAAATGGCCAAGCAGATTCAAGAACGGTTAAAGTTGTACCAAGCCGGCCAGCCATTCCATGAGGACGCTGCACAG
>JBEKLX010000114.1:0-3400 GCA_050008795.1 Verrucomicrobiia bacterium | reverse complement strand
CGGCGCGATGAATCGCGCCATCCACCCCGCCGCCACCGAGCAACGTCGTGTTGGCCGCATTCACAATCGCATCCACGCGTTGTTGCGTGATGTCGCCTTCAATCACCGAGATGCGAGGGGAAACGGATTTGTCAGTCATTGGACTACGTCAAAGACTATGCTTCGAGCCGTTACTCTGCAATCGCTACGACAGAAGACGGGAATGAAGCCCACGAAGGTAAAGGCTCATCAATCGAAGCCGCACTCAAAGCATTTTCGACTTAAAAAGTGGCGACGCGGCGTTAACTTGCGCATCGCTGAACTTGACGCAAAACCACTTTCACTGAGATGTGATGACGAATCTCATGTGGCTTAAAGAGCCCACACTGAGCCACGGCCACCGAAAGTCAAGCACCGAGCGGCAGCACCACGCACCGGGAGACTGAAGCGCTCGACGAAGCATCGAGGCAGTTAGTGCGGCCCCTAGCCGCCAGTCGGTGTCGCGGAGCTGGGGTTTAAAGAAGCGTCTTGTTCGCCCTTGTCCTTCTCGATCCGAACCTTGACTTCTTTTTCGGTAGAAGGCAGTCTCGTGACGTGGGAGAATCAGAGTCAGAGCGATGAGAAAGAGAATCCTGCTCATGCTCACCATTTGGCTTGTGAGCGTTTCGGGTTACTGCGGCCTATCCGGTAGCGGGGTTGGAGGAGTGGCCAATCCGCTGAATGGCAGCGCTCAACAGCAACAGGCGCAGCAGCAACAAATCTACGAACAGCAACGAAGAGAAGCTGCTGCGGCGCAGGCGCAGGCGTTGCAGGCAGCACTCGCACAGCAGGCGGAACAAGACCGTCTCAAACGATACGCCGTCGAACAACAGAGGCTGGCTGACCAAGCGCGGTTGCAGGCAGAGGAAGCTAAGACCCAGGCGACAAACGCGACGAGACTGGCGGTGGAGGCTCAGAAGCGAGCGGACGAAGCTCAAGACCAAGTGGGTGAACTCCAACGCGAAGCGGAGCGATACAGGACCTTTTTCATTCCCAAGGACCCGTGGCGGAAATTCGAGGGCAACAAACAATTCGTGAAAACTTCAGGCTGGATGGAATTCAGGGGGAAAGTCCTCGAAGTTCAGAAAGGTGGGATTCGAGTCGAGGGCGGTTACGGCGAACCCTTTCAGGTAGTTGACTCGGACAAAGAATTCTTCGTGGTAAATTTCCCTTATCCAGTCGCAGATGGTGAATCCGTCGGGTTGGGCCACGATGTTCATGCGATGGTGGCGCACGATGCGGGCGTCTGCACGCTGGCAAACAATTACACGACCAAAGAAGGAATTGCACAGACTACAACAGCGGGAGGCGTTTCGCGCACTACGGAAGCTGAGACGGTAATGGGAGGCTCGCACACGGTCAGGAAGCTGGACTATGGCACTCCTTGCGAGCGCCCCGAAGACGCGCCCAAGGAAGTCGTCGTGCCAGATTTGCAGCCTGTCGAAACGGAACAAATCACCGCCGCAAAACTTAGAGCTTCGGAAATGCGACAAGATGCGGTCAGGGCGCTCCAGTTAGCCGAGCTAGCTGGCCAAGCGGCGATGACGGCTGAAACGAAAGCCGTCGAACAGGCGAGGCTGGCGGACGAAGCCTACCAAAAGGCGACGGAATCCGAGAGAAAAATCGCTGCAGAAAAAGAAAAGAAACAGCAGGCTATTGCCGCGATGCAATTGAAAGTTCTAAAGCTCAATCAAGACCAAGCCGCCAGAGGCGAGCCTTACGGTCTGCTGCGGATGGGCGAGCGGTATCGGGACGGCGACGGTGTGCCAAAGGATTTGGCCAAGGCCCGCGACTATCTCTCCAAGGCCGCTGCCGCCGGGGAACCGTCCGCTGCCGACGAGCTTTCAAGGCTAGACCATTCCACGAACGCGCCTGCGGGCAAGTGACCGCAACGCGCCGGTTGCTCTTGTCGCTTATGCTCAATTCGGCATTTCCTCCGCAGCATCGGTTTGTGGCTGCGGTTGACCCGGTGGCGCTGAGATTTGTGTTTCGGGCTGTTCACTTCCATTGCCAGCGCGGCGGCGATGACGTTTTCTCCTTTTCGCAGGAGCGTTGAGGTTCCCAGCGGCAGCGACAGCTTCCGAATTCAGAACCTGCACGACGGCGTGAAACACGTCCTTGAGTTCCAACCGGGCTGGGGCTTTGCGATTAAGTTCCTGACGAACCTTCATCAAAACTTCCTCGCCAACCAAAGTGGCAACAATTGTCTTGGGGCTGAGCAATTTTTGCTGCTCGTAATACGTTTCCAACGAGTTCTCCTGAACGCTACTCTTGGCCAGTACAGACAAGGTATCCCACACCAAATCAGGGTCTGTAGCCAGCGTTTCCAGATAATCAAGTTTGAACACGAGGTCAGGCTGGATGCCGTTGTCGAAGGTCAGGTGGTATAACTGCCATTCAACGCCGTTTGTAAGCAACACCCAATTGACTGGAGCGCGTGATGCGTAGTTCTCCGCCTGCTCAATGTGTTTCTCGCCAAGAGTCTTGACATGTGCAGCTTTGGCTTCAACGAGGAATTCAGGTTTGGGTTTGCCATCATCGGTCTTGCCATCAAGGACGATTGCAAAATCGCAGTAACGTTCTTTAATCGGAATTTCGGTCGTGATTTCTCCTGTCAACGGGTCGTAGCCAAGAACTTCTTCAAAGAACTTGATAAGATACATCACCGTGTTGGACTCGTCGGCATTACGCTCGCGCGCGGCTTTGAAGACATCGGCAAATTTCTTCAACTTCGATAGGGTTTGTTTGTCTATAGGCATGGCGTGAGATTATTCCGAGCAAAGCCGTCGTCAAGCGCCCATTTTTACGACCCGCTCACCTGAAAATTGAAAACTCGCCACGCCGCGCCACGCAGGGGTAGTGACTCAGTTTGAATCCTGAAATCGCATTTTGGGCTTGAATCTTGAAAGCCGGTTGAGGTCCCTCTCGGCGGCGCGTTCAAGGAAAACCCGGTACATGGTCAGTTCCGGCGGCGTCCGGCCAGATAGTCTTCGAGCGGGCGATAGTGGAGCGGTTTCCGGCGGGCGCGCTTCAGCCAAGCAACGTCTGCCGCGTCTTCGGCGCGTTCCAGCAGTTCTTCGTAATCCTTGATCGGAAGGATTACGGAGACGGGCTTGCCTTTGCGGGTGACAATCTCGGGCTCAAGCACAGTCGTCTTCATGGGACCTAAACTATCAGGCGGATGGACTTTCTGCAAACCCGGTTTTCTTTCATCCCGGATGCAGTCCCCTGCCCGTACATCACAACACCAGTTGCGCAGGAAATCAGAACATGCCGGCCCGAAATCGAAACCGCTCGATGGCTAATACACCACTTTGTTCAGTGGATATTCGATGATGCCTTCGGCGCCAGCGGCCTTGAGTTGTGGAATCAATTCGCGCAC
>JBEKLX010000113.1:0-3453 GCA_050008795.1 Verrucomicrobiia bacterium | reverse complement strand
ATATTGCTCCGGGAGTTGCCGTCGCGCGAAAGCGAGGTTAGATTCGCGCAGCAGGAATGGTAAGGGCATGATTGACTCACCACGAAGTTTACCCGCCTGAGGCGGGCAAGCGAAGTTCACAAAGATGAACGAGCAAAAGATCACTCCGCAAATGTTGCTGGAGATGAAGCGGCACGGCGAGAAGATCGCGGCACTCGCGGTGTACGATTTTTTTACAGCCAAGCTTGTTAATGAAATTGGCGTGCCGCTGATCCTGGTCGGAGACTCGCTGGGCATGGCGGTGCTGGGCTATGAGAATACTTTGCCGGTGACAATGGAGGAGATGCTTCACCATGTGCGTGCAGTGGCCCGCGCGAAACCGCGCGCTCTCGTCGTCGCCGACATGCCATATCGCACGTACACCACGGTTGAAAATACTCTCAGCAATGCACGACGGTTTATGGAAGCCGGCGCAGAGGCGGTCAAGTTGGAAGGCGGCGAACCCGTCCTCGACCAAGTTCGCGCGCTGGTGGGAGCGGGAATACCTGTTCTCGGCCACATCGGCCTGTTGCCGCAATCCATCAACGAGACGGGCGGATACAAAGTTCAAGGACGGAAACCGGATGCGGCGGAGCGCTTGCTCTGTGAAGCCAAGCTGCTCGAAAAGGCGGGGGTCTTTGCGATCGTCATCGAATGTGTTGTCGCGTCGGTCGCGAAGCGGATTTCGGATACGCTCAGGATTCCAAGCATCGGCATCGGCGCCGGTGCGGGATGCGATGGTCAGATCCTGGTTGGCCATGACATGCTTGGGTTGTTCACGCGTTTTACGCCGAAACACGTGAAGCAGTATGCGAATCTCGCCGACGAGATGCGCAAAGCGTTTCTTGCGTACAAACGCGAAGTGGAAGAGGGAAAGTTCCCCGGCAAAGAGCAGAGTTTTTCATAGTGGAACGAGTAGACGCCTGTTTCAGTGCTAGAACTTGAACGTCAGTCCAGCGAATCGTTTCTCGATTTTGCCAACTACTCGCCGTTCGTCTGCCTCGGTTTTTGCCGCGAACGTCACCGAGAATCGCAGGTATGGCCCGGCGTCGTCCCACGGCACGGTGGAGATGAGTTTCTCGGTAATCAGCCATTGAGAAACGTCTTCGGCGTTTTTGAATTCCACTCGTTTGCCATCGGAACTGACGACAGCACGCGGCGCACGGACATAAAGGTAGAATGACCCGCATGGTTTGCGGGCGTTGAACCCAAGTTTTCGCAGCAGCGTCACCAGTAAATCCATCCTGCGCGAATATTTCGTGGCGATCTTTTGCGTGATCTCAGGGTGATCGAGCGTGGCGGCGCAGGCTTTCTGGATGGCGAGGAACTGGCCGCTGTCGGTGTTGTCCTTGCAATCGCCATAGGCTTTGACGAGGAGTGGATTGCCGCAGACGAATCCCAACCGCCAGCCAGTCATGTTGAACGCCTTGCTCATCGAATGCAATTCGACAGCCACATCTTTCGCGCCGGTAACCGACAGGATTGAAAGTGGACGACCTTCGAACACGAGCGCTGCGTATGCGGCGTCCGAGACGATGACGAGCCGGTGTTTCCGTGCGAATGCAACGGCTTTAGCAAGGAACTCCGGTGTCGCGCTGGCGCCTGTCGGGTTGTTCGGATAATTCAAGACCAGCACCTTCGCGTGTTTGAGCACGTCGCGCGGGATAGAATCGAGGTCGGGTAAGAAGCCGTTTTCTTCCGTGAGCTTCAGGTTGTATACATCGCCGCCATACCACCTGGCGTGCGTGCCAAATACTGGGTAACCGGGTACGGTCATCAACGCCACGTCACCGGGATTGATCAGCGCGGCAGGCAAAATCGACAATGCCGCTTTGCTACCCATGCTGTGGATAATCTCAGTGTCGGGGTTGAGGCCGCCTACGCCAAATACGTTTTTCATCCACGCAGCGGTGGCGCGACGGAATTCCGGACCGCCGTTGTCGGCGTACCCGCGATTTTCGGGTTTTGCGACTTCCTCCTGCAACGCCCGCACACTGAGTGGGAACGTCATTTCGTCCGGCTCGCCAACACCGAGGTCGATTAACTCCATGTCGGGATGCGCGGCTGTCGCCATGCGTTTGGCGCGTTTGATTTTTTCAAACTTATAAATCTCGCCGCTCTTGCCATAGTTTTTGCCTCCGATACGGTCGGCAAAAAGCTGTTGGATGTACGATTCCGTCATGGCGGAATTGAATAGACACGAAAGACCGTGGAGCGTCAAGCGTGGAGCGTACAGGCGAGGACGGCGCATTTTCGCCGTGACGACTGCACCCCTCGCGGCTAATGATGGTGTTGTGGAAGTCATACGCACCATCAAAGAGATGAACGCCGCCACGACCGCCATCAAGCGATCTGGCCGGCCTCTTGCACTAGTGCCGACAATGGGCGCGTTGCATGATGGTCATGCGACGTTGATGCGGCGGGCGCACGAGTCGGATGCCGCGGTCGTGGTCAGCATTTACGTCAACCCGACACAGTTCGGGCCGAAAGAGGATTTTACGAAGTACCCGCGCACGCTGGAGGCCGATTGCCAGATTTGCGAACGCGAAGGCGCAGCGGTGGTATTCGCGCCGGCCGACAACGAGATGTATCCCGACGGCCAGCCCCGACTCCGAGGTCGGGGCCAGTCGGCGATTTCCACGTGGGTGGAGGAGTTGGAGGTTGCCAAGCGTTTGGAAGGCGAACGACGGCCCGGTCATTTCCGTGGCGTCTGCACCGTGGTGGCGAAGCTGTTCAACATTGTCCAGCCAGACCGCGCATACTTCGGACAGAAAGATTATCAGCAACTCAAAGTCATCCAGCGGATGGCGCGCGATTTGTGTTATCCAATCGAAATTGTCGCCATGCCGACCGTGCGGGAGGTCGGCGGTCTGGCGCTAAGCAGTCGGAATCGGTACTTGTCAGAGTTGGAACGCGTACAGGCGACCGTCCTCTGGAAATCGCTCAACACCGCTCGCGGACTATTTATCAGTGGCGAATGCAATCCCAAACGATTGCAGACGGCAATGGCCAAAGTTGTCGCTGCGGTTCCCTCAGCATGCCTTGATTATGCGGAAGTTGTTGACGGCGAAACGCTGGAGCCAGTTTCGGCTGTGGAAGACGGCAACGTCGCGCTCATCGCGGCATTCGTCGGCAAGACTCGCCTAATAGATAATCTGGCGCTCTGAGCGCCGGTAACGAAACGCATGTTGTTGGCGGGTCGGGCTCCAGCCCGACCGCATTCCACGGCTGTCGCCAGTTCACTCCACTGATTGGTTGGCTAATGTAACTTGGAGATCGAATGGACGAAGAGCGCAAACCATGGCAGTGCTGCAGCAGTCAAGAACGGCATCAGAATCAGCGCACCCGCCAGAATGACGGTGCTCAGAAATACAAATCCCTGCGTAAACGAAATCTCCTTGCGAAACGACAGCAGGAGGGCGGCAAAAATCCAAG
>JBEKLX010000112.1:0-3542 GCA_050008795.1 Verrucomicrobiia bacterium | reverse complement strand
GCAATGTTGTTCACGTTTGTGGTATCGTTTTTCCGCGACCCGGAGCGGGCGGCGTCTGCCGATCTGCAGGCGATTGTCGCGCCGGCCGATGGGCGCATCGTAGAAGTAAGGACAGTTGCAGAACCGCATTTCTTAAAAGGCGAGGCGCAGATGGTGGCGATTTTTCTGTCGGTGTTCGATGTGCACGTCCAGCGGTCGCCGATTGCCGGTGAGATCAAGTTGGTAAAATATGTTTCAGGCAAGTTTCTGGATGCCCGCAGTCCGAAGGTTTCCGAGGAAAACGAGAACCGAATCATTGGTATGGAAGCGCCCGACGGATTTCGGGTAACGGTGCGGCAGATCGCGGGGTTGATAGCGCGGCGGATTGTAGGCTGGGCGGACACAGGCACGCGGCTGGAACGTGGCGAGCGATTTGGTATGATCCGGTTCGGGTCGCGTGTGGAAACATTTCTGCCACCGGGCACAACAGTATTGGTGAAAGTCGGTGATTATGCCAAAGGAGGCGAGACAATCCTTGCCAGGCAACGTTAAAACTCGAACGACCCCGGGCCAAATGCCCATGGCGCGTAGCGCGCCGCCCGCGCTACCGGAGAACGGGGAGAAGGTCAAAATCTACCCGTTGCCAAACCTGTTGACGGCGGGCAATATGGCGTGTGGTTTTTTTGCGCTGACCTGGATATTCAAGTACGAGCAGGGCGGTAGCTTCGAGCCGATCATGTTCGCGATTCGGCTGATTCTTTTTGCATTTATATTCGATTTTTTCGATGGGCGGGTAGCGCGGCTGGCGCACAAGGAATCGCAGTTTGGGCGCGAGTTCGATTCATTGGCGGACATGGTGAGCTTTGGCGTTGCGCCGGCGTTTCTGGTGTACCGGATTATCCTGCCCGACTTTGTTAAGACGGGCTGGATGGTGGCGGCGGTGTATCTGGTGTGCGGCGGGATTCGGCTGGCACGGTTCAACATCTTGACCGGCGCGGCTGGCGCAAAGAGCAAGGAGGAGTTCCTTGGATTCCCAATACCGTCGGCAGCGGCGCTGGTGGTGAGCGTGACGATGCTGATGATGTCGTTGCAGGAACAGGATCGGGCGCTGGGGCGGTGGCGGTTTGCGTTGCCGGTGCTGATGATCATGCTGTCGTGGCTGATGGTCAGCAACGTGCGGTATCCGACGTTCAAATACGTGGATTGGACACCGGTGCGGTCGGTGTTCGCTCTAGCTGTCGTGGTGATTGCGGCATTGCTGTTGGTGGCACACTTTGAGTGGACGCTGGCGGTATTGTTCGTGGCGTATCTGTTGTATGGGCTGGTGCGGCCGTGGGTAAGCAAACGGTGGCAACGGGAGATCGAGTCGGACGAGGACGACGAGGACGAGACGGAGTCGTAATGGGTTAATCAGCGATGGATATCACCGCAAGAGAGTTATTGCGCGCAGTGATGGCTGGGTTTGCGAGCGGATTCATTATTTCGATTCCAGTCGGCCCGGTGAATCTTACGGTCATCAATCAAGCATTGCGCCGCAGTTTTCTGCATGCATTTCTCGTCGGGTTGGGGGCGATCAGCGCGGAGACGATTTACGCGATGCTGGCATTCGCCGGGCATGCTACGTTGCCGCGTGGTTCGCAATGGATGCTGGTGCTCCGCGTCGTGGCGCTGGTCGCCGTGACCGCGATGGGCGTGCACAATTTGCTGTTGAAGCAGGATAAGTTCGAAGCCTTGTCCAGCGCGAAGGCGGAACTCACAGATCAACGCTGGCACCATCCGCGCTCATTCCTGCTTGGGTTCCTGCTGGCGCTGTCCAACGTCATGCTCTTGGTAGTCTGGGCCACGTTCGCCGCGTTGCTCGACGCGCATGGCTGGGTGGACATGGATATCGCACTAATGCGGTGGACGTGTCTGACCGGCGTGGTGACCGGGGCGGCGACGTGGTTTTGTCTGGTAGCGTGGATTGTCTCACACGCCCACCGTCGCATTGCGCCGCGGACATTGACATGGCTGGCGCGTGGGTGCGGTGCGGTGTTCATCGGGTTCGCCGTGTTGCTCGCTTACAAACTCTCCGGCTCATGAACCACATCGGTTGACTTGTCAGGCATGGCGCCGTAATCTAGTTGTGCCATGCCGCAGTCAAAATTAAACACTGTCACGGCGTTCTTCCACCGGCTCCGGGGTTTTTTCCTGGATGAACTCCCTTGGGAAGGTCGTGTTGTCAGTCCGCTGCTGAAGAAACTGCGGACAATGGTGCAGTTTGTCTATGTGCTCGTCTGCGGATTTCGTGACAACCGTTGTCCGCTGCGCGCGGCGGCGCTGTGTTACACGACGTTGCTGGCGCTGGTGCCGATGCTGGTGGTGGCGTTTAGCATTTCGAAGAGTTTTCTGCGCGAATCGAGCGCAACGGTGGTGCCGCGGGTGATCGACGCGCTGGTCCTGAAGGTCGCGCCACAACTGGAGTACCTTCCAGCCGGCGACGCGACGAAAGCGACGGCGACAACGGGCCATGTGGTGGTCACTTCGGCGGCGCGCCAGCAGGCGGTCGAGGCCATCCAGTCATTCATCGGACGGATCGATGCGGGCGTACTCGGCTTGGTGGGCACGCTGGCGCTGGTGCTGGTGGCAATTCAACTATTGATGACGATCGAGAAGACGTTCAACGACATTTGGGGCGTCCAGCAGGGCCGCTCGATCTGGCGCCAGGTCGTATACTATTGGACTTGGATCACACTCGGCCCGCTCGTGATTCTTGGCGCGGTGGCATTCACGGGCACGGCGGAGTTTTCTCATTGGTCGGGCAAGCTCGCCTTCCTGCATGGCTCGACAGAACTTTTGATCAAGCTGGCGCCATTTGTCATCCTCTGGGTCGGGTTCGGGCTGCTGTACGGGCTGATGCCTAACACACGCGTGCGCTTCCATGCGGCGCTGATCGGCGGCATCGTCGGCGGCACGCTCTGGCAGCTCAACAGTCTGCTCAACACCATGTACCTGTCGCGTGTCGTCACCTATAGCAAGATTTACGGCGCGCTAGGCATTCTGCCGGTTTTCCTGCTTGGCGTGTATTTCTCGTGGCTGATCGTGTTGTTTGGAGCACAGGTGTCGTTCGCAGTGCAGAACGTCCATGCCTTTATCCAGAAGCGCGCCAGCGAACGTCTCGATCAGGCCGGGCGCGAACTACTTGCCTGTCGCATCGTCCTGCTGGCTGTGCAACGGTTTCTCCATGGCGAAACGCCGCCCGGCCGTGAGGAACTGGCCGACAAACTCGGCGCGCCACTCCAATTGCTCAACCGTCTCGCCGCGCGGCTCGTGGCCGGCGAAGTTTTATTGGAAGTGGCGAATACCGAAAGCGCACTCACACCGGCGCGCCCGCCCGAATCCATCACCGTCGCCGACGTGCTGCATGTCATTCGCACCAACGATGGCCAGTGTGGTGTGCCGCTTGGACCTCCAGACGGCGAGTTGATGCCGACGGTCTTGCGCGATCTCTATGCCACGGCGCGCAACTCCCGGGCCAACGCCAATTTTGCCGAACTGGCGGCGCGGCGAGACAAGTGATTTTG
>JBEKLX010000111.1:0-3558 GCA_050008795.1 Verrucomicrobiia bacterium | reverse complement strand
GATCTGCCCCTGCGCCATAAGCGAGTAACTTGACCGGCCGATGCCGGTGTCCATGAACAGATTTTGGATGTCGCGCAGACGACACGGGGTTTTGTTGATCAGGTATTCGCCTGTGCCGTCACGGTAGACACGGCGGGTGATGGTGACTTCAGAGAAATCGAGGTTAACGCCGGGCAACGACAATTGTTTTGGATCACACTCAGCGAACGTCATGCTGACTTCGGCCATGCCGATGGCTTTCCGGCCATCGGCGCCGTTAAAGATAACGTCGGACATCTCGGTGCCGCGCAGCACCTTGGCCGATTGCTCGCCAAGCACCCAACGGATGGCGTCGGCAATGTTGGATTTCCCGCAGCCGTTCGGACCGACGATCGCGGTCACGCCCGGCAGAAAGTCAAGTGCAGTTCTTTCCGCAAAAGACTTGAAGCCAATGAGCTGCAAGCTCTTCAGATACATAGGGTCCCCACCCTTTCCTTGTTAGGCGTAAAATAGAGATTTGCAGCCTGAAAGCAAGTAAAAAATCAACGAATCCGCAGGTTTCCCGCCTGTGAATAACCTGTTGGCAACTCAGAATAATTTGCCCAGTTCCGCTATTGTCAGCTCATCCAGGCGATGGACGACGCGGTTGGCGCCGCGCAACTTTGCGGCGGGATGCGTCGCGGCGACGCCGATGACTTTCATGCCCCCGTCGCACGCCGCTTGAATGCCGACCTGCGTGTCCTCGAATACAACGCAGCGCGCGGCCGGTACCCCAATCCGCTGCGCGGCCAGCAGAAATACTTCGGGATCGGGTTTGCCGTGCGTCACGTCCTCGGCAGTAACAATCGCCTGAAACATCTCATCGAGACCCAGCATGATTAATGTGGTTGTGATGTTCAGCCGATGCGTTGAGGAACCGACTGCCGCCGGCACGACCGCTTCCCGTAGCCGTCCAAGCAACTCCACCACGCCCGGTAACGGCGTGATACCGCGTTCTCGGATGATTTGCCGATATAGCTCCTCTTTGCGCAACGACAGACGTCGGATCTCGGTTGGCTCGCGCGTCCAACCGAGCAGTTCCGGGATGATCTGCTCGTTTTTCATCCCGAAGCTGCGCTTGAAATGGTCGGGCGGCAGCAGGCGGTCCCCTTCGCGCGCCAACAGTTCCCAGCTTTCCTCATGCTGGCGTGACGAATCGATGATCACGCCGTCCCAATCAAAAATTGCGCCCCATGTCTGCATCAAGTCGACCGATATACGCGGTGCAGAGGTCATTTTCCAGCAGGAAGTTGGCGGCTGGAAGCGGCGGCTTGACATTCTCTGAAGCTTTCGGTCTGCTAGCCTGGATATTTCACATCTGCCAGAAGGTAGCTGTGAAATATCCACCTCGGGAGCGACGCGCGTAGAGGCGTGGCGCTCCCGAGGCCGACACACTTTGTGTGTCGGGGCTGCCCCGACAATGTGGCGGCTTCCGCCGAATTGTCGGCCCTGCAGGCGCATGTTTCACGCGGGCGTGTGAAATATGCGGGCTAGCCGTGGCATTCGGAGAACAACGTGACTACGCAATGGCCATTGATGACTCGCGTCCGCCAGCGGTTCGTTGCGGAAAGGCTGGACGACGTTGCGGGCGCGTTGCGCGCGGAACTGGCGGCGTCCGGCGTGTCGGTCAAACGCGGCGCGCGCATCGCCATCGCTGTCGGCAGCCGAGGGATTGCCAATCTCCCACTCATCGTTCACGAAACCGTCGCCTGGGTGAAGGCTCAAGGCGGCAAGCCGTTCATCGTGCCGGCTATGGGCAGTCACGGCGGCGCGACCGAAGACGGCCAGCGCGCGGTGCTGGAGGGTTATGGCGTCACTGAGACCGGTGTCGGCGCGCCTATCGTGTCGTCAATGGACGTTGTGGAGTTGCCACGTGACGAGGTGGAAGTTCCCGTTTACTTCGATAAACAGGCTGCTGCGGCCGATGGCGTGATAGTCATCAATCGAATCAAACCGCACACATCATTTCATGGGCCGTACAAGAGCGGGTTAATGAAGATGCTGGCGGTTGGTTTGGGGAAACACGCAGGCGCGCGGGCGATCCACCAGCTTGGTGTCGCCGGGCTGCGGGACACGATGCCACGCGTAGCCCGCCAGATCCTGCGGCATGGCAAGATTCTGATGGGTATCGGCATTGTCGAGAACGCCTACAACGAAACGATGCTGGCGCGCGCGATTCCGGGGGCACAGATTCCCGACAAGGAACCCGAATTGCTAGTGCGAGCCACCGAGGCAATGCCGTCCTTGCCTGTGAATGAGTTGGATATCCTGATCGTGGACGAGATCGGCAAGAACACCAGCGGCACTGGCATGGACACCAATATCATTGGTCGCATGAAGATCTACGGCCAGCCGGAACCCGAGAGTCCGCGTATCCGGATCATCGTTGTCCGCGACCTTTCGGCGGCCTCGCACGGTAATGCGTATGGCGTCGGCCTGGCTGACATCATCACGCAACGACTGTTTGCGAAGATCGATTTCCCGGCGACCTACGCAAACATCGTTACGACCGGGTTCTTCGAGCGCGGCAAAGTGCCATTGATTGCCGAGACCGACCGTGAGGCGCTTACTATCGCGTTACGCGGCTGCGAACCGCTCGAACCGTCGCAAGCACGCATTATACGCATCCGTAACACGCTGCATCTTGACGAGATTCATGCGTCGCCCGCCGCGTTGAGCGAAATTAGCAGCCGCGGCAACACCGAGGTCTTGGGCCCGGCTGGCGACCTGTTCCATGGTGACAATCTTGCGCCATTCAACCCCGGTATTTGATGTCGGGGCTGACCCCGGCATCGGTGCGCAGGGTTTGCCCGGTTGGGTCTACGGCTGTGAAAGAAATGCACACCGAATGACGGCGATCACCTTGTTTTAAAGGGGATTCTTCACATGGCACTCCCATTGCTAACTGTGACTGCACAAACCGTGAGGGCGCCCAAGCTATATAACTATGTATGGCGCTACGACCTCACAAAACGAACAATCTAGAGGAGACAAGGCAATGAAGAGAATAACCAGACCGTTGATGTTGACGGTGGGATTGACCGCCCTTCTAATCGGGGCGGGAAATGTAATGGCACAAGATGAAGGCGGCGGAGCTCCGCCCCCTCCACCTCCGTCTAACACAGGCGGCAATGGTGGCAATCGCCGCGGCGGCGGGAATTTTGATCCCGCACAGATGCAGCAGCAAATGTTGGAGCGTTACAAGGAGCGTTTGGAAGTCACCAACGACGAGTGGACGGTCATCAAGCCGTTGGTCGAGAAAGTGATGCAGGCACGACGTGAAGCCATGTCAGGCATGCGTGGTCCCCGTCGCGGTGGCGATAATGCCGCTGGTAATGGCGGTCGTCCTGCAATGGGTCCCGCGCCGAGTCCGGAAGCAGAAGCTCTGCAGCAGGCGTTGGATTCAAAAGCGGCATCGGATGTGTTGAAAGCCAAGCTCGCGACATTCCGCGACGCCCACAAAACAAAAGAAGCTGCTTTGACAAAGGCACAGGAAGATCTCCGCAAAGTGCTTACTGTTCGTCAGGAAGCCACTGCGAC
>JBEKLX010000110.1:0-3594 GCA_050008795.1 Verrucomicrobiia bacterium | reverse complement strand
CTTCCATGTCAAGGAAGCGCTCTAGCCAACTGAGCTAATCGTCCACGAGAACCGCCCTGCATATTACGGGGCAACAATTGTCCTGTCAACCGGTCACCTGTAGGCGCATCTGGACGCCGCCACCGGGTAAGCTTGTGATTTGATGCGCGGTGAAGAAGGTGATAAAGGTAACCGCGCAATACCGGATTGTATGATTACTAAAAAAGGACATGGATTCAAATTCGCCTGTTTTACGCTCGGAGGCATGAGTTCCTTCGCGACGTCATTTTACTTTTATTACCTCTACTTTTTCCTGCAAAAGCAGTTCGGCTTCGACAGTAAACACAACCTCGCTTTGGCCGGGGCGCTTGGTCTCATTTACGTCTTCGCCTCGTGGCAGGCCGGGCGGTTCGCGCAACGGCGCGGCTATTTCAACGCGCTCAAGCTCGGTTTCAGCGTGATGATTTTTGCGCTGGCGGTCGGCTCGCAACTCAATTCCGCGACCGGCATTATACTGGCATCCGCGACACTCACCATCGGCATGTGTTTCCTGTGGCCGACGATTGAGGCGCTCGTGAGCGAAGGCGAAGACGCGGCGGGTTTGCCGCGAGCGGTCGGCACTTACAACGTCGTTTGGGCCAGCACGAACGCACTGGCCCTTTTTGGGGGCGGCACGCTCGTGGAAAAATTTGGATTCAAAACCATTTTCTTCCTGCCAATCGCGATCATAATCTCCCAACTCGTTTTGACTTTCTGGCTGGAAAAACACGTGAACGACGCCGCCCGCGCCGCCGGCAATGAACACACATTTGTACCGATTCCCGACCCGCACCGGCCTTCGCCTGCCAAAACCAAGGCGTTTCTTCGCATGGCGTGGCTCGCGAACCCGTTCGCCTACATTGCCATCAACACATTCATCCCCATGCTGCCCACCGTGGCCGCGCGTTTCCACCTCTCCCCCATGTTCGCGGGATTTGCGTGTTCGTTGTGGTGCTTTGCCCGGCTCGGCACATTTATTGCGCTATGGCATTGGACGGACTGGCATTACCAGTTTCGCTGGCTGGTGACGGCGTTTGGGGTGCTAATCGTTTCGTTCACTACGATTCTCATTGTGCCAAGTCTGGCAGTGCTGCTCGCGGCGCAAATCTTTTTCGGCAGCGCCATCGGGCTGATTTACTACTCGTCATTGTTCTACTCGATGGATGCAGGCGAGGCGAAGGGCGATCATGGCGGCATCCATGAAGCCGCCATTGGCGTAGGCAACTGCGTCGGCCCGGCAGTCGGCGCGGCATCGCTGCAATTTCTGCCGCAATATGCCAATAGCGGCGCCATCGCCGTCAGCGTGCTGCTGCTGTGCGGCTTAGGCGGATTGGCGACTATTTGGAAAACGGCACGGTGAAGGCATGAACAACAATTACGGTAAGGCGAGTTTTTCTACTTCGTTTCTTTGTTCCTTTGTTGTTAATCTTAATCCATGCAAGCCGAACGCAAAACTCTCGATGACCGCGGGAAGATGACCGAGCTGGAGCGGCTACGGCATTCGTGCGCCCACGTGATGGCTGCGGCGATTGCGAAGTTGTGGCCCGACGCCCAGTTTGCCGCCGGACCGGCTGTTGAGAACGGTTTTTACTACGACTGCGAACTGGAACACCGTATCTCGCCCGAAGATTTCCCGGCCATCGAGGCCGAGATGAAAAAGATCATCAAAGAGAACCTGACCTTCGAGAAAGTTGTCGTCACACGCGATCAGGCGATTGCCGATGCGAAGAAAGGCCGGCTGTCGGCGCTCAACGACCGCGGCGTTCCGAGCAAGTTCAAGCTCGACATGATCACGGGCATCCCGGAAGGCGAGCCGATCACCTATTTCAAGAGCGGCGATTTTATTGATCTTTGTGCCGGACCGCACGTGATGCGGACCGGTAACATCGGCGCGTACAAGCTCACCACTGTTGCCAGCGCTTACTACAAGGGCGATGAGAAGAATCCGCAGCTCCAGCGTATCTACGGCACCGCGTTCAAGACCCGGAAAGAATTCGACGACTATTTCACGATGCTCGAAGAAGCGAAGAAACGCGACCACCGCAAGATCGGCGCGGAGATGGGCCTTTACGTGATAGACACCGAATACGTCGGCCCCGGTCTGCCGCTCTGGCTGCCCAAAGGTGCAGCGATTTGTGAGGAACTGGAGAAGCTGGCCAAAGAAACCGAATTCGCCGCCGGTTATGTGCGCGTGAAAACGCCGCACATTGCGAAGGAAGTCATGTACAAGACTTCCGGCCACTTACCCTATTACGCAGAGAGTATGTTCCCGCCGATGGAGTTACATGAGGTCAGTCGTAAGCTTGAGAAAGCCGATAAGCGATTGGCGGTCCTGAGCGAAAAGAAGCCATTTGACGAACAGGCGCACGACAAGCAAGCACAGAAAGTGGGTGAACTTGCGATCGAGTCGGATTATCTCCCCACACTTTACTACCTCAAGGCGATGAACTGTCCGCATCACCACCGGATATTTGCGGCGGAGCCGAGGAGTTACCGAGATTTGCCGTTGCGGCTGGCTGAGTACGGGACTTGTTACCGGTACGAACAGTCGGGCGAGCTTTTCGGCCTTATGCGGGTGCGGTCGCTCAACATGAACGACGCGCACATTTATTGCACACCGGAGCAGTTCGCCGCCGAGTTCAATGCGGTAAACGATATGTACCTGAAATATTTCAAGATTTTCGGGATCAAGAAGTACGAGATGCGGTTCAGCACCAGCGCGCCCGAAGGGATGGGGAAGAAGTACGTCGGCGAGCCGGAGTTATGGAAACAGACCGAGGACATGGTTCGGAAAGTTCTCAAGAGAAGCGGCATCAATTACGTCGAGGTGCCGAACGAAGCGGCGTTTTACGGCCCGAAGATTGACGTGCAGGTCTGGAGCGCGATTGGCCGCGAGTTCACCATTGCCACCAATCAAGTGGATTTTGCCGTACCGAAACGGTTCGGCCTCGTCTATCGCGATAAGGACAACACCGATAAGACCCCGCTATGCATCCATCGCGCGCCGCTGGGGACTCATGAACGATTCATTGGATTTCTGATTGAACATTATGCCGGGAATTTCCCGTTGTGGCTCGCGCCTGAACAGGTGCGTGTCCTGACCATCGGCGATGCAGCGGCGGTCGTTGATTTCGCCAAAGGCATCGTAAACGAGCTTCGTGCCAACATGGTCCGTTGCGAAGCCGATTACAGCGCCGATAACATCAAAGGCAAGATTCAGAGTGCGGAGACGGCCAAGGTGCACACCATGCTCGTGATCGGTCCGCGCGACGTGCAAACCGGCGCGGTAAGTGTCCGCCTTCACGGCAAAGGCAACGTCGGCGCGAAGCCCAAGGCGGAAGTGATGGCAGATATTCTGACCGCAATCCGCGAGCGAAGGCCCTGAATCGGCACCGGGTACTATCACTGGAATCGGCTCATCAGCCGTTTGGTTTGAGACGGATCGTGCTTCATGCGGATGCGCCAGACCAGTTCTTCAGGGTTTACAACGCGGACGCTGGCAAACAAACGTTCAGCGCACCAAGTGACCGGGGAATAGCCGCGGACACCGCCTTCGGCCACCGCGTTTTCCTGCGG
>JBEKLX010000011.1:0-29234 GCA_050008795.1 Verrucomicrobiia bacterium | reverse complement strand
AAGAAGTGCTGTCGCTGCTCCTCCTGTTCCGGGCTCCACGTCCGGAAACTGCTGGTCTGGGCAAAATACTCGCGCCATTCGTCGTCGAGCTTGGAGAGGGCCTCGAACTCCTCCTTGAAGTCGATCTGGTCTTGCGTCTCTTTCGACGACGAATCGGCGTCGCTGTCGCGTTCGGCCTCCGCGCGCGGCTCGTCTTTGGGTAATTCCTCCAACAAGGGGTTCTGCTGAAGTTCCTCCTGAACCAGTGAGCACAGCTCAAGCGTTGGCACCTGCAACAGATGCAGGCTCTGCTGCAACTGCGGCGCAAGAATCTGCTGCAATGACAGCCGTTGAACTTGTTGTAAACCTGGACCCTGAGCCATCGGTAAACCTTTGGGGACTAACTACGAAGCCCATGAGTACTATAAGCGCAGCCGCTGCCAAGTAAAGGGTAAAACTCTGCGGGTTTACTGTGATGGCACAGCCAGTTAATGAGCGTGACTGACTCGCAAGCGTGGTGTCGCATCACCGGCCGATGCTCTTGTAGGTGAACCCGAGCTTCTCCATTTGCGCCGGGTCGAAAATATTCCGACCATCAAGCACAATCGGTTGCCCCATGATCGAGCGCAGTTTCTTCAGGTCCAACTGCCGGAACTCATCCCATTCAGTGCAGATCAACACCGCATCGGCATCCTTGGCGGCGGCATAGGGAGAGTCGCAGAACTCAACGCCGGGCAGGATTTCACGGGCTTTCTCCATCGCCTGCGGATCGTAAGCGCGAATGTGGGCGCCCTCTTTCTGGAGTGGTCGGATTACGTCCAACGACGGCGCGAGGCGCATGTCATCGGTGTTCGGTTTGAACGCCAGACCGAGCACGGCGATTGTTTTATCCCGCATGATCCACAGTGTCTCGCGGGTTTTCTTCACGAAACGCTCGATCTGTTCCGTGTTGACTCGCTGGACTTCTTTCAAAATGCGGAAATCGTAGCCCAGTTGGTCGGCGATGTGGATAAACGCGCTGAGATCCTTTGGGAAACAGGAACCACCATAACCCAGTCCGGCATTGAGGAAGGACTGACCGATGCGTTTGTCCAGTCCCATGCCGTGGACGACGTCCTCAACATTCGCGTGGCTGGCTTCGCAAATGACTGAGAGTGCATTGGCATAGGAGATTTTCAGCGCCAGGAACGAGTTGCAGGCGTGTTTGATCAGTTCCGCGGAATTTATGTCGGTGATGACTATCGGCGCATGGAACGGCGCATACACTTCCTTCATTTTCGCCACGGGCCGATCGCTTCCCACGCCGATCACGACGCGATCGGGCTGCATCAAGTCCTGCACTGCGCAACCTTCCCGCAGGAATTCGGGATTGCTGACCACGTCAAAATCCACCTTGTGGCTGTTGTATCGTTTGATCGTCTGCGCGACCTTCTCGCCCGTCTTGACCGGCACGGTGGATTTATCCACGATAATCTTGTACCCGGTCATTGTGCCGGCTATTTCGCGCGCGACTTTCTCTACAAAACTCATGTCCACCGAGCCATCAGGCTGGGGTGGGGTGGGCACGGCGATAAAGACAACCTCGGCGTGGTTTACGCCCTCGGCGATCTTGCCCGTGAAACGCAGACGCTTCGAGGCCACGTTCTTTCTGATAATCGGTTCCAAGCCCGGCTCGTAGATTGGGATCTTGCCACTTTCGATCAGCGCGACTTTCTTTAAATCGTTGTCAACGCAGACCACATCATGGCCGACCTCGGCAAAGCATGCTCCCGTGGTCAGACCAACATATCCAGTTCCGACAATCGCGATCTTCACCATCGTCAGTTTCCTCCTCCTCCGACCCCGATCTGGCTTAGCGGTATGCCCATGCCCGGAAACGCCCGCAACGACACTGCGAAGAAGACCGTCACCTCATTACTGTGGTCACGCTGATTGCGACGGCTGATCCCATAGGTGATATACCAATCGTGCGTTTCCTGACGCAGGAGGTATTCTTGTTCCTCCCATGCGCCATTCTCCATGTCGAAGCGTTGGTACATGTGTGCCGTCCAGCGTTTGCTCAGGCGCGCAGCGGTATCCAGACACACCAGATTACTGTCGTTGCGCAAGAATAATGTGCCGACCCCCACTGACCAACGGTCAGCATCCATCACTCGGATTGCCGTACTTAGCTCCTGCAGCACGTTATCATGCATGTCATAGCGCGCGAACGCGTCCATTGATAAATATTCGACCGGTCGCAAACGCAACGTGCTGTACAAATCGGAAAAGCTGCGCTCACCATTGTTCTTCTCAATATGGTAGTCGGTCCAGTTCTCCAACTCCACCAGATCCCACGGTCGCCCGTCGCGTTGCGTCTGCAGTTTTTGGCGCAGGCCGAACCGGAGCACATTTTCCCTCGTGATGTCGTCGATCGAGTTATACGCTGGAAAATCCAGCGGCGAATACCGCGTCAATACCAAGTTGTCGCCGCCTTTCAGTGTCGTGCTGCGGACAGTATCAAACTGGAACAAATCGTTTGTTCCCTTGTTCGGTGTCGGAATCCATTGGTAACTGGCGAACGGTTGAATGATGTGTCGCAGTCCGTCCACCCGGAGCGCATCGGACTTCACATCGTCCCATGTCCGTGAAATCTTGAACGAGGTCTCACCGCCGAGATCGAACACATATCGCCGCACTTCATTGGTAAGCGCCGCAGTCTCTGGTGCGCGGTTGTAATAGGTGTAGCGGACGCCGGCGTGCGGCACCACCGACAACCAGCCGCCGAGCATCTGTGGCATCACGATCTGGTGAAACGTGTCCATGCGAACCGCGTTGCCCACGAACGTCAAATCGTTGGTGAGACCGGGGTTCATGCTATATTCGCCCACGCTACTTTCGCCCTCGTAAAAGAACGGTGTTGATCCAATTCGCGTGCGATTTACCGCCCATTTCGCCTCGGGCAGCCTTTCCACTCCAGTGAAGAAATTGTTCACCTCCGGCTGCACCAGCAGCGACAAGGTGTAGTTCGGGCCGCGCTTGGTGATGTCCGCAACAGAATCGGGTTGGCGATCGCGCTGGAACTCGTTGGGGAAGAAGTCCTCAAGGATATTCGGGTCGCTGAGCTTGTTGAGGCTGACTGTCAGGGCGATATCGTCTGAGAAGTACTGTTTATGGAGCCATTGGAAACGGTATCGATCCGTGGGAATATCCAAGCCTGCATTCTTGTCCTGTTTGTCCATCGGATTGGCATCACTGATATAGTATCCGCGCAGCGATCCGTGCCCCTCCTGGGGCATCTGATAATTCAGATCCAGTCCGCCACCGACGCCTCGGCGGGTCCGTTCGTCCAAATGAACCCCCAAGATCGTATTGGTGGTCAAATGCCATCGTGTGCTGGTCAAGAGAAAAAACCCTTGATCCGAATTCATGCCTACCACGACCTCTAACGGCGGCTCATCGCTGTGTGGCGTGAAACTGAACATGGGGAGCCAGAAGATCGGCACACCGCCCAGTTTCAGCACCGCGTTGTGCAATTCAATCCGGCCATCGGGCCATATCTCAGCGTGCGTCGCTTCCAGGCGGTAATCAGGCGGCTCATTCTCACACGTGGACAAGGCGAGGCGTGTGGTCAGATAATGGTTGGTCTCCGTCTGGCTGATCGAATCGATCCACATCACGATGCCGTCCTCGAATCCGCGGACGTGCTCCGCGTGCATCTCCCCGGTATCGAAATTGAAGTACGCGGTCGGCGCGGCCCATTCCCGTCCCTCACGCGTAAGCCGCACGTGGCCTTCGGCCCAAGCTTCCCGTGTCAGCCGGTTATAGCGCACGTGGTCGCCCTGCAAGATCGCGCCGTTGCTGCGCACCACGACGTCGCCGTCGCCATAAGCCATGCTGCTATCCTGGTCGAACCGCAACTGCTTCGCATCGATCGTGACCGGCTCGCCCTGCACGCTTTCAGACGGAGCCATATTCGTCGATGCTTCAGTGGGCAAAGCATCACCCCGGGCCGCCGATGCTGACGCAGCCAAAACGAGTGCGACGATCCAACGGTGGCATCTGTTCCCCTTTATCATGAACCGGGTGGCACGCTATCACAACGTGCAATTTCCCAGCAAGACCAAAGCCGTCCGTCCAGCGGTTATTTCAGCGACAAGCGATGGCTTCTATTTCAATAAGCGCATCCTTGGGCAGCCGCGCTGTCTGCACCGTGGAGCGCGCCGGTGGCGCTTGCGCAAAGAATTGCGCATATACGGCGTTCATCGCGGGGAAGTGGTTCAAATCGGTGAGAAACACGGTCGTTTTCACCACGTTGGCGAGATCAAGATTTTGCGAGCGCAGCAACGCGCGAATATTCTCCAGGACGCGGATTGTTTGCTCGGTGATACCGCCCGCGACCATGTTGCCGGTCGCCGGATCGAGCGGGATCTGTCCTGCACAAAAAAGAAGATCTCCCGCCCAAACAGCTTGCGAATATGGCCCAACTGCTTTCGGCGCGGCATCAGTTGCTACTGTTTGTCGATGCATCCTTCTTGCCTCGATTGCTCTTCGCGGTACTGGCTCGCCAGTACAACAAGGCCGCAAAAACGAACAGCGCGACGTCGCGCGCCAGCGTCATCGTGTCCATCTTTCCGGCTTCGATCGTGCCGAAGCAACCGCACCGGATATCAAGCCCGCGCACCAGTGCCTGTCCAATTGCGATCAGAAAAATCCCCATCAACCCGGTGATCACCAGTGCGCTGCCTGGTAACCATAAGCCCATCACCATCAGGATCCCGGCGACCGTCTCGACCCATGGCAACGTGATCGCCACGAAGTTTACCAGTGCCGATGGCAACAACCTGTAATTCGCCACATCGTTGGCGAACTGGGCAGGATCGAAGATTTTCACGACACCGGCATAGACAAAGATGCCACCTACTACCAGCCGCAACGCGAAGCTGAGAAACCTGGTGAGTAATGGTTGGCGCACGGTCATGGTTCAGCCCCTTTCGTGGTGGGGAATCCCGCCTTGCGCCACGCCGTCCACCCGTTGAACAGCACACGCACATGAACGTACTTGCCGCGCTCCCGCAACAGCGTCATCAGCGAATGGCTCAAATCGCACTGATCGCCGTCACAGTAGACGATGATTTCCGAATCCGGGCTGAGCATGGCCGACATTTTCGGGAAATACTGATCGAACTGCTCGACCGGCAGGTTGTGCGCGAGCGCGATGTGGCCCGCGGCGTAGTCCGCCGGTGTCCGTGCGTCCAGGAAGAACGCCGTGCCTGAGTCCCAGAGTTCCTTTGCCTCAGCCAGCGGAATCCTATCCTGGTCGCGAAGCTGTAGCTTTGGCGGCCGGATGAGCGGAATACCCTTTGGCGAAAAGGCATTGACCAGCAATCCCATTGCTGCGCTGGCCAGCGTGAGGATCACTGCTTGCAGAAGCGCGCGGCGCATGTCAATGGTGACCTTAAATGATATTTCGTCACTGAGCCGCTGGGATTGCAGGAACTGCTGGTGCCACTGGCACCGATGGAGTTGTCGGAGTCGCGGGATGATTCGTTGGATTTGCAGGTTCTGCCGGGGGCACGGATAAGGCCTTGTACGGCACTCTTCGCGCCGGCAATAATTGAATTACAACAGGTATTTGGACTTCTGGATATTTCGACAAGTTTGTCTCGAACTTGATCGTCCCTTGCTTGGACTCTCCCGGCGCTTTGGGCAGCTTGGCGACCACGGCGTACGTCCTGCCGGTCTCAACTGTCTGCAGTTCCAGATCCAAATCGGTCAGGTTGCAGGTCAGTTTGCTAACTTCAAATGGTTGCACGGTTTTCGCCGTAGAGATGATCACGCGGCGCATCGTCACCGCTATAGGACGCGTTCCCGGCCAATTCTCCGGGTCGGGGATGCTCCATAGGAGCGACTCAGGCACCACTGTCAGCTCGCCGACCACTCGTCCGAAAATGGAAAGGCGAATAGCCGGCGCGTTGGTGTCGTCCGCGTACACCCGCAGCCCCTCAGTGAATTGACGGGGCGCGCCGGTCGCTTCCACTTGAACCGCGATCTTCGCACTGGGGTTATTCGTTTCATCGCCCATTTCAATCTTACCTGACAACATCGGACTGTCGGCCTCCACCTTGGTGAGGACGAGGTTCTTGCCGTCCACACGCCGAACCGTGAACGTCACGTTGGTGGTGACGCCTTCGCGCAACATGCCGACCGACATCTGCGACGGCTGGATGTCATATACCTTATGAATGTCAACCTTGATAGTTAGGCGTTGTGACGGGTTCTGTGGATCATTTGACGGAACGGTGATGAATTTCTCAATATGACCGGCAGTTTGAGGCAGATTGACATGAAATGTCAGTTCTCCCTTTTCACCGGGCTGCACCGTTTCCGGTTTGACTCCTGCCACCGTGCAGCCGCAACTGGGCGCCGGTTTCTGGATTTTTAGAACGGCGTCGCCAGCATTGGTGAACACAAATGTCCCTTGGATACGGTCAACCTGCGATGTCACGCCGAAATCATAAACCATCGTTTCAAACTTAAGCTTTGGCGTGCCTTCGGCCCATGCCATCGCTCCCGCCATCAGCATCCCAATCATCACCACCAAAAACCGTCGTGCTCTCATTGTCGTTCCTCCAAATTGCATATCCTTCACAGACTAGCGGATTCTTCCACGTTTGGCAAGCCGAAACCCTCTTGTCCTACTTGGCGAGTTCGGCTAGACTGGCTTTGCCATGTTAAAGAAAGCGTTGTTACCGGTTCTCCTGATTCTGGTGATTATCATTTTATTGGCGGTCGTGGATCGCTGGGGTGAGATGGGAACAAGCAGGGAAGGAAGGACCGGTTGGGATAGGTTTTTCCCTGCCGGGCACCACCATTGAGGAGACGCGATGGGACACATCACGAAATCACCGAACGCATGCAGAGTTATTATTGCGCCATCGATCCTCGCGGGCGACTTCGGGAATCTCGCGCGTGACGCCGAACGAGTAGAGCAGGGTGGGGGAGATTGGTTGCACTGTGACGTGATGGATGGCCATTTTGTGCCGAACATGACCTTTGGGCCAGACACGATCCACGCATTGAGGAAAGCGACCAAGTTGCCATTGGACGTGCATCTTATGATTGAGCGGCCCGACCAATACGCCGAGGTATTTGCGCGCGCCGGCGCTACAAGACTGACGATTCAAGTCGAGGCGCTTGGCAATAAACAGGACGGAACCGAGGGACGCGCCGTCTTCGAGCGGAAGTCCAACAACAGCATCGAGGAAACACTGCAACTGATCGAAAAACTCGGTTGTCAACCCGGACTGGCAATCAATCCACTTACGCCCATCAGCGCCATAGAGCCATACTTGAAACAGATAGACCTGATCCTTGTCATGACCGTGTGGCCCGGGTTTGGCGGACAAAAATTCATGAATGAAGTTTTACCAAAGATTCGAGAAGGGCATGCGCTTGTAGAACGAAGTGAGCGCAACATCCATATCGAAGTGGATGGCGGCATCGATCCACGAACCGGGCCTCTCTGCGTCGGAAACGGAGCGGATGCGCTTGTCGCCGGGAATTCGTTGTTCCGACACAAAACACTGGATTTTGCCAAGGCGATTGATGAACTGAGAAACTCATGTTTGTCACCCTGATCCCGCGGTCGCGGGAGAAGGTGCTCGCAAGGGATAGGCACGAGTAGCCACTCGATTCAGAGATTCTTCCCCCGCGACTGCGGGGTCAGAATCACAGACAAAATGAAAACGCAGATTAGCTTCGGCACGGACGGTTGGCGCGGTGTCATCGCTGAGGATTTCACCTTTAAAAATGTGCGGCGCGTGGCACAGGCTACGGCCGATTTCTGGAACCAAACGGCAGGGCAGGGGAACAAGTCGGCGATGGTCGGCTACGACACACGGTTTCTGTCGGAAGTTTACGCGAAGCTTGTTTGCGAAGTACTGGCCGCCAACGGAATCAAGGCCCTGTACCCGCCACAGGCCGTTCCCGCACCAGCCGTGAGCCATGCAGTACGCGATCGCAACCTTTGCGGCGCCGTGATGATCACGGCAAGCCATAATCCACCGCAGTTCAATGGCTACAAGATCAAAGCCGACTATGCCGGGCCTGCCGGTCCCGATATCTGCATGCAGGTCGAAGCTCGGATTGATAGATCGCCGGTACGCGCAGTCAATTTCGATGAAGCTTTGCGCGCCGGCACCATCAAGCTTTACGATCCGCGCCCGGCGCACGTCGCCGCCATAAAGAAGCTCGTTGATCTGAAGAAGATTCGTAACGCACAGCTTAAGGTTGTTGTGGATTCAATGCATGGTTGCGGAGGGAATCTGATCGAAACCATGATACATGGGGGCAAATGCCGCGTTGAAACGGTCCGGGCGAACCGGAACCCATTGTTCGGCGGTGTGAATCCGGAACCGATCGGGAAGAATCTCGCTGCGCTTTACTCTGCGGTTAAGAAAAAGCACGCGCATGTCGGGTTGGCGACTGACGGTGACGCAGATCGTATGGGCATAGTGGATAACCGTGGACGATACGTCTCAATACAACTCGTTTTCGCAATGTTGCTGCTGCATTTGCTGCGGAATCGCAAGGAGAAGGGCGGACGCGTCGTACGCACGACCAATTGCACGGTGCTGATCGACCGGATTTGCCGGACATACTGCTTGGAATGCGTCGAGGTCCCCGTCGGCTTCAAATATATCTGCGAGCAGATGCGGCAGCACGATGTACTGATCGGCGGCGAGGAAAGTGGCGGCCTGGGTTTCCACGGTCACATCCCCGAGCGCGACGGAATCCTGGCCAACCTGATGCTGTTGGAGATGCTAGCGGTAACGAAGAAGAGCGTTACACAAATCGTTGCCGACATCCAAAATAAGTTTGGCAAGAGCGCGTATGACCGGATCGACATGCATTATCCTTTGGAAAAACGTCAGCAACTCATCGAGACGCTGCTACGCGAACCGCCGCGCGACCTGCTCGGCACGCCGTTGGTCCGCGTGAACGATTTGGATGGAGTGAAGTACATTGCCACAGATGACTCCTGGCTGATGTTCCGCGCCTCGGGCACGGAACCGGTCATCCGCATCTATAGCGAAGCATCCAATGCCGCCCGCGTGAAGAAACTCCTCGACTACGGGAAAAGCCTGGCGCTGCACTCCCACTGAATCAGGTTGGGGACTATCCAAAATCGTCAATGACTGGTAGAGTGGCTACCTCATGGATTTGGGCCACATACGTAATTTTTGCATCATCGCGCATATTGACCACGGCAAGACGACGTTGTCGGACCGGTTGCTGGAGGCGACGGGCACGCTGCAAAAACGGGAGATGCGTGAGCAGGTGCTCGATTCGATGGACCTCGAACGCGAGCGCGGCATCACTATCAAGGCGCATCCGGTAACGATGTCCTACCATGCTGAGGACGGACAAGTTTATGAGTTGAACCTGATCGATACGCCCGGTCACGTGGATTTTGCGTACGAGGTTTCGCGCAGCCTGGCGGCGTGCGAAGGGGCGTTGCTGGTGGTGGACGCGGCGCAGGGCGTTGAGGCGCAGACGGTGGCGAACGCGCACATGGCGTCGAAGCAGCATCTCACGATTGTGCCCGTCATTAATAAGATCGATCTGCCCAGTGCGAACGTCGAGGAGACGAAGAGGCAGATCGAGGATTTGTTGGCGATCCCCGCCGATACGGCGATTCTGGCGAGCGCGAAGACTGGCATCGGGATTGATGAAATCCTGCGGGCGATCATTACGCGCATGCCACCGCCGAAAGTTGAGAAGGAGAAATCGCTACAGGCGCTGGTGTTTGATTCGATGTTCGACACGTATCGCGGCGTAGTCACGCATGTGCGGGTGTTTGAGGGCGAGATCGCGCCGGGGATGATGATTCAGTTGATGGGCACGGGCATCAAGTACGAGGTAAAGGACGTGGGGGTGTTCGCGCCCAAGCCCGAACCGCGCAAGAAACTATCGGCGGGCAGCACGGGATACGTCATAGCCAACATCAAAACAACCTCCGAGGTAAAGATTGGCGACACCATTACCGACGCACGTCAACCGGCCAGCAAACCACTGCCAGGATTTCAGCAGGTGCACCCGATGGTGTTCAGCGGGCTGTACCCGATTGACTCTGCGGACTATGAGCACCTGAAGGCAGCGCTGGCGAAACTGCAGCTCAACGATTCGGCGTTCCAGTATCAGTCCGAAAGCTCGGCGGCGCTTGGCTTCGGTTTCCGCTGCGGGTTTCTCGGTCTGTTGCACATGGAGATCGTACAGGAACGACTGCGGCGGCAGTTTGACATGGATATCATCGCCACGTACCCGAGTGTGATCTACAAAGTGCTCCAGACCGATGGCACAGTGCTCGAAGTGGATAATCCGGTTTTCCTGCCCGATCTGTCGAGGGTCGACCACATCGAGGAACCGTACGTACGTGCGTCCATCATTTGTCCGAACGAAAACATTGGCGACATGCTCCAACTGGTCATGGACAAGCGGGGCGAAGTGAAGAAAACTGATTCCATCGACACGCATCGCGTGATGTTGACCGCCGAGCTGCCGCTCAATGAAATCCTGGTGGATTTCCACGACAAGATTAAGAGCGTCACGCGGGGCTACGGTTCTATGGACTACGAACCGCAGGATTATCGCGCGGGTGACCTCGTGAAGCTCGACATACTTGTCAACAGCGAGCCGGTGGACGCGTTCTCCAGCATCGTGCATCGCGCCAAAGCCGAATCGCGTGGGCGGGCCTTGGCGTTGAAGCTGAAGGAGGTCATCCCACAACAGATGTTTCAGGTGGCGATCCAAGCGGCGATCGGCGGCAAGATCATCGCTCGCGAAACGGTGAGGGCGCTCTCGAAAAATGTCACCGCAAAATGCTACGGCGGCGATATCACGCGCAAGCGCAAGCTTTGGGAAAAGCAGAAGGAAGGCAAGAAGCGGATGAAACAAGTTGGCCAGGTCAACATCCCGCAGGAAGCTTTCATTTCAGTCCTAAAATCGGGGTAGGGGAGGGAACTATGACTTGGAGTGACCGCAAAATATTGCGTCAAACGCGCGAGCTAACCAAAGGCGCGCGTCGGCTGCTGCGAATCAACCGCGACTTGCTCGATTCAAAACGGTTGCAGAATGTCGAGTTGGCGTGCCGGGAGTTGGAGGCGGCCATCCGGGCACAGGATATCCGTTCTGCCTCGGCGCTCGGCGACAAGTTAAACGAGGAAATCACAAAAACCTTCCCGCCACGCCACGATGTGGGAACACGTGAGTGGGTGGAGGCCATCCTGCTCGCGGCAATCATCGCGTGGGGTGGGGTGCGAACATTTTTCATTCAGCCATTCCAGATCCCCACGGGTTCGATGCAACCCACCCTGTATGGTGTCGTTGCCGCCCCGGATTGCAATCCGGATACCCCGTTGGTCCGGCGTTTTACTGACAGCCTGCTCTATGGAAAATGGCCTCGCAAAGAAGGCGTGCCACCCGTTAGAGCGGTTGTGGATTACCTGGCATGGAATCTTTTTGGCAAACCGAGTTTCGCGGCGCAGTGCGTATTCAGCGGCGACCACATCTTTGTCGACAAGATCAGCTACCATTTTCGCAAACCACAACGGGGCGATATCGTTGTCTTCGATACACGCCATATTCTGGAAATGGATACATCTGCACGCGGCAAATTCTACATCAAACGCCTGATCGGTTTGCCTGGCGACGAGATTTGCATCAAACCTCCGCGTGTTTATATCAACGGCGTGGTTCTCGACGGACGTCCAGCCTTTCAGCGCATCTACTCAATGGAAGAAGGCTATCACGGCTACCTGAACCGTCCACCGTACAGCAGCCCGCCACACCTGAGCCGGCCCGAGGACAAATACCGTGTACCACCTGATCATCTCTTCGTCCTCGGCGACAATAGTCCCAGTAGTCTTGATGGCCGCTTCTGGGGCTCATTCCCGCAGGGCGACCTGATTGGTCGCGCTTTACTTGTGTACTGGCCGTTCAGCCGCCGTTTCGGGACAGTTGACTGAAGAAAACGCAAGAGAGCGCGACGCACAGCCAGACTCATTAATTCCAAGGCCAAATCGCAAAGAAAGCGCGGTATTTCAAGGTAATCCATCTTTGCCTTAAGCAAAAGAGGCAACGTCGCACAATATATGTTATGTCTAATAATGGGCGCTGAGTAGCACTGCTGGGTCCTTTCTTTGGATGCTTGGTCAGGCGTGCCAGTCCCGCAGGTCAAAGTGGCTGTCTGGAGCTGTGGCTTTGATTCTCCCCGCCATGGGATGGCGTTCGATTTCAATCGTGCTATCAGGACTGATTATGCTTACGGAGAATGCACCGGTATAACCAGGATGCCAGTTGAGTACGTCCAGCGGAACGGCCAGTTCCAGAACGCGATTGAAAGCGAAACGTACGCCTTCGGTGGCCCCGCCCTGTTTGGGGTGTTGCTGGGATGGATCCATGATTTCGCAGAAGGAATCTGGTTCGGTGAATTTCCTGAGAACGACCGACAACCTGTGTGGGCATAGGATGTCCAGCGACAAGCTCGCTCCCGCTGGGATTTTGGCGGCTGCTCTGAAATCGATGCGCAGGCAGAATCTTGCCACGTCGAAGCCGAAGTGGATGCGTTTTACAAGCTGCTCGCCTTGGTACATCGTCGTCATTGCACGAACTGTTTCATAAACGCCTGCCCCGAACCATTCGTAATAGGACGTGACCTGGCCATCAATCTGCGGTTGGATCAAATCCGTGGGTTCGTGGAGCACACCACCGGGCTGCGTCTCGCCGATCGGGATGTTCAGGGCATCGGGAACTGGCGCGCCTAGAATCCGGTACACGTTTTCGAGATGGCTCCGAAACAACTGGTCAAAGAGCGCGTTGTTCTCCGTAACGAAATCGTCCCCGTACCACCAGAACCAGTCGCTGCCCTCTGCCGCATAGATTTCCTCCAACGCCTTTTCGTGTTCGTCGGGCGTGATCTCTTGTCGATCCGCTTTCGACTGCAGGAAGTCCCTCGTTTGTCCAAGCAACGCCCACGCCCGGTTCTCTTCGGAGGAGCCGATCCAGATGTCGAAGTCCGCGTTAATCCACGAACCGGTGTGGAGCGTGCTCAGAGTAACCGCCGACGATTGCCCCGAGAAATGATCATGGAAGGTCGTGGCCGCCAGTTTCTCATCCCGCGTCAGTCGCCGGTACAACTCCGTGAGAAACCGCTGGCCCCCGTCGGGGAAGTTTTCCCAGGCGTTCTCTCCATCCAGGATGATGGTGCACAGAGGAGCTGCCGTTCGAACGTTGCGGGCGATTTCCCGAAGATGATGCATAAAAAACTCCGCAGCACGAACCGGGTCATTCCGGCAGGCCGTGAATCCGATGAAGTCACTCAAGTTGCGGTCGCGGAACGCGATGTCGACAGCGGCATTGCCGGATACGGCCCGATAACCTTGAAAAAGCAGGTTGCGGTCGTGCGGTTTCGTGGAAGAATCCGCCAACAAGCTCCGCCAAAGCACTTCTTCGTCGGTGGCGAACCATTCAAAACCGAGTTCCTGCAGAATCGGGACGAGTTCAGGGCAAACGGATCCCTCCGATGGCCACAGGCCGTGCGGCGGCTGGCCGAAAACCTCCGCATGAAAATCACGTGCCCGCGACAGCTGGGTCCGTGCGTCTTCCGGATGAGCGAACATCGGTGGCATTTCGCGGCCGGGCATACACCGTCGCGCGAAGTCTGTATTGTACACCAGTGGCAGAATCGGATGATAGAATGGCGTGGTGCTGATCTCGATCTGGTTGCGTTCCGCCGCGTTACGGTAGCGGTGCAACACCATCTGCAAGATGTCTCGCTGCCGGTCGAAGACAATCTGCTTGTCCACCTCGGTGAAGTCGCGACCTTTGCGTTTCAACTCGGCGATTTCCGGGTACAAGCTGTTCGCCGCGTAACCGAACCAAGTGAGGTTGAACCACACCTGCAAGTCGCGGTATTCCGTCACGCTGAACTTGCCCGCCATCCGCTCCAATTCCGCCCGCGTGACCTTCCCTACTCCACGTTTTTGCAGCAGACCCCGGTACCGTGGGTACGGCTTGATCATGTTCTCCGGGTGCGCCTTGAAAAAATGCTCCAACAAATCAGCCTTCTGCGCTGCCGTCAGGGCCTCGGCGGGCGTGGCAGCCAACTCGTGCCACAAATCGCGCACTTCATCGTTGGCCAATTGCTGGATTTGCCGGATCAGCACGGGTGTGAGATTAAACGTGCAACGGAACTCGGGCACCTGCTCCACCAGCCAGATCATGTCCAAGTATCCCTTCGTCGCATGCAAACGCACCCACGGCATCAACGCAATCCCACGCACGGGATCGACATAGTACGGCTGGTGCATATGCCATAGAAATGCGACGTGCAGTGCCATGGCCGTTTCCGCCAGCTTCAGAGCGGGATTTCGCGCAGGTACCTCGCAGCTTCTTCAGGCGGCGTCGGGTTGATATAGAAGCCCGTGCCGACCTCAAAACCGGCGATCAATGTCAACCGTGGCAGGATTTCGATGTGCCAACGGAAGTCTTGATCAATGGTACCCCAGTAACCGGCGTGTGGATAACGCGCCGGCGACGTTGTGATGATGTAGTTATATTGCGGCTGGTTCAACGCCTTCGCCACTTTTTGCAGCGTCACCTTCAACACGTCGGCCAAAAACATGATCTCGTCCGATTGGATGTCCTGAAAACAAGCCGACTGCCGTCGCGGCATGATCATTACTTCAAACGGAAACCGCGAGGCGAACGGGCAAAACGCCACGAACCCATCGTTCTCGTACACCAGGCGCGTACCCTCCTTGAGTTCTTGGCGCAGAATGTCCCCATAAATGCTGCGCTCCTTGTATCCGTAGTACTGCATCGCGCTGGCCAGCTTCTCCTTGACCCGCTTCGGCGTGACGGGCATGGCGATGAGTTGAGAATGCGGATGCGCGATGTTCGCGCCGGCCTGCGGGCCAAAGTTCCGGAAAACGAGGATGTAACGGAGCCGTGTGTCCCGCATCAGGTCGAGCATGCGAATCTTATACGTCTCGATCACGCGGGCTATACCTTCGACTGGTTGCTGCTCGAGTTGGAGTGAGGGGTTGGGCGTCTCAATGATCACTTCATGAGCGCCGACACCATTCATCTTGTCATAGATTCCCTGCCCTTCCTTGTCGAGATCGCCTTCGATTCTCAAGGCGGGAAACTTGTTTGGCACCACGCGCACCTGCCAGCCCGGACCGTTCGGTTTGCTATGCGGGTCGCGAAAGGCAAAAACCTCGGGCGGCGTGTACTGCTCGTTTCCCTCGGCAAATGGATCCTTCGCTGCATCCACTGGCTCCACGCGCTGCTGGACGAATTCGCCGGGCCGCTTTCCTCGCTCGGTCGTAACAATCACCCAGCGTCCCACCACCGGATCTTTCCGCAGTTCTGGCATTGTTTCGTCCCTTTCCGTCTCATTCACGTTTACGGGGCACGTACCAGCCCCGCGTACAGTTTCTCATACTCACGCGCCGCCTGCTGCCACGAGAAGTCGCAGGCCATCGCTTCGCGCACCAACTTTTGCCACAACTGTGGCTGCTTGTAAACCGCTATGGCATCTCCGACTGCGCGCGCGAGCGCATCTGCGGACAATTCAGCAAACTTGAACCCGTTTCCTTTGCCCGTCGAAGCGGCCCACTGGATAACCGTGTCGTCCAACCCGCCCGTCGCCCGCACCACTGGGATTGTACCGTATTTCAACGCGTACATCGCAGTCAATCCGCACGGTTCAAAGCGCGAGGGCATCAGCAACAAGTCGGCGCCGCCTTGGATCTTATGAGCCAACGTCTCGCTGAAATCGGGGCACACAGCAACCTGTCGCGGGAACCGATTCGCCAGTTCCTCCACCGCCTGTTCATACTGCGGATCGCCCGTGCCGAGCACCACGATGACCACGCCGCGACGAAGCAAGTCTCCCGCCGCCTGCACGACCAGATCCACGCCTTTTTGTTCCACCAGCCGGGAGATGAACGCCGCAATCGGAGTCGTCTCAGTCACCGCGAGATCGAGCAGCCGAACCAGTTCCGCCCGGCATGCCTTCTTGCCGGACAAGTTGTCTGCACTGAAGCGTTGCGCCAACAACGCGTCGCGCGACGGATCCCACGCATGATAGTCGGCTCCGTTCAAGATGCCCCGGAGCTTTTGCTTCCGGCTATGCAGCAGCGGATCCAACCCACACCCTTGTGCCGGTGTCTGAATCTCTTTGGCGTATTTCCGGCTCACCGTTGTAACCGCATCTGCGAATGCAATTCCGCCCTTCAGAAGATTCAGACGACCGTGGAACTCCAGTCCGTCCAGCGTGAAAAACCCTCCGGGTAAATTCGTCAGCGCGAAATCCTCACCGCCAAATAGTCCCTGATAAGCCATGTTGTGAATCGTGAAGACCGTCGGCACGCCAAACTCTGGGCTGTGTTGCATCCGCCGCGCTGTCATGGCGACTGGGATGAAACCGGTTTGCCAATCATGGCAGTGCATTACGTCCGATCGGAACTCGCCTTGGCCCAGCAATTCTACGATCGCTTTGCTGAAGAACAGAAACCGTTCGGCGTTGTCCTCATAATCGTGTTGGCCCACGCCGTAGAGATTCGACCGATCGAAGAACTCGTCCCTGCGGATCAGCACGAGCCGGATATTATGCTGCACACGCGCCTCCAGCACATCGCCCGTAACAACCTTGTTGCCGAGAGGAAGATGGAGGCTCAGCCTCATGGATTTGGCTCCGGGCACCGCGTCACGGACACAACGGTAATACGGCAGAAAGCAGATGATCTCGTGCCCAAGTTCGCTGAGCGCCAGCGGCAATGCGCCGATGACATCTCCTAGTCCGCCCGTCTTGGCGTATGGCGTCATCTCGCTCGCGGCGAACAGTATTCTCATCGTGTGTGCCCGGTGCACTAATAGCAGCGCTGAACAGGTCGGTCAAGGGAACACGCAATACCTGCTGTATCGAGCGTGTCCCAACTTTTGGATTCAACGAACTCGGGGGCAGTCTAGGTTTACGAGCTACCTCCTCACCTTCCATGGGTTGAGATCCCGCCGATGCTTTGGTTGCGGTTGATTTTCATTGATACATTTTTGCTTGGCTGGCGTTCACAAAACCGCACAGATAAATGCCAATATATGAGAAAAAAGGCCTGTTTCAGCTTGCATCCTGAATGGGTTTAGTGTGGCATAAGGTGTGCTGATATACACCGTGGAGTGCTTAGCCTATGGCGACGCGGATTACTGAGGAAGAGACTAATCAGGTCCTGCGGACGGTGGAGATGTTCGAAGCGATTACCGAATCTCAACCGGATGATTCGCAGTCGCTCGAAATCCTCAAAGAAGCCTACAATAAACTAGGCCGCCAAACCGACAGCCTGCGGATTTCCAGAAAGCTGGCCGGCGCTTACGTCCACCTTGGCCAGCTTTCCAAAGCAATCCTCGAATACGAAGGTATTCTGCAAGAGTATCCCGATGATGTGAACGCCCGCGCCGTTCTAACGGAACTGGAATCAAAAGCCTCAAGGCTCACAGCACCCCAACCTTCCGGGACGGTCCCGTCGGCTGAGCACTCCAAGCATCGAGCAGCTCATGCTGCTCCCACGGGGCCGTCCCCTGTTTTGACGCATCCCGCAGCCATTGGTGCTGACGTCGCTCTGGCGGAGATCTTGGTTGCCGAGAAGGTGGCGACATTCGAGACGATCCAGTCACTCTTGCAGCGACTCCCAATCGAGCGCGACGCCGCCGTGCAACAGGGGCAAACCCTGACGCTAGTGCAGCTTATGCTTGACGACAAAGTCGCCAAACTCGATGACATCCTTGTCGCGATTGTGAACCGCAGCGGCCTGCCGTACCTGCCGTTATCTGTCTACGATGTGGATCGCGACGTGGCCTGCTTGTTGCCCCGCGACGTTTGCTTCCAGCATTGCATCGTTCCATTCGATTTGATAAGCCGTTCAGTTCTGATTGCCACCGCAAATCCATTTGATACGGCGGTGCGAGAACAAATGCGCACCATGGTCGACTATAATCCAATCTGGTACGTGAGTTCTCCTGGCGACATCACCCAAGCCTTGCGCCGGGCCCACGGTCTGGAGATACGAGTCAAAGAGAAAAACTAAACCACTATGCCCATGAAATCATTTGGTGAACGGATCACCGACGCCCTGATTGCCGACGGTTTGTTGTCCGAGGAACAGCTCAACATGGTCGTCGAAGTGCAGAAGAAGCAGGGCGGTCGTCTTTTAAAGCTGCTGCTCGAGCGCGGATACGTCACCGAGCAGGATATGATGGTCAGCATGAGCAAGTGCCTCGGATGTCCGCCTATCACCCTCACTAAGATGCACGTGCCGCAGGAGACTATTGACCTCATCCCGAAAGACATGGCGCAGAGCTACAAGATGATCGCCATCGCCAGCCTCGGCAAAAAGATGTTTGTGGCGATGGCCGACCCTCTAAATGTGCTCGCCCTCGACGATCTGCGCCGTGTGCGACCGAGCATGGAGATCATTCCGCTGATCAGCACCGAAAAGTCGGTCGCGGATTTCCTGAACAACGCCATCAACACGCCGGCCGCCGGCGGCATCGACGAGATTCTCAAGGACGTCGAGGTTTCGGAAGAAGTTGAGCTTGCCAAGGAAGAGGATGAGGGGATCAACCTCGACCGTCTCGTGGAGAGCAGTGAAGAAGCGCCGGTCATCAAGCTGGTGAATCTTATCCTGGTTCAGGCGATCAAAGACCGCGCCAGCGACATTCACTTGGAGCCGTTCGAGAAATCGCTGCGGCTTCGCTACCGCGTCGACGGCATGTTGTACGATTCCGCAGCGCCGCCAAAGTCATTGCAGGCGGCTGTCACCTCGCGCATCAAGATCATGGCCAACCTCGATATCGCGGAGCGCCGGCTGCCACAAGACGGACGTTTCCGCATCAAGCTCGCGGGCCGCGAAGTGGATCTGCGTATCTCCGTGTTGCCCACGATTCATGGCGAGAAGGTCGTCATGCGCGTGCTCGACAAGGGATCACTGAATTTGGATCTCGACCATTTCGGCATGGATCCCGAAGACCTGAGAAAGTTTAAGAATGCCATAGACGCGCCGCACGGCATGATGTTGATGACGGGGCCGACAGGTTCGGGCAAAACCTCCACGTTGTATGCTGTCCTCAACTACCTCAACAAGGAGGATGTCAACATCGTTACCGTCGAGGATCCCGTCGAGTACCAGTTGATGGGTGTCAACCAGGTACAGGTGAAACCGGAAATCGGACTGACCTTCGCTGGCGGGCTGCGCTCCATCCTACGCCAGGACCCGGACATCGTGATGGTTGGTGAAATCCGCGACTCTGAAACCGCCGATATTGCGGTGAAAGCGGCGTTGACGGGCCACTTGGTATTGTCCACGCTGCACACCAACGACGCACCCGGCGCCATCGCGCGGTTGATCGATATGGGCATTGAGCCGTTCCTGATCAGTTCCTCCTTGTTGATGGCTTGCGCGCAACGCCTTGTCCGCAAGATTTGCCCCCACTGCAGGGAGGCTTTCCATGTGCCGTCGGAGGTCATCAAACGCCTCGGATTGGCTCCCGACGATGCCAAGAAGACATTTTACCGGGGGCGCGGCTGCGGTCGCTGCAAAGATACCGGCTATCTGGGTCGCCTGGCCATCCTTGAGGTGTTACCGGTCAGCGGTTCATTGAAGGACCAAATTCTTCATAATGCCAGCGCCACGGTAATCAGGAAACAGGCTTTGGAAGAGGGAATGAGAACACTGCGCATGGCAGGTATCGAAAAAGCCCAAGCGGGCTTGACAACCCTCGATGAAGTCCTGCGTGTTACCGGTATGGAGGAATAAGCATTCAGATTCTGCAGCAAGCCGTTTTTGACTAGGACATAAGAAATGAAGCTTAATTTTTTCAAGAGTTCCAAACCTGAGCCAGCAGGCCGACCTGCCAAAACGTCGGCATCTGCGGCCGCTCAACCTACATCGCCACTGTCTCCTGACAATCGTCCTCAAGGCGAATCGGGTCCGCAGAAATCGGCGGCAGACCTGCCCCCAATTACCCTGCCGGTGGTGTCGATACTATCGGAGTTGCCTTCATATCTTTTCGTTCCTGGTGCCCAGGCCAAAATCGCAAAACTGACCATCGAATTGCCGTCGAGTTGGGTACTGCCTCAATTGGCGACAGGCATCGTCACCCTGCGCGTGTCGGATTTGATCCCCTATTTCCCACAGGATATGTTGCAGCAACCGGTGCCGCACCTTTCGGACCACCAGATGGTTACATTGCCGTTGGCACAGATAGTCGCCTCCATTCCACCCGAGGTATTTGAACTTCAGCACGAGTCTGCGGTCGACTTGAACAGCCCCGACCTGACTGGGTTACCCCCATTGTTTAGTGATGTGAGGCCGGGTAAGAAACACGCCGGGTTCGCGATCTCGCCACCTGTCGAAGTGATGCTGCCCGCAACGGGACCAGTTGAAGGTGCACAGACGCCGGCATCGCCCGCCAGCGTGTCCGGCCAGCGAGTCTGGATTGGTCTCCGCAGTCTTCTCGCCGTGATTCCAGATAACCTGTTGACCCAACCGCTGGCGGTAGTCAGCGGCCAACTCGATTCCGACGCCCGAGCCGCTCTCCCTTTGGAGCCAATTCTGCCGCAGTTGAAGACGGCCTGCATCAAGTTACCGCTCGGCACCATCATCGCGGCGCTGCCGTCATCGTTGTTTGTCAATCCCCTACCCCAGGACCTGAGCGAGGCGATTCCACTGCCCCTCGACGAAATCGTGCCGCAAATTCCGCCCGACATATTTGCCAACGCTATGAGCGCTCTGGTTCCCAATCTGTTTGGGCAAAACAAGATCGATATCCCCGCCCCATTTATTGAGACGGATGTCATTGCGGCGGAACCGTTGCATCCAGTTGCCCCACCACCGCAACCGATGACGGGCGAACCCGCGCCCATGGTTTGCGAGCCAGTGGCAGGCGTTCCTACTGTGGGCGTGGTCGACCAACAAAAGCACCTCGTTCATCTGAACAGTTGCAGCGCCGACGATCTTATGCGGATCCGCGGCATCGGCCCGGCGATGGCCAGGCGGATCACCGAATTCCGCAACGCGCACGGGCCGTTCAGGTCGCTGGATGAATTGCGCCAAGTCGCCGGCGTCGGGCGCAAGACGTTCCGTGCGTTGACGGGCGCCGGTCGGCGGAAGCTGAACTACCTGCTCGGCGTCATGGAAGACCGCGAATTGTCGTTGCCCGAAGTTGTGCGGCTGCTTGGCACGTTCCCCGGCGTGGATGGCTGCATCGTCGCGCTTGAAGACGGCCTGTTCGTGACAGGCCAATTGCCGCCGCCGCTCGACCGTAACACCATAAGCGCCTTCGGCCCGCAGTTGTTCCAGCGCATCAGCCGTTACGTTCGCGAACTTAACATCGGTCGAATGCACCGATTGACACTGTTCACAGATCAACGTCCCGTGAGCGTTTTCCGCGCGGGCGACGTGTATCTCATTGTCGTCCACCACGAGAAACGTTATAGTAAGGCGTTGTTACGGCGATGTGAGCGCGTCAGCGAGGAGATTGCCTCGTTATGTCGCCAGCGCGCGACGCTTTAAGGAACCAGTCGCCAACATGTCAATTATCAACTACGTCAACAAGGAAGTGCAGTTCAAGATTGTGTACTATGGCCCTGCGCTTTGCGGGAAGACAACCAATCTCACCTACATCCACAGCCACGTTGCCGATGCCAGCAAAGGCGACCTCGTTTCGCTGGCCACAGCGGCTGACCGGACGTTATTCTTTGATTTCCTCCCGCTGAACGCCGTTGCTATCCAGGGATTCAAGACGCGGTTTCAACTCTACACCGTGCCTGGACAGGTCGTTTACAACGCCACACGCCAACTTGTCCTGCGCAGCATCGACGGCGTAGTGTTTGTTGCCGATTCGCAATGGGATAAGATGCAGGAAAACGTCGAGAGCTTCCACAATCTGCGGGACAATCTTGCCCTGCAAGGTATGGACCTGAGTCAAATTCCTTATGTATTGCAGTACAACAAGCGCGATATCCCCCGCTCCGCGCCCATCCATTACCTCGAGTACATCCTGAACAACCAGCCCGTTCGTGTGCCCAGCTTCGAGTCTGTGGCCACAACCGGCGATGGCGTGTTTGCCACGCTGAACGCCGTCTCGCGGTTGCTGCTGGCGAAACTTGTCCGTGAAAGTGAAGAAGCTGCTGACGCCAGCAAAGCGCGGGCAGCAACACCCGTGGTCGCCACCCCATTGGTGATCGCGTCGGCACAACCAAATGGTAACCAATCGTGAACCCAACGCCCATTCCACCGACAACTGCGCCGGACGTTCCAGACGGCACAAACAACCTTCCATCGCCGGCAGAACGATTGCAGTCACTGCTGGCCGATTTCTTGGACAAATCGCAAGCCACATTCTCGTTGGTGATCGACCGTGGCGGGTCGATCCTCTGCCAACAGGGCAGCTTGTCCGGATCCGTCGACAACTCCATTCTTGCTGCTCTGGCCGCGGGCAGTTTCGCGGCCACCAAGGAACTTGCCGCCCGTCTCGGCGAACCGGAGTTCAATACGCTCCACCATCAGGGTAAGCATGCAAACATCCTTGTTAACACGGTGGACGACGACGCGGTTCTGATGACCGTGTTTGGCCCGGAAACGACCGTTGGTCTGGTGAAGTTCTACGCCGTAAGCACGGTGTCCAGTCTCGCCGTATTGCTGAAGGAAGCGCGCACATCCAGCGATTCACAGGTTGCCATCTCGAAGAGCGACTTGGACACCGTCGGTAACATCTTCCCACAGTAGATTTCCGCTTATCCAATCCGCCGATGGAAGAAATAGAAGGTTTGCCCTTGGTCAGTCGCCGTCTGCTCGTTTCCAGCGACCACGGAAAACCGGTTTACCCTCCACGAGAAACTCGCGTTCAAACTCTGTTCGCGCCTCGTCGGGCAGTGACAACGGCGATTCCGCAACGAAGACGCCAGATTCCTGCATCAACGTCGTTATCTCCTGAAAGTAATTCTCTTGATCGGTGGCCACGTTGACCGTGCCGCCCGGTTGCAGCGTTCGCTGCAAATCTCCGACAAACGCCGTCGAAAACAGCCGCCGCCGATGATGCCGCCGTTTGGGCCATGGATCCGGGAAGTAAACGTGGTATGCCGACACCGACGACTCAGGAATCAACTTCGCGATCAAGTAGCTCGCTTCGATGCGGATCAGGCGCGCATTGACCAGACTGAGCCGCCGAATCTTCTTATCCACCTTACGCAGCCGCAGCAACAACCGCTCGACGCCAAGAAAGTTCCGGTCGGGCTGCGTCTGTGCCACCCACAACAGGAACCCGCCTTTTCCGCAACCGACGTCCACCTCAATCGACCGCGGATCGGCAAAAATGTTCTTCCAGTTCAACGGCTCAATCCAGTTTGGTGGCGTGTAAAGGGTGGTCTCCACGGCGGATTAGGAAGCTTTCACTTCTAGAATCGGATGAGCCACCGCGGCGATGTGGGAGTTGATGCTATTGAGGTTCGTCAGCACGTCCAGATGAATCGCGCTGGTCTCAATGGATTCCGCCAGGCCTGCATGCAGCCGATGAAAATGCCGCGCGCGCAATTCGATCTCGCTCTCGTGTATTTGCTGCTTGTGCCGCAGCAGTTCCGCCGCCAATAACTGATCCCGGCTGGCAAATGCCGACACGGCAATCTCAAAGTTCTCCTGCACTTTTCCAAAAAACTCATCCAGTTCCGCCCAGCCTTCCTTCGAGAACTTGACTCCCAATGTGATCTTCTTTTTCGCCAGCTCGATCAGGTTCTTGTCGATGATGTCGCCTACCGTCTCCAGCTCGTAGGCAAAACTCAGAAGCGCCATTTCGCGCCGCGATTCCTCCGGGTTCAACGCCTGCTCGCGCAATCGCGTGATGTACGCCTTGATCTCCGCGTTCAACAAGTCCACCCTGTCGTCCTGTTGCTGCACCTCTTCGCACAGCGCCGCGTTGTTCTCCACAAATGCCTGGTGCGCCTTCCGCAACATCTCCCGCACGATATCCGCCATGCGCAGAATCTCCCGCGTCGCCTGCCCCAGCGCCAGCGCCGGACTCTCCAGTGACGCCGTGTCGAGGTACTGCGGCCCGAACCGTCCTTCTTCCTCGCCCGTTGGCCGTGCCGGCACAAGCCGTTCCAACCATCGTGCCATGAGAGGCACCAGCGGCAAAAACACCAGTGCCAACGCCACGTTAAACAGCGTGTGCGCGTTTGCCACCACCTGCGTGTCACCCGCTGGACTCAGCGGCCGCAACGCGTTCACCAACGACGACAGCAACGGCACGCAGACCATCGCCCCGACTAACTTGAACAGTAGATTGCCGATGGCCATGCGACGAGTGTCCACTCGCGAGAACCCGGCGGCCAAAGCGGTCACGGCTATCCCAATATTCGCGCCAATCACCACTGCCACAGCGCCGTTGACGGGCAGGATTCCCTCTCCGCACAGTGCCAGACCAATGCCGATCGCCGCCGTCGGGCTCTGCAGAATCAGTTCCATTACCGTCGCAAACGACACCAGCCAGACCGGATGGCTTGCCAGGATCCGCATCATTTCGCGGATGTCGCTGTTGTCCCGCAACGGCGCGACGGCAAGAGTCAGCATCTGAATAGACAACAGCAAGAACCCGATCCCAAGCAACGATTCCCCCAGACCCTTCAGGTGCTGTCGCCGCGCGAATAGGAATAACGGTGCACCGAGCGCAATCAAGGCTGCGTTCCAGAGGTAGAACTTGAACGCGAGCAACTGCACCGTGATCGTAAAGCCGATGTTCGCGCCGAGCATTACCGCCAGCACCTGCTGGAACGTCACGAACCCCGAATTGATCGCCTCCACCGAAAGCAGCGCCACCGCCGTGCTGCTCGGTGTGAGAATGGAGAGAATGAATCCGGCACCCAATCCGCGTAGATTGCTACGCGTAGCCGTTTGGAGAAGTTTGCGCAGACGCGAGCCGAACAAGAGTTCAGTGCCCCGGCGCAGCGTACGAATGCCATAGAGCATCAACGCGATGCCCGCCAGGAAATTCAGTTGCTCCAGCATCCGTCGCCTGTCTCCTGCATTCGTGCGCGCCCAAGAAAAGTGGTGGCGAGGGTCAGAATTGAACTGACGACACCTGCATTTTCAGTGCAGTGCTCTACCAACTGAGCTACCTCGCCACCTGTTAAGCGTAGCCAAGTGACCGCACTCTAAACAACGCTCCCCTGCCCTGTCAAGACGAGGCCGAATCTGAGGAAGGCTCTGCCTTTTCATTTGTCGCCGGCGGTGCCGGGGCCGGTTCGCTGGCGGGATGCAACAGTGTGACGATCTGCTGCTGTACTTCCGTCAACTGATCCAACCGGAGATGTGGATCGGGAATCGTGTACGATTCGCCTGTTACCTTGTGCTCGTAAACAAGCAGATCCTGGCCATCGTCGCTCTTCACCGTATCGCGGTGGATGAGAAGTTTCTTCCGCTCCAACATCACCGCGAGGATGTAACGTGAGGCCGCTTGCGTCGGATCGTTCGATTCGCACAATTTTTTCAGGAGCGTTTCCGCCGTTTCCTTCTGGATCGGCTCGGGTGGCGGCGGAGCGGGCATTTTGTACTCGCCCTGCCAATACGAGACAACATTGTCGCGGCCAGCCTGAGGCAGGCATTCGCTGCACAGATCGCGCCGTTGATAGCCTTCGGCTCCGAACGACAACAACGTGTGATACGTCTGCTTGTCGGCAAACAGTTCCTGACATGCCGTGCATGCAGTCGACCGCGGTTGAATATCCCATTCTGTCATTTTTGTTGCGAAATTCGCGGGTGATTATAAGATGCACCCAACACGTTGTCACGTTCCACATGAACCGACTTCGCAAATGTCTGCTGCTGCACGCCGCCGCCGTCGCACTTTTTGCCATCGGCTGCAATCGTGCTTCAACACCCAACGAACATTTCCAGGCCGGCGTTGGCTACTTCAAAGAACAAAAGTATGCCCGCGCCGCTGCTCATTTCGAGAAGGTTGTCGCGGCGTTGCCTGCCCACGCGCAAGCGCGCAATTTCCTCGCTGTTTGCCAGCTCCGCGAAGGCAAGACCGACGACGCCGTCAAGAATCTGCAGGAAGCCTTGCGACTCGACCCGAATTATACCGCCGCCCGCTGCAACCTCGGCCTCGCCCTCCTCGAACAGGGTTTACCCGCCAACGGCTCTGGGGCGGGGAAGCCCGCCGAAGCGATTGCTGCGCTGCGCCAAGCCGCCGCCGCGGCCGACGCACCGAAGGACATCCAATACCTGCTCGGCCTCGCCTACATGCGGGACTCCGCTTGGGTGCAAGCCGACCAGGCTTTTACGAAGTATCTCCAGACCGAACCGAAATCCGTCGACACACTCAATAACCTCGGCTTTGTTTGTGTCCGCCAGCACGAATACAAACGTGCCACAACGTACTTCGAACAGGCCATAGCGGCAGACGCCAAGTACGCGCCCTCGTATCTGAACCTGGCGGTTGTCGAGGACCAACATCTCGGCGATAAACCGAAAGCGCTCGGGCACTACAAGCGGTACTCAGACCTTGCGCCGAAAGCGCAGCGTGCCGACGTCTCCAAGGTCGTCGCTCGCCTTTCCCAGGAACTCGCGCCTGCGGAGCCGTCTCCTGTCGTCGTCGCCACGAAGCCACCGGTGCCGGTTTCCGCAACAAAGATTGTTACGACGACAACCGTACGCGCCGTCTCGCGCCCGCCCGCCACCACGGTTGTTGCCCGCGTTACTTCACCTGCCCCGTCGGTCGCAACCCGTGCGCCATCACGCGAGCGCGGGATCGTTACCAACCTCAGTCCCTCCGTACCCGTAGCGCAGAAGCGGGTCGCCGTGGTCGCGCCCGTAAAAAAGAAGCGGACACCTATTGCCGTGAAATCCTTGCGTGCCGGTGACCGCACTAAAGCCACCGTTTACTTTAACGACGGCGTTAAACTCCACCAGCAACATAATCTAACCGGTGCCATCGCCGCCTACACCAAGGCCGCTACCGCCGATCCGACTCTCGCAATCGCCTACTACAACGCCGCCATTGCCTATCGAGAACTTGGACAGATCAGCAAAGCCTTGGATAATTACGAGCTAGCATTGATTGCCAACCCCGCTTACACCGATGCGCGGCATAACTATGCCATCCTCCTAGAACAGCAAAGCTATCTTGATGACGCAATCGTGCAGTACGAAAGCATTCTGCGAGTTAACCGAGCCGACGCAGCCGCCCACCGCGCTGTCGCCGCCATCTACGCTCGTGATCCAGCGACCATCAGCAAGGCGCGCCAGCATTATGAGGCGTATCTAAGGTTGGCTCCCGATTCTCCGTTGGCTCGCGACATCCAACGCTGGCTCGACCAGACCCACTAGACCCTGCTGAGCGATCTCACGCCTTTGGGGCCTGTTTCTTGACGTACTCGATAATCTTTTGATCATCATCGCGCGCCGCCCATACCTCGCGAAGAAAATCGGCGGGATGAATGTCCACCTTCTTCAAAAACGCGCGATCACCCCCGCAGCTATACATAAACTCATGCGACATCTCCCCGCGCAATTTTGCCCGTGCCTTCGCAATGATCCGCGGTAGCCAAACAAACCCGGCAACTTCGGCATCTTTCGCCGGCAAGTCCGCCATGGAGATTGTGCGCCGTGAAGGTTGCCCCTTCTGCACCACGAGGAAGAAATCCCGACGCACTGATGTGACGAGCACCACCGTCGCGAACGACGGTTCCTTACTCGTACACCAGTCCTCGGCGAAATCGTACACCTCCTGCGCCGTGCAGCCGATGGATGCGAGGAATGCGGTCTCCTCGGCGTTGAAGTACTTGGCTGCCTTACGGTTCCCCTTGCCGTACTTCGCCACTGCCTTGTCGTAACATTGGCGGAATTTTCCCACCCAATCGTAGTTCGTAGTCTTCATACCGGAAACATAATCAGGCTTGGCCGATTGTCCAGTGGGGTGCCCCGTGCTTAACAAACCTCTCAATGGACGAAGGCAACGCCGCCGGCACCGCCGCTTACATAGAGAAAGGGAAACAATATGACCTCGGAGAAACTACTGCTATTCATCTTGCTAGTGATCGCACTCACGGCTTTTGCACGAAATTTGCTTCGGTACTAGACTCTATCACCCAAAGCTTTCGGCGAGGGCGATGGCGTTGAGCATTGCCTTGGCTTTGTTGACGGTCTCGTTGAATTCGTATTGCGGAATGCTGTCGGCCACGATGCCGCCCCCCGCCTGCACGTAGGCGACGCCATCTTTCAGCAGCGCGGTGCGGAGCGTGATGCAGCTGTCGAGGTTGCCATCGAAGCTGAAATAGCCTACTGCGCCCGCGTAGGTGCCGCGCTGGGTCTGTTCCAGTTCGCTGATGATCTGCATGGCGCGGACTTTCGCCGCGCCGCTGACCGTGCCTGCGGGAAACGTCGCACGCATCAAATCGTACGCTGAACGGCCTTGTTGCAGACGGCCTTCCACCTCGCTGACGATGTGCATGACGTGCGAGTAACGTTCGATGACCATGAACTCGGGCACGCGGACGCTGCCAAAATCGCAGACGCGTCCGATATCGTTCCGTGCAAGGTCAACCAGCATCACGTGCTCGGCGCGTTCCTTCTCGTCGGCAAGCAATTCCTTCTCCAACTTCAAATCTTCTTCGGGCGTCTTACCCCTCCACCGGGTGCCGGCAATGGGCCGAATCTCCACCTGTCCGTCCTCGCATCGGACGTGGACTTCTGGCGATGCGCCTACGAGTTGGAAATCCTCAAAATCCAGAAGGAACATGTAGGGCGACGGGTTCACCGAACGCAAAGCCCGGTAAACGTCAAGCGCTGTGGCCTTCGTCGGCGCTTGAAACCGTTGAGCCAGCACGACCTGTATGATGTCGCCGGCGCGAATGTATTCCTTCGCGCGTTCCACTATCTCTGCGTGGCGTGCCTGCGTCATGTTCGAAGTCACGGGCAGCGGCGTCGGGTCGCGTTGGAACTCGACTGGCCGCGCCACGAGTGGCCGACCCAATTGCGCCACCATTTCGTCCACGTTGGCGCACGCCTCGGCATAAGCCAGTTCGGGCGGCCCATCAATGCGCGCGTTGGCCACGACCTTGATGGTCTGGCTGACCCGGTCGAAAATCAGCAATCCGTCGCTGATCATGAAGCAAAGCGTCGGCGTACGAAGCTCATCTCGGTCGGGCAACGGCACCGTCG
>JBEKLX010000109.1:0-4835 GCA_050008795.1 Verrucomicrobiia bacterium | reverse complement strand
AACGGATTGAGAATGAGATCGTCGGTGCTGACATGCTCACGCGGCACGTCAAGCTAGGTATCGGCGGCATCCGCGAGATCGAGTTCATCGTGCAATCGTTCCAGGTGTTGCGCGGGGCGCGGCTGACGGCGTTGCGGGAACGGAGCACGTTGCGGGCGCTGACATTGCTGGCACGGTACAAACTGCTGACAGAACCGGAAGCGGCGGCACTGGCCGACGCGTACCGGTTCCTGCGCAACGTCGAACACCGGCTGCAGATGGAAATGGAATTGCAGACCCATACGATACCCGATGAGGAGCGCGCGCTTGTGCGGCTGGCGCGGAGCCTTGGATTCGCGTCGGTGGAAAAGTTTTTTGCCGCTCTGAAAGCGCGAACGGCCGCGGTCAGACGGATTTACGAGGGCGTATTGGCGGCGGCGGACGCGTCCGCCAGATGGCGGACAGATGGAGACAACCGGCTCGCGCCAGAGCAACTGACGGCTCTGCTGACCGCCTCGGGGTTTACGTCCGTGCCCGAGGCGGTGAAGAGTATTGAGGGGTTGCTCGATGGGCCTGGGTTCGGACACGTGTCGCAGCGGACAAAGGATTTGTTTGGCGCGTTGTTCCCGAAACTGCTGGCCACGGCGGCAACGGTGGCGGACCCGGACGGGGCATTGCTGCGGTTCGCCCGGTTCGTCAACGCCTACGGCGCACGGGGACTGCTGTACGAGACGTTGGTGAATCATCCCAAGCTCGGTGAGATGCTGGTGCGGCTCGGTGATGCAAGTCCGTTCCTGTCCGACGTGATGGCCAACCGACCGGAGTTATTCGATGAGATTAGCGAGAGCGGACTGTTGATGGAGCCGAAGAATTTCGAGAGGATGTGGCGCGAGCTGACGGCCGCACGCGGCGATGACATGGCGGAACGCGCGCGAGTGTGGAAGCGCGCTGAGTTGCTGCGGATTGGCATCGAGGATGTGATGGGATTTGTGGACATGGAACAATTGCAGCAGGAGATGACAGCGCTGGCAGAAGCATCTCTCCGTCTGGCTGTGGAAGAGGCGCGGCGCGAACTTAAGTTGGAGGATTTTCCGTTCACGGTCATCGGGACAGGGAAGTTTGGAGGATTGGAGCTCGGATATGGAGCCGACCTCGATGTGTTGTTTGTCGGCGGTATGGAAGATGCCGGCTACGCGCGCGCGAACAAGCTGGCGGCAAAGGTGGTGGAGTTTATGACGCGACCGACGGGCGCCGGCACGTTGTTTGCCGTGGATGCGCGGCTGCGGCCCGACGGCGAGAAAGGGCCGCTGGCCAGTTCGCTTGCGGCGCATCGCGAGTATTACGGGAAACGCGCGCAACTCTGGGAGCGACAGGCGCTGATCAAGGCGCGCTGGGTGGCCGGCGACGCGGCATTGGGCGAACAATTTATCCAGATGGCGCAGGAGATTGTTTATGAACACGCGCTGACGGCGGAGGAACTGCAGGAGATTCGCCAGATGCGACGGCGAGTGGAGACTGAACGCGGCGATCAGAAGCACGTCGAGCTGGAATTCAAGACGGGACCGGGCGGTCTGATGGACGTTGAGTTTGTGGTGCAGGCGCTGCAACTGCGTCACGGTCACGCACAGCCGCAGTTGCGGACCGCGCACACGCTGGCAGCATTGAATCGGCTGGCGGGCATCGGAGCCATCGATGAGGAAGCCAGTTACCAGTTACGACGCGGCTACCAGTTCCTACGGCGCATCGAGTTGGTATTGCGCCGCGTGGACAATACCAGCGTGTCGCAGATTCCCGTTGACGAGCACGGGCAATCGGTCTTGGCCAAACGTTCGGGCTTTGCCACCACTGCCGACTTCCTCGGCAATTATCGGTTGCTCACTAAAAATATTCGGGCGCTGTATGATCGCCTATTGGCACCGGCGGCGTGACCTCGGCGCAACGGGGTCGCACCGAGAATGAAGATTTGCATTTTCCACGCCACTTGGGTATTTTAAAGGGCAGGGGAAGTAGAGGGGCGGTAAGTAGTAATGGCCGTAGTAAGACGATTGCGAGTACTAGTTGTGGACGACCAACCGGCGGTGCGCGAGGTGGTCGGGGATATGGTGCAGTTTACCGGTCACGACGTGATTGGCGGGGCAGCCGATGGAATCGAAGCTGTAGAACAGGCGCGCCGATTGCGTCCCGATATCGTTATCATGGACGTTGTCATGCCACGAGCCAACGGGATCGAGGCGATGCGCACGATTCTGGCGGAGAAGACGGCGATTGGTGTGCTCCTGATGTCCGGCGAATACCACTCGCATGGAATGACCAAAGAAGAACTCCTCAAAGCTGGCGCTGCGGCATTTCTCGAAAAACCGTTCAGTTTGAATGACCTTACCGTGTCGCTGGAAAAGTGCGTCGGCGGGCCTGTAGCCTGAACGTGACAGACATTTTGCCGGGGGGTTCCGCCGTTTCCCGTCCCAGCCTGAGTATTTCACGCGGGCGTGTGGAATATGCGGCCTAGATTGACTCGTGTTCGATGGCCGCGAGCGCGACGGCGGCTGCGGCAGATTCTGCCTGTTTCTTGCTGGAACCCCGGCCGCGCCCGATTTCTCTTCCCTGCCACTCCACCACAATCTCGAAATCCTTGTTGTGGTCCGGACCTGATTCGCAGACGACGTGGTAATACGGACTGGCCGGCGAACGCGCTTGGAGCAGTTCTTGCAGACGACCTTTCGGATTTTCCCGCGGGTTTGACGTGTCAAGCTCGGCAAACTCGTCCTTGAACTGCGCGAGAATCAACTTCCGCACGGCGCGCAATCCGCCGTCGAGGTAAACGGCGCCCAGCAACGATTCGTACGCGTCAGCGAGATTGGAGAGACGGTCGCGGCCGCCGCTTGACTCCTCGCCTTTGCCGAGCAGTAAATACTTGCCGAGATCGATCGCTTGCGCCCGCCGATACAGCGTGTGGCGGTTTGCTAGATGAGCGCGCAGTTGCGTCAGCACGCCCTCGGGCTGAGTCGGGTAAAGTTTGTAGATGCGGTCGGTCAACACCAGTTGCAGCACGGCATCGCCGAGAAACTCCAGCCGCTGGTTGTGACTGTTGCCTTTCGCGCCGTTCTCGTGAACAAGCGATGGATGGGTCACCGCTTCGCAGAGAAGCTCGCGAGTCTTGAACGTGTAACTGACAACGGCTTCCAGTTTCTGAAGATGCATGGTTCTACTGAAATTTCTGCAGTGGGAGGCTGGCGCAAGACCCGGTCCGCCACAACGGGCGAGCCTTGAGCGAACGTCCATCTGCAGAAAAAAACCTACCAATCCTTACACAAAAAGCGAGATTAAAATCATGATGCACGGCCCGATCACGGGCACATTTGAGCAATCGTTACCGTTGTCAAGATTGGCGAGGGTGGTGAAACGGGGGAGAGATATAAACCGTGCGTGTTGATTTACGCGAGGGAGTACGGCGACGAGCAAAGTTCGAGTTGGGTGGTACAAGGCGCCATCGAATTCCTGGCCTCGGACATCATCCCCGAAGCGAGAGAGATTCGAAGGCAATCCCGCGAGGTGTGGCCGCCCGGGTCCGAGCGGTGTTTTTCAACGGCTTCAGAAGACCTGACCTAATCTCTCCTGGCCAGACCTCCCCGTTGTTCCAACCTCTTAATCGACTCCAGAGCAACACGAGCAACCCCTGGATCCTGATCATCCAACAGCGTCTTCAAGGCGGGAATCGTGCTTTTATCGCCGATAAACGAGAGCGCATCTGCGGCATACAGGCGTACTATGGGAACCGGATCCGTCAAAAGATTTATGACGTAAGGTAACAACATGGATTTGGCCGGACCAGAACGCGCTGTTCCAGCCGCTATCACAGCCTTCCAACGCGCAAAATAATGCGGACTTTGCATGTAAGCAATCAGTGCTTCGGCTTGGTTTGTGGTTAGTGGTTTGCCCCCCGCCTCGACGGCGGTGATGGTCCCCATGATTTCATTCCAAGAAGCTTGGGCTTCCGGAGTCTTTCTCCATAGCACGTCATCTTTTCGATCTGCGTCCGGGATATCCGGGTTCGTGCCTACTGGAGGCATTGGGAACGATAGTTTATCCCCCGGTTGAGAAGAAATGCGGGAGGCGGTTTGCTTCGTGACATTCCTCCGCCCGCAACCCAGCCAGACGACCGTGGCTACCAGCGCCAGCAAGACTACACTTATCCGTAAGACGCACTTTTTCATATGATACCCCACCTCATAGTATGAGCTAATCCATGCTCATACCATGCAATGGCTGACTTCGACCTTTATAGGTCTAAACCGCGTTCCAGCGGATCGCCGTGTCACGACGAGCAGCGCATTATCCCCAGATGCTAGAACACCATGCTTTGCAGGTTTGGCTGTCGCGGCAATGAGTAAAGCTACAGCGCCGACCGCTGCACAGAGAACCGCGACCCATCGTTTTGTGGAACCTTGCCATTGAAGCTTTTTCATGTATCACTCTCCTGTTTGATTAGGTTCGTTTGGCGACGCAGCACCTCACTTATCAGGACAGTTTGATTTGCAGGTTCCTTCTTGCTTGCTCCAGTCGTGGCAGCAGAGCGCGCACACATCGTGGTTGTAACTTCCAGTGCAGCAGGTCTGCACACCTGCAGAACTTCCGCAACCCGAACAATGGTCGCCGGCGGGGCCGCAGCACGTGCAGATGATGGCGAGAGCTTTATTCGCGGCAATGAGTAAAGCTACAGTGCCGACCGCTGCACAAAGAACCGCGACCCATCGTTTTGTGGAACCTTGCCATTGAAGCTTTTTCATGTATCACTCTCCTGTTTGATTAGGTTCGTTTAGCGACACAGCACATGCCAGCCCATCTGGGGAGCATCTCTT
>JBEKLX010000108.1:0-5428 GCA_050008795.1 Verrucomicrobiia bacterium | reverse complement strand
CGGACAACAAGGCGGCGCTCAAGAAGAAAATCGACAGAGCCTGCCACGATCTGCTGAGTAATCCGGTGATTGAGGAATATTCATTTGAAATCATTTAGCCGCAAAAAGGCTCAAAAAGCGCAGAGGATTTTTGTGACTTTTGCGCATCTGCCGCTTCACAACCAGCGGCGTCTTCGGCTTTGTGACCAATGCTTATGAAATTCGGCGTCATCCAGTTTCCCGGCAGCAACTGCGATCAGGACTGCTATCATGCGGTGGCTGATGTTTTTTGCCAGCCTGTCCGGTACATCTGGCACAAGGATAAAACGCTTGGTGATGTGGACTGCGTTATCGTGCCCGGCGGTTTTTCCTACGGCGACTACCTGCGCACGGGCGCAATCGCCCGATTCTCGCCCGCAATGAAAGCTGTAGCCGCGCATGCCAAGACTGGCGGGTTGGTGATCGGCATCTGCAACGGCTTTCAGATACTCTGCGAAGCGCATCTGTTGCCCGGGGCGTTGATCCGCAACCGCGGCCTGAAATTCATCTGCGATCACGTGTACGTGCGGGTCGAGACGACCGACTCACCGTTCACCAACGCCTGCCGTCGTGGCCAGATCTTGCGCATCCCGATTGCGCACGGTGAAGGCAGCTACTTCGCCGAGCCAAACGTGATCGAGCAACTCAAACGTGAAGACCGCATTTTAGTCCGCTACTGTGATAAGAACGGCAACGTCACCGATGCCGCGAACCCGAACGGTTCCCTTGAAAACATTGCCGGCATCTGCAATGAGGCGCGAAACGTGTTCGGACTTATGCCTCATCCCGAACGCGCCAGCGAGAAACTACTCGACAGCGAGGATGGGCGGTTGATTTTTGAGAGTATTCTGGCCACCGCGGCATTCCGATGAAAACCGACATTGCCATTGAACCTGGAGTTATTGCCAAGCACGGAATCACGCCGGAGGAGTACGGGCGCATCAAAAAGCTTATCGGACGCGAGCCGAACATCACGGAGTTGGGCGTCTTTTCTGTGATGTGGTCGGAGCATTGCAGCTACAAGAATTCCCGACCTGAACTTAAGAAATTCCCGCGTGAAGCGCCGTTCATACTCGTGAAGGCGGGTGAGGAGAACGCGGGCGTCGTGGACGTCGGCGACGGCTGGGCGATTGCGTTTAAGATTGAGTCGCACAATCATCCGAGCGCCGTCGAGCCGTTCCAAGGCGCGGCTACGGGCGTCGGCGGCATCATCCGCGATATTTTCACGATGGGTGCGCGACCGTTGCTGGGGTTCAACTCATTGCGGTTCGGGCCGATTGAGGAAAGCGAAGCCACCGACAAGGACACCTGCGCCACAAACAGAAGACTCTTTGCCGGCGTGGTGGCGGGGATTGCACATTACGGCAATTGCATCGGGATTCCGACCGTTGGCGGCGAGGTCTATTTCGACGAGTCTTACAACGGCAACCCACTGGTCAACGCGCTGTGCCTCGGCATACTGAGGCACACCCAGATCAAGCGCGGCTGTGCGAAAGGCACCGGCAACCCGGTAATCTATGTCGGCAGCGCCACGGGCCGGGACGGTCTGGCGGGCGCGGCATTCGCCTCGCGCGAACTCACCAAGGAATCACAGGAAGACCGGCCTGCAGTGCAAGTGGGCGATCCGTTCATGGAGAAATTGCTGTTGGAGGCCTGTCTGGAAGTGATGCGCAAGGATGGGTTGGTCGTAGGTATCCAGGACATGGGTGCCGCGGGTCTGACCTGCTCGACCTGCGAGACTGCGAGTCGCGGCGGCACGGGCAACGAGATCGATTTGGATCTTGTCCCAAAACGCGAAACGGGCATGACGCCGTACGAGATCATGCTCAGCGAATCGCAGGAACGCATGTTGCTCATCGCGCAGAAGGGTCGCGAGAAGGAAGTTGAGGCTATCTTTAAGAAGTGGGACTTGCACGGCGTCACCATTGGTCGCGTGACCAATGACGGCATGATGCGGGTGAAGGTTGGCAGGGAAGTCGCAGTGGAGATTCCGGCCCGGCAATTGGCGGAGGACGCGCCGATTTACCATCGCGAGGTGAAGCAGCCTGACTGGGAGATTCGAAACTCGAAGTTTGCAATTCGCGCCGTTCCGGAGCCCAAGGACTATGCCGAGGTGTTGGTGAAGTTGCTCGGTTCGCCGACGATCGCCTCCAAGAACTGGGTCTATCGCCAGTACGATCATATGGTGCAACACGGCTGTGCGGTGGTCCCCGGCAGCGATGCGGCTGTCGTCCGCATCAATCTGAGTCGGCCTGATCTCGGAGTGCCCGGGGCTAAAGGCGAGAAATACATCGCGTTCACTACCGACTGCAACGGCACCTATTGTTACCTCGACCCATTTGAGGGCGGCAAAATCGCCGTGGCAGAAGCGGCGCGTAACCTTATCTGCAGCGGCGCGCGACCGCTGGCTGTCACTGATTGCCTGAACTTCGGCAATCCGATGAAGCCGGAGATTTTCTGGCAATTCCGCCGCTGCGTCGAAGGTCTAGCAGAGGGTTGCCGGACATTTGGAACGCCTGTCACTGGCGGCAACGTGAGTTTCTATAATGAATCCCCCGCGGGCGCGGTGGATCCGACCCCGACTGTGGGCATGCTTGGGCTGATTGATGACCCCAGGCACATCACCACGCAGTGGTTCAAGACAGTGGAAGATGGCTCCAGTGGCGACGTGGTCTTGTTGCTCGGTGAGATTTGTGAACGGACGCCGTCATTGGGTCTGGGGGGGAGTGAGTACTTGAAGCGGATCCATGAATTGAAGACGGGCACGCCGCCCCGGATGGACCTCGCTTATGCGAAGCGCGTTCACGATGCCTGCCTCGATTTTATTCGTCGCGGCTGGGTGAAGAGCGCGCACGATTGCAGTGAAGGTGGCCTGGCGGCGGCGCTGGCGGAGTGCTGCATGTCGAATGGCAACGCAATGGTGGGTGCGGAGATCAATCTGTCGCAATTCACCGGGCGCCTGGACGCAGTGCTGTTCGGCGAGACCCAATCACGGATCGTATTGAGCTGCGCGCCGCAGCACGCGGAGGGAATTCTGCGCTCGGGCCTGCTGGTAACGCGGCTGGGCACAACGGGCGGCACGAGCCTGAAAATCAACACGTCCCGCGGCATGTTCGCGTGGGATGTCGCTCTCCTTCGTGACGTGTGGTGGAATGCGATCGGCCGGTTGATGGATTAATCAACAGCCTGCGAGGTTGAGTTTATTTGAGATCAGCCGTGCAGTACGCGCACCGCGTCGCTTTGATCGGGATCGCCGAGAGGCAATGCGGACACGCTCTGGTGGTCGGCGCGGCAGCAGGCGGCACAGGATTCTTCAGCGCGTTCATGAGCTTGATGAGCACGAAAACGCAGAACGCGACGATAACAAAGTCGATCACCGCGCTGATGAACGAGCCGTAAGCAATCACTGGGGCGCCGGCGGCCTTCGCTGCGGCCAGCGAGGGATAGGATCCGCTGCTCAGGCAAACGAACTTGTCGGCAAAGCTGTTGCCACCGATTAGTTTGCCTATGGGTGGCATCAGAACGTCGCCAACCATTGAACTGACGATCTTCCCAAACGCGCCGCCGATGATGACCCCGACGGCCATGTCCACAACGTTGCCGCGCAACGCGAACTCCTTGAATTCCTTGACCATTCCCATAACGTTCCTCCTTTTGGTTTAACCGGGCTTCCAAGTTTGCCCCGCGTGGCCGGCCAATCCTATTTCAGTGGTCGTGATTTCTTAATATCGTTCGCCGCCTTTTGTGCATCGCCGCTGGCCTTGCTGGCGATGTCAGCCATCGCCTTTTGGACTTGAGCAATGGTGTCCCTGATGGCCAGTTGCTGTTCGGAAGTCAGCCTCGCCTTGCCGGCAAGTTTCTGCAGCGCCGCCAACGCGCTGATGTAATCACCGTTCTTCGAAGCCGTCACAACTTGCTCGCTGTACTCTTTGTTTTTCGGATCGGCTGACTGAAAGCTCTTTTCGAGTTTGGACGTGTTTATCTTGTTTTTCCCGGCGCAGCCCGTCACTACCAACGCACCGGCCAACACCACGACCAGCAACCACAAGCACCGCTTCATAAGTCCTCCTCGCATTTGCGCGCTATCATACCACGGATTCGGCACTTCAACCGTGCCGATTGTGCCTTGCGATTTACCCGCTCTTGGGTTATAAGGACGCAGTGTGCGGTTGGCAACGGTCGTGTCGGAAGGGGTGCAGTCTCAGATGAATCCTGAACAGAACATGCGGCCACGGCATTACTGTGGTTTGTTTGGCATTTACGGACACCCGAATGCAGCGGAACTGACGTATTACGGGTTGTACGCACTGCAACATCGCGGCCAGGAAAGCGCCGGTATCACTGCGTCCGACAGCATAGAGTTGCGCACTTACAAAGGCATGGGCCTGGTTGGACAGGTGTTCGACAAGAACATTCTCCGCTCGTTGCCCGGTCATCTCGCCATCGGTCACGTCCGGTATTCAACCACCGGCAGCTCGAACATCAAGAATGCCCAGCCGTTGGTTGTGGACTGCGCCCGCGGCCAGATCGCGATTGGTCACAATGGCAACCTCACCAATGCCGCTCGTCTCCGGTCCGAACTGGAGGAGCAAGGTTCGATTTTCCAGACCACAGTGGACAGTGAAATCATCCTCCATTTGTTGGCGCGACCGTTCAACGGCGACCGTGCACATTCGTTGGAAGCGGTGATGCAGCGCATCCAAGGCGCCTACTCGCTGGTCATTATGGGCGAGGACGAACTCATCGGCGTGCGCGATCCTTTTGGTTTCCGCCCGCTCGTTCTCGGTAAACTGACCTGGACCGAGCCGATCCCTCCGCAGGATGCAAGCGGCATGGTCTTGGCCGAGCATCTCCGGGAACGCGTCAACACCGCCTACGTTCTCGCCAGCGAAACCTGCGCGCTGGACCTCATCCAGGCCGATTTTGTCCGGGACATTGAGCCTGGCGAAATTGTTGTAATCAATAAAGACGGCGTCCGCTCCGTCAACCCGTGGAAGGGCACTCAACAACCGCACGCGCTCTGTATCTTCGAGTACGTCTATTTCGCGCGGCCCGACAGCAACCTCCAAGGCCGCAATGTTGCCCAAGTCCGTATAAACCTCGGTCGCGCCCTCGCCCGCGAGCATCCTGCCGCAGCCGACCTCGTCATCCCAGTGCCCGACAGCGGCAACTGGGCGGCAATGGGATTCGCCGAGGGCAGCGGCGTTCCATACGGCAACGCGTTCGTCCGCAACCACTACATCGGCCGCACGTTCCTGCAACCGACCCAGCTCATTCGCGATTTTGGCGTCCGCGTAAAGCTCAACCTGATCGATGAGATGGTGCGCGGCAAGCGGGTTGTTGTCGTGGACGATTCGATCGTGCGCGGCACGACGGCACGGGCGCGGGTCAATACACTCCGCGAAGCCGG
>JBEKLX010000107.1:0-3776 GCA_050008795.1 Verrucomicrobiia bacterium | reverse complement strand
TCACTGGTCAATCGCAGATATCGTTGAATGAACTCGTCCTTAGACAATCCGATGTGGGCTGCCAACTGCCCGATTTCATCATCGGTCAGACGCACTTGTCCCGGCCACCGACAACAGGCCGTGCAACGGTGGCATTCGTAGAGGACGGGCATGGTTCCGAAAGCTGACATCATCTCACGCCAAGACGCAAAGCACGGCGACGTGACAAAACCAAAGCATCGTTCATGTTTTCTGGTAAATCCGGGCACCCTTGCGTTTGAATTCCTTGTTCTTTTTGCGTATCCCCTGCTTCACCGCTTGTCGGACGTCTTTGGTGATCTGCATCGCGCAGAACTTCGGGCCGCACATCGAACAAAAATGAGCGAGCTTTTTGCCTTCGGCGGGAAGCGTTTCATCGTGGAACTTGCGGGCGGTTTCTGGATCAAGCGACAAATTAAACTGGTCTTCCCACCGGAACTCGAACCGCGCCTTGCTCATCGCGTCGTCACGCTGTCGTGCCATCGGATGCCCTTTTGCCAGATCGGCGGCGTGCGCGGCGATCTTGTACGCGATGACGCCGTCCTTGACGTCTTTCTTGTCTGGCAGACCGAGATGTTCCTTCGGTGTGACATAGCAGAGCAACGCGGCGCCGTACCAGCCGATCAGCGCGGCGCCGATCGCGCTCGCCATGTGGTCGTAGCCAGCGGCGATATCGGTTGGGATTGGCCCCAGAGTATAGAACGGCGCTTCCTGACACCATTCCGATTGTTTGTCCATGTTCACTTTGATCAGGTGAAGCGGCACATGGCCGGGACCTTCGTTCATGACCTGGCAACCGTATTCCCACGCGATCTTTGTCAGTTCGCCTTGCGTTTTCAACTCCGCGAACTGCGCCTCGTCGTTGGCGTCGGCGATGGAACCGGGCCGCAATCCATCGCCCAGACTGAACGCGACGTCGTAGGCTGCCATGATTTCACATAGCTCCCGGAAATTGGTGTATAGAAAGTTCTCCTGATGATGCGCGAGACACCATTTGGCGAGAATCGCGCCGCCCCGGCTAACGATGCCCGTGAGACGCTTGGCCGTCAGCGGGACGTGCCGCAGCAGGACACCGGCGTGGACGGTAAAATAGTCCACGCCCTGTTCGCATTGTTCGATGATGGTATCGCGGTAGATTTCCCAAGTCAGGTCCTCGGCCTTGCCGCCAACCTTCTCCAATGCTTGATAGATTGGCACCGTGCCGATTGGCACCGGCGAGTTGCGAAGGATCCATTCGCGGGTTTTGTGAATGTTCTTGCCCGTGGAAAGGTCCATTACCGTGTCCGCGCCCCACTTGATTGCCCACCGCATCTTTTCGACCTCTTCCTCCACCGAACTGGCGACGGCGGAGTTGCCAATGTTGGCATTGATCTTTGTCAGAAAACTGCGGCCAATGATCATCGGTTCGGATTCGGGATGGTTGATGTTGACGGGAATGATCGCACGGCCTCGCGCGACTTCGCTGCGGACAAGTTCAGGATCGAGTCCCTCGCGGATGGCAACGAATTCCATTTCGGGCGTGACGACACCCTGCCGGGCATAATGCATCTGGGTGACAACTTTGCCGGGCTTGGCACGAAGCACGCCAGTTGGTGTCTGCTCCACGTCACCGCGCGCAAGAATCCATGGACGACGCAATTTGGGCAGGCCAGCTTTCAAATTGTCGTGGTTCGGGCCGCTGGTGTCATAGACGCGGATAGGTTCGTTGATTTCGATGCGGCCCGTGTGACTGGTGGTGGGCGACAGCGCGATTTCACGGAACGGGACACGTACGTCCCGGTGCAGCCCGCCTGCAACGCTGCCAGCCCGCATCGCTACGCCCGCTCGCAGCGATGCAGCGTCTTCGGGCGAGCGAAGCGTTGCTGGCGGGCGATAGCTGCGGGCAGGTTTGCCAGCGACGTAAATCTTCCGCGATTTCGGAAACGCATCGTTGTTATGCGCTTCTCTGTTGCCGTTCTTGGATGCAATCATTTTTCCCTCATGCCAAAAAAACCGACCCCTGAATCCAGGGACCGGCTTTCTCAAGCGTTTCCCTACGCCAGCATTACCTGGGTCAGGTTCTATGGGTTTATTCTCAGCCCCGCTCTTACGTGCAAGAGCGGGACACCCCAAACTAAACTGCACTGCCTGTCCTCGACACTACCAGCACGGCGACTGACAGTCAAACTACTCAATCACTACCGCGCCGTAGCCCACCACCGCTGAGTAATCGCCATTTACGTCGCCGCTTGTACGATAATCCAACAGCTCAGCGCGTTTTGCGCCAAGCGCTTTTGCCGCGACCAACACGATGTACGCCGGCAACACACCGCACATCGAAATGTTGTGCGTTGCAACTTGTTTGAGCAATGTTTCTTCGTCGAGGTTTACCACGGCGTCGAGCACAAGCTTGTCTTTGCGGTTCGACGTCTCTTGATCTGCGTAGTGGTTCAGATCGCTCGAAGCCAACAACAGCACTTGCTCGCGGCTTTCTTTAACCGTTCGTGCAATTGCCGTGCCGATCTCACGCAACTCCTTTTGCACGGCGCAGCCGATCAGGATCGGCACGATCTGTACGTTCGGGTTTCGTCGCAACAGAAATGGGACCTGCACTTCGAGTGAATGCTCCATGCTGTGGGCGCGCGTGTCAGCCGTCAATAAGGCGCAATTCTTGAGCAAAGCTTTGGCCAGCGGCTCGCAAATGGGGACATCGCCAATCGGTGTCCGCCATGCGCCGGCATCCGCCATTGCGTACGGATTGCCGAGGCCATGATGGTTTGGGCCGAACATGATGACGCGGTCGGGCATGCGCACCGCTGCGAACGCAGCCCCTGCTGTAGCGCCTGAGTACATCCAACCGGCGTGCGGCACAACCACCGCGAGCGCGTCTCGTTGTTTCTCGACTGGCGGCATAAAGCGGTCCAACTCGGCGTTCATCTGTGCCGCTGTGCCCGGGTAAAACTGTCCCGCCACCGCTGACGGTCGAATCACGGTTTGCCTTTCCATTGGATTCTCCTAAAGTTAACGCAGAACGGTCATGAAACCATCACCGGACGAATTCGAGACGCTCGTTGCCGAAGGGCTGAAGCTTGTCCCAGACGAGTTCCGCCCGTACCTCGACAACGTACAAGTCGTCGTCGAGGAGGAACCGAGCGCGGAATTGCTCAAAAAAATGGGCGTGACGCCCAACAGAACCTTGTTCGGTCTGTACATTGGAACACCACTCCCGGAACGTAGCGTCATGTATTCAGGGTTTCCTGACCGCATCATCATTTTTCAGCGTCCGTTTCTCGAGAAATTTTACCACCCCGATGAGATCCGCCGCGAAGTCGCCCGCACCGTTCTCCACGAGGTCGCCCACCATTTCGGCATTGACGACGATCGTCTCGCCGAACTCGGCTGGGGTTGAGTTGCCATTTGGATCTACTATCCGCAAACCAATGTAACGGCACGACGGCGCATTTTCAATACGGTCTCGCACGGCTTGCCATCGGTTCGGCGCGGAAACGCCGATTGTTATTCAAAAGATTGTCGGCTGACGTTTCTTTGGTATAGTCACACCAATGAATTCTGGTTCGGATGAAACACCGTCGTTGTCGCTGGATGAACTCAGCATTTCGCCGCAATGGGCCAAGTCCACTGGCAAGACGTATGACCATTACACCGGTGGTGAAGGCATGGGCCGGGAACGTTCTCGTGGTAGCCATGACCGCAAGCACGACCGGCAACGCGGCGGCCCACGTCCACCCGGATCAGGAAAACCTGGTGGCAGCGGTGCG
>JBEKLX010000106.1:0-3781 GCA_050008795.1 Verrucomicrobiia bacterium | reverse complement strand
GGACCTTTACGTCGTCGTGCACGTCAAGCCGCATGAGTTGTTCATTCGACAGGGCGAAGATCTGTTGTGCGACGTGCCGATCAGTTTTTCCGTTGCGGCGCTTGGCGGTGAGATCGAGGTGCCGACGTTGAGCGGCCCCGCGATGCTAAAAATCCCGGCTGGCACGCAGAACGATACGATGCTTCGTTTGCGTGGTAAAGGTATGCCCGACGTTCACGGTCGCGGCCACGGCGACCAACTCGTCCATGTCGTTGTCGAAGTGCCAACGCGTCTCTCACGTGAACAGCGGGATAAATTGCAGGAATTTGCCACGATTGCGGGCAACGATGCCTACCCGCAATTGAAATCCTGGCTGGAAAAGGCGAGACGCTTTTTTCACAAGTGACGCATGCACCGGTTTTATCTGCCAAATTTGGACACGCTCACACTGACGGGTGGTGAAGCCCACCATGCGCTTCACGTTCTGCGGCTGAAGATCGGCGATGAGGTGACAGTGTTTGACGGACGCGGCCACGAGACACGGTGCAGCATCTCTGAGATTGCCCGTGACACGGTGCGGCTGACCGCACTCAAACGTTCCACTACCCCACAACTTCGTTGCCGGATCACGCTTGCCCAAGCCGTGCCGAAGAAAACGATGGATTTGATTGTCCAGAAAGCGACCGAACTCGGCGTGTCGACCATCGTGCCGCTGATTTCAGAGCGCACCGTGATGAGGCTCTCTTCAGAGCATTCGAGAGTGGAACGATGGCACGACATCGCATTGGAAGCGTGCAAGCAATGCGGCAACAACTGGTTGCCCGAAGTTCATCCACCGCAGGAATACGACGTCTTCCTGCGCTCGGTCGGTCAGTTCGATCTCAAACTCATCGCCTCGCTTCAGCCCGACGCCAAGCCGCTCAAAACCATTCTCGCCGACTCACCCATTCGCCGACACGCCGATTCATCCCCATCCATCCTGCTCCTTATTGGACCGGAAGGTGATTTCACGCCTTCTGAGCTCGATCTCGCCCGGTCGGCTGGTTGTGTCCCGCTTTCACTCGGTCCGCTCGTTCTTCGCGCCGAGACCGCCGCACTATACGCGTTGAGCATCCTGCATCACGAGCTCGCCTGAGGCGTTACTGCGGCCAGAGCCGGCTAATCCCATCTTCGTCCAAACTTTGGATGAGAACGCGTTTGACGCGGCCGGTTTCACCAGACAACAAGGTGACGTTGGACTTGGCGATGCCGAGCTTGTCGGCGAGGAATTTTACCAATGCCGCATTCGCTTTGCCGTCCACGGGCGGCGCTTGTAGTCGGATCTTCAATGCGTCGCCGAGCACGCCCTGCACTTCCGTTTTTGAAGCGCGCGGCACGACGCGTATGTTCAGGACCACGCCGTCAGCGGTTGTCTGAAACCAGCTCATGCTTTCACCCACGCGACGCAATGTGGATCAAAATCATGTGAAAAATCGGTCGGGGCGACTGCGCGATGGGAACGGCCAATCACGGGCTGATCGTCTGACGCCAACAGATTTATTTCCCCAAATGTTTTTCTATGCAATCAACCAGATCGTCCAACTTGACAGGCTTGGCCAGAAAGGTGAGTCCACCAATGTTTCCGCCGGTGGCTTGCGTTTCCTCTTTTTTGACAATGGCTGACAGGAACACAATGGGAGTCTTGCTCAATCTCTGATCTTCTCTCATCTTGGCAGCAACACCGCCTCCGTCCAGCCCCGGCATAATGACGTCCAGGAGGATCAGGTCCGGTAGAAACTCGCGGGCGGCAGCCAGGGCGTCGGCGCTCGAGTTTTCCGTCCTCACGTCATAGCGGTTCGTCGCTTCGAGATTTCGCTTGAGCATGCGGGTCATCGCGCCCTCATCATCAACGACAAGGATTTTCTTCTTTGCCATAATCAACTCCTGTCTGGAACGGGAAATGCGATCGTCACGGCCACGCCGCGAACCTCGCTCCTGTTGGCGATTCTAATTGTTCCTCCGTGCAGTTCAACGATATTCCGTGACACAGACAACCCCAGCCCAGTCCCGCTGCCGGCGGCTTTTGTGGTGAAGAAAGGTTCAAACAGTTTGTCCAATTTGTCGACCGGGAGGCCGGTGCCAGTATCTTCAATACTCACAACCACGCTTTCACGAGCGACCGGTTTCCCAGCAGTGTCCGTGCTGGCCGGTTGGATGAAAGTTTTCACCGACAAATTTCCATTGTCGCCCATTGCCTGAACGGCGTTCATGAAGACGTTGATGAACACTTGTTTGATCTTGTTCCGATCCAGGTCAACCTTGGGAAGTTGTTCGGCGAGGCTTGTTTCGAGGCGAATGCGGTTCTTGGAGAGTTCGTGCTTGACCAGTAACAGCGACTCCTCGATCACGGAATTCACATCCGCCGGCACCAGAGCAAGCTGTTCCGACCGGGAAAAATTCAACAATCCCTTGATGACCGCGTCCGCCCGGTGCACGGCATCCGCCATTTCCTCGATCGTTTCAAGGGAATCACGGTTGGCGGCATCTCTAGCCGCGCAGGTCAGATAATCAATGCCCAATTGAATGACCGCCAATGGATTTTTCACCTCATGCGCCACTCCCGCAGCCAGCCGGCCGATTGATTCCAGCTTTGCGGTCTGTATGAGTTTCATCTGGGCGTTCTTTAGATCTTCATGGGCTTGAAGCAAACGTTGATGAGTTTCCTTCAGGCGTTTGATTTGTCCATTGAGAAAGTTTGAGATAAAACCGCTGAACCCGCCCACCAAAAGGAAAAAACAGATGCGAAACATCCAGCTTGATGTTGTCTGTGGCAGTCCCTGGGCTATGTCCATCGGCATGTATGGACCGATCGCAAAACCGGCCACCAACGCCGCCGCGATGCCTCCGTAAATCCCGAGGCACGCCGCCGCCAGAATGATGGGCAGATACATCAGATGCAGCCAGGCAAATCTGGTCCCGCCGGTCATGTAAACCAACGAGCACACCATGGTAATGAGCGCAAAGATGACAAGGCTTGAGATGACAGCTCGCGATCCCGTCGGCTGCAACCAACGATCCAACCAGTTGCTTTCCTCTCCAGAGGCTCTCATTGGGGGTTGTTGACCCTCTCCTTTACCTGGCTGATTCATGCCGTTTTCCACTTTGGCGCGTATCGGAAGTGATGGAAATGTTGGCGTTTGACTGCGCCAGTGCCGGCCACCCCGACTGGTTGTGCGAAAGTCTAAGGGAAATAACGTCGTTAGGCAACTGCTAGAACGTGAGATTACCGGAAGATACATGAGCGCATCGGTAAGCTCACCGCGCTACCGATTACCGGTCACAAGCGCAGCTACAATTACACGATCGTGCCACGCGCGCTGCAAGCCGCTCCAGCCAATACGACGGGTTCGCTTTCGCGTGCTTGACTGAAGTCAGCTCTGTCAGGGCATGTGTTTGCGTGAAGAGCTTTTGCTCCTTTCCACTCGCGCTGACAGACCCGGCCAACGCGACGCAGGGGATGCCCTGCTTGCGGCAGCACGTGGCGATTTGGCCGACGCCTTTACCCATGAATGTGGAGGAATCGATCGCTCCTTCGCCAACGATAACCAAATCCGCGGAGCGTAGATGACGATCAAGCATTGTCTGCCGGGCAAACAAATCGAATCCCGACTCCAACCGCGCGCCTAGAAATGCGGACAAACCAAAGCCCAATCCGCCAGCTGCACCTGTGCCAGGTGAACTGGCTAGGTCGCGCCCGAAATCTTTCTTAAACACCTGCGCCAAACGGCGAAGACAACGTTCGGCACGGTCGAGCTCCCTTGAA
>JBEKLX010000105.1:0-3852 GCA_050008795.1 Verrucomicrobiia bacterium | reverse complement strand
CCAGACGTTTGTGGAGCCTTCCGATTTGCTGGCAGCCGCCTTTTTTTCACGCAACGCCTTCAGCTTGTCCCGTAAATCGTTGAACTCGTTTTGCCTAAGAGGTCGGTTGTATTCGATCACTGTTGCTTGAACGCCGGCACCGGAGACATACGCATTGGTGACGCTGGCAAGACGTTGCCCGCCCACTATGACCTTAAACGTCGCGCCCTGCTGTCCCCCGGCGGGATAGACGTAACCAATATGCGGATTGGTTTGCTGTTGTTGCTGCTGTTGCGCCCGGACAGGCGTCATGACCGCCAGAAAACCCACCAACCCGACAATCACGCGCCATCGGTAATGATTCATTAAGAGTCGTCGCGTCGTCACAGGCCCAATATATAAGCGAAGACTGCGATGATTGCGAGTGAGGATGAAACTGCCCCGCACCAACTTCGAGTAGAGTCTTGGCGACGCGATCAGGCGGGTTGCGGTCCATCTTGTTTGCCGAACACGAAGGCGGTAAAGACTTCAAATCGGGCGTCTGGCTCGCGCCATGTCTCAGGTGGCAGGCCTGCCTTCCAGCAAACCATCTCCAGCGTCTTCTGCTTGTCCCAACCCTGCTCGCTAGCGACTTGCGGAAGGAACAACCCGTGCCGTCCGCCTTTACTGATGATGATCCCGTGTCGCAGGTGATCGAACTCTCCGACGCTCCGGATCGGTCGCGGCGGTTCAAGCACGGAGATTTCGAGACACAGACCTGGCAACTCAGATGGCTCAACGGGTGGAAACCGCGGGTCTTCGAGCGCCGACGACTTTGCCGAACGCATGCAGTTCTCCAATAACGGCCTCGAAAAATCCATGTGACCGATGCAGCCGCGCAGTTGGCCGTCCTTGGTAAGCGTGACGAACACCCCATGTGGCGCGCGCAGGTTGGGCGTCAACTCCGCCTCGGGCACACGAAACGCCGCCACCCCGCGCACGGCGGCTTCAATGGTTTGCCGCGCCCAACTCAAGAGTTTCTGTTGTTCGACGGCGTTGAGGGGTGACTGTGGCATCGCTTCAAATTCTACGTGACTCGGCGCTTGCCGTCAATTCGCGTGCTGACCACGGAAGACGCGTCGAAGCAACGGGTTTCGTTCACTAGGCAAACCGGCTGGCTGTGTTCCGGTTGTTGACTTACCGCCCGGCCCGTTGGCTGGCTGGTTGACTCTCGATATTCCAGCCGCCGCCCAACACGGCGTAAAGCTGCACCTGGTTGGCAAGCTTCGCCAAGTGGAGGGAAACCAGTCCCTGTTGCGCGGCATAGAGGGATCGTTGCGCATCAAGTACGCTCAGATAGTTGTCGATTCCCTTGTCATAACGGGATTGGGACAGGCGATAGGCTTCTGCCACGGCATTGACGAGGGATTGTTGAGCTGATACCTGCTGGTCCACGGTTCCGCGGGTGGCAAGGGCGTCGGCCACTTCCCTGAAGGCGTTCTGAATCGCCTTCTCGTATTGGGCCACGGCGATTTTCCGCTGCACTTCGGAGGCCGTATATGCGGACCACGTGCGGGCGTCAAAAATTGGCATGACAATCTGCGGTGCATAGCTCCATGCGCCTTGGCCGGCCTTGAAGAGTCCGGAGAGATCGCTGCTGGCGTTGCCAATTGCGGCCGTCAAGGAAATGCGCGGGAAAAATGCCGCCCGCGCGGCGCCGATATCGGCATGGGCCGCCTTGAGCAGATCCTCGGCTTGAAGAACATCAGGCCGGCGCAGCAGCACCTCTGATGATACGCCGGGAGAAATATCTTTCGGAGGGGTGATGTCGTTCAACTCCTTTGGCAGGAGGTTGCCCGGCGCCGGTAAGCCAACTAGAAGGTCCAAAGCATTCTCATCCTGCGCGGTCAGTTGTTTGAAGCTGGCGATGTCTCTACGAGCGGCGTCCACCTGCGTTTGCGCGCGCTGAACATCCAAATCTGCCGCAATGCCCAGGTCGTGGCGCCGCTTGATCACGGTGTAAGTGCTCTGTTGTACCGTAAGAGTGGTTTCCGCCAGTGCCAGGCTCTCCCGATCCGCAGCCAGGGTCAGATACGCATTGGCAACCGAGGACACCAGCAGTATCTGCGCACTGCGGCGGGCCTGTTCGGTGGCCAGATAATTATCCAGAGCCTCATCTTTCAGGCTGCGGATGCGGCCGAAGAAGTCGACTTCCCAAGAGGCGACGCCAAAATTGGCATCGTATCGGGTGACAGTCACACGTTTTGGAGGGGTTGTGCCGGAGAGACTAGGCGGCAACCGTTGTCTGCTCTCGCTGCCGGTGGCATCGACCGTTGGCAACAGCTCGGCTCGTTTAATGCCGTACATGGCTCGCGTCTGTTCCACATTCAAGGCGGCAATTCGCAGGTCGCGGTTATTCGTCAAGGCCGTCCCGATGACCTGTTGAAGCTTTTCGTCGGTAAAGAACTCCCGCCACCCCAAGTGCTGGACATCCGTGGCGTTTGTTGCCGACAAGGTTTCCTGATACGCCGCGCCCTTCGGCCAGTCGACAGGAACCGGAGCCTTGGGCCGGGTGTAATTCGGGGCCAGCGTGCACCCGCCAAGACAAACAACGATGCCTGGGATCAATATTATGCTGCATCGCTTCATATTAATGCTCCCCTTGCGAAGTCGAGACGTCTGGTGCGCCGATTGTGATTGGTTGCTCCCGTTTTTTCCCAAAGAAGCGGCATACAAGGATAAAGAACAACGGGATGAATATCAGATCAATGAATGTGGCCGAGAGCATCCCGCCGACAACCGCTGTCCCAATGGCGGTCTGTGCTCCCGCACCGGCACCGGTGGAGATGGCCAGCGGCAAGACGCCGAAGAAGAAAGCCATGGAGGTCATCATGACCGGCCGGAATCGGGTTTTCACCGCTCCCAGGGTCGCCTCGACCAGCGGCTCGCCATGGGCGATGCGATGTTGTGCGAACTGGATGATCAGGATGGCGTTCTTGGTGGAAAGACCAAGTGTCGTAAGGAATCCGATCTGAAAGTAAACGTTATTGGGCAGCCCTCGCAAGGAAGTCGCCGCCAAAGCGCCGATCACACCCAGCGGCAACATCAGCATGTTGACAAACGGGATGGTCCAACTCTCGTACAGCGCCGCCACGCATAGGAATATGATCAGAATGGAAAAGGCATAAAGCGGGGCTGCCTGGGCGCCGGCTTGACGCTCCTGATAGGAAAGGCCGGTCCAGTCATAACCGATATCCCGGGGCAACTTCGCGACGAATTCCTCCATGGCCTTCATCGCCTCACCGGAACTCCTGCCCGGTGCCGCCTCACCCCAGATTTCGACGGACGGAAAGGCGTTAAAGCGCTCCAGCTTGGGAGAACCGTAGATCCAGTGGCCGGATGCAAAAGTGGAATAGGGAACCATCTTGCCCATGGTGTTACGCACGTAGAGTTTTTCCAGATCCCCGGGCAACATGCGGTAGGGAGCGTCGGCCTGAATGTCCACGTGCTTGACCCGTCCGCCTTTAATGAAGTCATTGACATAGGCGCTGCCAAAAGCTATCGAAATCGCGTTGTGAATGGCAGCGATGGGAACCCCCAGGGCACCGGCTTTTTCCCAATCCACGTCAATCCGGTATTCGGGCACATCTTCCAATCCGTTGGGCCGTACCCGGATCAATCTCGGATCCTGGGCCGCCATGCCGAGGATCTGGTTGCGGGCCGCCATCAGACCTTCGTGGCCCAAGCTGCCACGGTCCTGCAACTGGAAATCAATACCCTTGGCGTTGCCCAGTTCGATGACCGCCGGTGGCGGGAAGGCAAACACCATGGCGTTGCGGATCTGTGAAAACGCCCGCATGGCTCTGTTGGCCACTGCGTCGGCCTTCAGCCCCG
>JBEKLX010000104.1:0-3977 GCA_050008795.1 Verrucomicrobiia bacterium | reverse complement strand
CCTTGCCATTGAAGCTTTTTCATGTATCACTCTCCTGTTTGATTAGGTTCGTTTAGCGACACAGCACATGCCAGCCCATCTGGGGAGCATCTCTTGCGCCAACTGCTGGATAAACGGCCTACGCCCAGCTAATTGCCAGCCAGTGCCAAGCACCAAAACGTCGTACCCCTTCACGCCATCAAACTACTCTAAAATACCCCCAGTGTCAAGTAACAAAAACAAGCTTTTTCAGCGTCGGCCAGAGCGTGGATGGAATCGAAAATGCGTGTCTTTGAGCCGTTTTTGATCGACATGGGTGTAAATCTGCGTGGTGGAAATGTCGGTGTGACCAAGCATCTCCTGAATGACCCGTAAATCACCACCATTTTCGAGAAGATGCGTCGCAAAACTGTGACGCAACGTGTGCGGCGTGATGCATTTGGCGATGCCCGCGTCACGGGCGTATTTTTTGACCAGATGCCAGATCGTTTTGCGGTTGAGCGGGCCGCCGCGCGTTGAAAGGAAAATCTCGCCACGCTGTCCGCGTCGCGCTAGCGAGGGGCGCGCCTCTTGCAGATAACGATGAATGCAGGCCGCGGCCTGTTTGCCGACAGGCACGATGCGTTCTTTGCTGCCTTTGCCGATAATCCGCAGGAAGCCCGCGTCGAAATTGACGTCGCTCAACGTGATCTTGGCGACCTCGCTCACGCGCAGCCCGGTGGCGTACATGAACTCGAGCATCGCTTTGTCGCGCAAACCCAGATGGGTGCGTGTCGCCGGCGCGTCGAGCAACCGGTCCACCTCGTCATACGTCAACACGTTGGGGAGCGTTCGCCACAGCCGGGGCGAATCAACCGATTGTGTCGGATCGTCTGCCAGTAGTTTCTCGCGGACGAGGAACCGGCAGAACATGCGGAGCGTCGAGAGTTGACGGGCCAGGCTGCGGGCGCTGACATCGTGTTTGCGCCGGTCCATCAGAAAATCCGTGATGTGCTGGCGCTGGACGCGGTTCATCTGGCCGATACCGCGGCGCTGGATGAACTCAACGAACTGGGCCAAGTCCATGCGGTAGGCAAGACGAGTGTTCTCCGCCAGACCGCGCTCGACGGTCAGGTAATCCAAGAAAGCATCAACCAAATGCTGCATGCGTATATTCCCCCTACCGATGCCCAGTATAACTTATCTGGCGTGCTGAGGAAGCCGGTTCTGGGGGGCGCGCCGAACGGCGGGCGGATCATTGCTGGGTATTCTGGGCGCGCAAAGCCTGATTCTCCGCGCGCAGAGCAGTATTCTCGTTCTGTAGCTCTTCCAGCGCATCGCTCAATTCCGTCATTCGCGTGTACAGCACATCGTAATTCACTCCGGAACCCGCCGCGTCGAGCGATTCCTGCATTTGTGTGACGACCGCTGGCTGCACGGCGTTATTGGTACTGGCTGACGCGAGTTGGTTTCTGAGGTCCCGAATCACGCTCTGGTATTGATTCTCGGCTTGTTTCATCAGGGTGATTTGGTTGAGGAGTTCGGCCTTGTCGCTGGCTTGGCCCATTGCCCTCGGTGTGGTTCGAGTCCGTGCCGTCGGGCTTTGAAGACCGCCAGTCAGGCTCACGACGCTAACAACCAGGCCTGCCACGAGGATGAAGAAAAGGCTGGGGCCGATACCCGAGACGATGGTTGTGGAAAGTCGCGACCGCGCGTCTGGCGCAGTCTTGCCGGTCGTGACGCCGATGAGAAAGAGCTTGTAGCCCAGGAATCCGAGGTAGATGCCGGATATGATGAGCAATACGCGCTCGATGGCTTTCCAGAACGTTGGATCTGTTAGAACGTTCATATCGGGAGACGAGATTGCGGTAGAGCACTGAGTGGTGCTTTCATCAGTATGAATGCTAACGTTTCACAGGCGCGTTATCAAGGCGGAGTTTCTTATCTATCTTTTCAATGGCCGGCCGGTGTTGCAGAAAAGGCATTCGACTTGCCACCACGTTTCGGTTAGAAGAATCGGCCATGCTTGCTAAAGTCCACTCGGCTGCGGTTCTAGGGATCGATGCGTATCCCATCGAGATCGAAGTCAACGCTGGTTGGGGACAGCCGATGGTGATCATCGTCGGGTTGCCCGATGCGGCGGTCAAGGAATCCCGCGACCGCGTCAAGACCGCCATCGAGAACAGCGGGTTCAAGTATGTCATGGGACGGACAACGATCAATCTCGCGCCAGCCGACGTGAAGAAGGAGGGGCCGAGCTTCGATTTACCCATTGCCGTCGGCATCCTTGCCGTCAGCGAGCAGATTGTGGCGCAAAAACTCGATCAACTAACCATCGTCGGCGAACTGGCGCTCAGCGGCGAGGTGCGGAGTGTCAACGGCGTTTTGCCGCTGGCGTTGTGCGCTCGCGCGCAAGGCAAACGCGGGTTGGTGGTACCGGCCGACAATGCCGCTGAAGCGGCAGTCGTTCAAGGTCTGGACGTTTTTCCGGCCAAAAATCTGCGTCAGGTCGCGGAGTTCGTCGCCGGCAAACGCGAGATCGCGCCGGTGCGGGAAGACCCGACGCAGATTTTCCAGCAGCAACGCCAGTACGAGGTGGATCTTGCCGATGTGAAAGGGCAGGAGACCGCCAAGCGCGCCCTCGAAGTGGCGGCAGCAGGCGGACACAACGTCCTGATGATCGGACCACCCGGCAGCGGCAAGACGTTGCTCGCGCGGCGCGTGCCGACGTTTTTGCCGGATGCCACGCTCGAAGAGGCGTTGGAGATAACGAAGATCCATAGCATTTGCGGGTTGCTCCCGAAAGGTCAGGCGCTGGTGGCGACGCGGCCGTTCCGGTCGCCGCATCATACGACCAGCAACGCTGGATTGCTTGGCGGCACGGCCAACCTGACGCCCGGCGAAATCAGTCTGGCGCATCACGGCGTATTATTCCTCGACGAGTTGCCGGAGTTTCATCGTGACGTGCTCGAAGCGTTGCGCGAGCCGCTGGAGGAGGGAAGAGTGGTGATCTCGCGGGCAACCGGCACGATGACGTTCCCATCGAGTTTCATGCTCATGGCGGCGATGAACCCGTGCCCGTGCGGGTTTTACGGTGATCCGAAACGCGAGTGCCGATGTTCGCCGTCGATGATTCAACGGTACCGGAACAAGATTTCCGGGCCGCTTCTGGACCGGATAGACATCCACATCGAAGTGCCGGCGGTGAAATACAAAGAGATGGCGGGCGAGGGGACCGGTGAGCCGTCGGGAAAGATTCGGTTGCGGGTTGAGGACGCGCGCGCAGTTCAACGGCGGCGATTTGCTGGCCGCGATGGCGTCGCCTGCAACGCGCGGATGACGCCGAAAGACATCAAGAAACACTGCGGACTCGACGAAGAGAGTCAGGAGTTATTGAAGATGGCGATGACGGAGTTAAACTTGAGCGCACGGGCCTATGACCGGATATTGAAAGTCAGCCGCACCATTGCCGATCTCGACCACAGCGAACGCATCCAACCTCAACACATCTCGGAAGCCATCCAGTACCGCTCGCTCGACCGGCAGTTGTGGGTATAGCGACACGAACAGCTGGAGCATCCAACACCGCCGCCGCACCCCAACACCGCGCCCCGTGTTAATACACCAATCTCGAACCGGATTCGAGGCCAGCTTTGCGCGGGGTGGATAAATCCAAACTACAACCCAACTGGAAAGAACTCGACAACCGGCAGCAAGCCCTCTGGCAGCACCACCAACTGTTTCAAGCCGAGGCCGACAAAAAGCTGCGCCGCGATGCGCTTGCGTAAGCGCTCTCGACTGGCTACACTCCACGAGCATGACTGAGGCGCTGCTGAACAAGCTCGTGCCGTATCCGCCTGATTTTCCTGAGGCGTTAAGCGAATACTGCGAAAAAGCTGCCGACGCGATTCGTGAGAATAAACATCACGACCATCGCCGACATCTGTTCATCAGCTTTCTTGGACGCGGCCTTGGTATTAAGGTGGATGAGATCGAGCTTGAGCGAAAGATCAAGGCAG
>JBEKLX010000103.1:0-3983 GCA_050008795.1 Verrucomicrobiia bacterium | reverse complement strand
CACAGAGTGCACAGAGTTTTTTTCTCGGTGTTCTCTGAGTCTATGTGATTACATGAAGTTTCGCACTGCAATCAGACGTAATCCTTCCAAGGTCAACAATGGATTCACAAGCTGTATCCCCGGCACTCGTCGCGCGATCAGCGGCGCATACCCGCCGGTCGCCACCGCCACCGCGTTGCGCAGTCCCGGCTCGCGCCGCAACGCCGCCAGTATTTCCTTCACCAACCCGCGGTAGCCAAGCACCGCACCCGCTTCCATCGCGCCTGCCGTGCTCTTGCCGATCACCGACTGCGGTTCGCGCACCTGTATGTGCGGCAACAACGCCGTTCGTTCGTACAGGTAATCCGTCATGGCCGACAATCCCGGCGCAATGACGCCCCCGACATACTCGCGCCGTGCGTTCACGACGTCGAATGTCAGCGCCGTCCCGAAATCCACCACAATGGCTGGCGTGCCATACAATTCCGCCACGGCGATCGCGTTCGCCAATCTGTCCGCGCCGATTTGCCGGCGGTTAGGATACCGCACGCCAATGCCGAGGTTGATCTTCGCGCTCACGACGACCGTCTTTTGCGGAAGCCAGCGCAACAGTTTCCGAGTCGCCGCTGGAACCACCGACGCCAACACAATGCCTGCAAATTTCTCACCACGGAACGGCAGCCGTCCACGCGAAAGCTTCGGCGTCGGCACTGTCACCGCCCGCAGAATGCGATGCGCCGTAGCCAATCCGAAGTCGGTGTTCGTGTTGCCGATATCAACCAATAGAAATCTGTCTGCCATGTATTGTTTCCTTGTTGTCGGCCGCCCGGGCTATTGCGCGGCATACTTCCCGCCTGCCTGGGCCAGCGGGCCTTCAGCGACACCCCATTCTCGCTCCACCATCAAGTCTCCACCCAAGATGCATTCCACCTGTCCGTTGTCCTTTCGCACCAATAGCGCACCATCACCGTTCAACGCCTGCGCGCAGCCCTCAACCCGTCTCGTGCCCACTGCGACAACAATCTGCTTGCCCAGCGTCGTGCACAACCGCGCCCACTCATCGGTCACGGTGTCGAACTCCGTCAGTGCCGCCCAATACCACTGGTCCAGCGCCCGTAATATTGCTGCCGCCAGTGCGGGCCGATTCTGCGTCTGACCCGTCTCCAGCCACAATGACGTGGCGATCGCCGCCACCTCTGTCGGAAATTCCTCGCGCGTGCAATCCACATTCACTCCGATTCCAAGAATAACACACTGCTCCGGTGGCACAGTGCCACCAATCTTCTTGCTGCTTTTATCAAAACGCGCGCTTGTTTCCACCAGAACTCCCGCAAGTTTCTTGCCCTGCACTGTCACGTCGTTCGGCCACTTGATCCGCGCGTCCAAACCTCTAATTTCCCGCACGACCCGGGCCACGGCTACGCTGGCCGCTACGGTGATCCGTTGCGCGGCCGGGGTCGACAACTGCGGCCGCAACAGCACCGAAAACCACAGACCCTTCCCGCGCGGCGACACCCATGTCCGCCCGTGCCGCCCGCGTCCTTTCGTTTGCGACTCCGCGAATACAACCAATCCATCCCGTCCACCGCTCCGCGCAAGCTGTTCGCACACATCGTTGGTGGATGCCGTTTCCTCGAACACCAGAATCTCCGACCCGATCACTCTGCTTCTTGTGGGAGCGGTTTCCAACCGCGAGGAGTCCATCGGTCTGGTTGTTGTGGGAGCGGTTTGTAACCGCGACTGTTTCGCCGCACTCTTTTCCGGATCGCGAATACAATTCGCTCCCACGGATTCGAGGCTTGCCTCGACGGAGTCGAGGCGAGCCTCCAAGTCGTCCGCCATCAACCGATCCGGGCTTTCCAGCAACCGATACCCGCGATGCGGATGTAATTCGATTACGTACCCAAGCTTATGCAACGCCGCAATCTCAGCTTCTAGAACCGAATTAGAACTTCCGAGAAGTTCCCGCACTTCGCTCGCGGCCACGAACTGCCCGTTCGCCCGGTACAATGCAGTCAGAATTCCCACTGCCACCTTCATCACACGCTCACTCTATCGGAACACCTGCAGAAACACCAGACGGCAAGTCAGACAACCATGGAACTTTGATAAACTCGCGCTCCCTCTGAGCGCAGTACCGACGACCGTCCCCGAAAGCGTTCGAGGGCAGGTCGATCTCTACACTTCTGTTGGTTCAGCCAGTTCCAGCGAAAAATCCACCGCTGGCGCTGAATGAGTGAGCGCACCGACGGAGATGTAGTCCACACCGGTCTCGGCGATCGCGCGCACGTTGGCCAGACGGACGCCGCCACTGGCTTCGGTCTTCGCACGACCAGCAACCAGCTTCACAGCCTCACGCAACTCATCGGACGTCATGTTATCTAGAAGGATGTGGTCGGCGCCGGCAACAATGGCTTCCTCGACCTGTTCCAGAGTGTCGGCTTCGATGATGATCGGCACTTCCGGATGATTCTTGCGTGCAACAGCGACAACACGACCAAGCGCTTTCGGACCGAGTCGCGCAAGAATTACGCGATGATTGTCCTTGATCATTATCGCATCGAACAATCCCATGCGGTGATTTGTGCCACCGCCTGCTGCGACGGCGTATTTTTCCAGCAACCGAAGTGTCGGTGTGGTTTTGCGCGTGTCGAGAATCTTTGCTTTTGTCCCCGCTACAGCCTCGACAAACTCACGCGTCAATGTGGCGATGCCGGACAGGCGTTGTAGAAAGTTTAGCGCGGTGCGTTCGCCGGTGAGAATTGCGCGGGCTGAACCGGCAAGCGAGCATACGCGCGTTCCCTTAGCGACAATGTCGCCCTCGTTCACGAGCAGCTTTATCTGCACCTTGGAATTGAGTTCGTGGAAGACCGCCTCGACCAGTGCCAGGCCGGCAACGACGCAAGGTTCCTTGGCGACAATGGCGGCTTCTGCACGCGCATCGGACGGAATGGCGGCTTCGGTCGTGATGTCGCCCGCACCAACATCCTCAGCCAGCGCAGCGCGGACGATAGCCTGAATAATTTCAAACGATAGAACATTCATAACGGTTCATTATCCACGGATTACACAGATTTCACAGATTCTAATCCGTGAAATCCGTGGATCGTCAAATCCTTGCTGTTCGCTGTCTTTTCACCACATTCACCTTCAATTTGCGGTCGTATTTGACCTGCCGCCGTTCGGTCGGTTGGGCATCCGATTCACCCGATTTCTTCAGTTCCTGAATCTGGTCACGGAGAATAGCTGCTTTCTCGAATTGCAGATCCTCGGCCGCTTCGAGCATTTTGGCTTCGAGTTCGCGCAGCAGTTCAGCGGTGCGGTAGCCGCCCGGCGTCTCGCGCACCACCGCCGCTTCCACCTCCCGTGCCTGCGTCAGTTCGGCGAGGCTCAACTGCAGTTCGCGTTTCACCGTTTTCGGCGTAATGTGATGCTCTTTGTTGTAGGCGAGTTGTTTTTCCCGCCGGTACTCGGTGGTCGCGATGAATTTCTTGATCGAGTCGGTCATCACGTCGGCGTAGAGGATGACCTCGGAGTTGACGTTGCGCGCGGCGCGGCCGGCTGTCTGGATCAGCGCCGTGGCGCTACGGAGAAATCCTTCTTTATCGGCATCGAGGATCGCCACCAGTGATACTTCAGGCAGATCCAGCCCTTCACGCAGCAGGTTAATTCCTACAAGCACGTCGAAATCGGCCTTCCGCAATCCACGCAGGATTTCGACGCGTTCAATAGTGTCGATTTCACTGTGCAGATACTTCACGCGAATGCCGACATCGCGCAGATAGTCGGCCAGGTCCTCGGAGGTGCGCTTGGTCAACGTAGTCACCAACACGCGTTCACGACGTTCAGAGCGAGTGCGGCATTGCTCAATGAGGTCGTCAATCTGGCCTTTGAGCGGTTTGACGATTACCGCGGGATCAACCAGTCCTGTCGGACGAATAATCTGCTCTGCCACCACGGTGCTGCGCTGGAGTTCGTACGGACCGGGCGTCGCAGAAGCGAAG
>JBEKLX010000102.1:0-3989 GCA_050008795.1 Verrucomicrobiia bacterium | reverse complement strand
GTTCGCTTGCCTGCGAGCGCGTACGCGACCAGTTCGGCCTTGATTGGGCCGGCTTCAACCAGGCGCTGGCCGGCACACCGCCCGGCAATCATGGCGGGATTCTCCTTCCGTGGTTCGAAGCCGAGATCGTCCCGCGCGTCAACCAACCCGGCATCCACCGCTTCGATCTCAACGAACAGGAAGCCGCCGCCAATCCCGAAGTTCTTCGGGATCCCGACGCATGTCGGGACTGCCGCGCGATTGTCGAAGCCCAGATGATGTCCATGCGGCTGCACTCCCAATGGATGAAGGTCGAACCGAAGAGCATCTATGCCACTGGCGGTGCTTCCACGAACACCGCCATCCTTCAGGTGATGGCGGATGTGATGAACTGTCCGGTCCGGCGCATCGAGGTTGCCAAGAGCACCGTGCTCGGCGCCGCGTTACGCGCCGCCCACGGCTGGCTCCTCCACACCGGCGGAAAACCGGACTGGGCAGAAGTCGTCGCCGGTTTAACCGACCCGGTTCCCCACAGCGAGATCCAACCCAATCCCAAAGCTGCCAGCGTGTACGACAAGCTGATTGAAAAGTACGCCCGATGCGAGCGGGAAGTGCTGAGGGAACTGGCACGATAGCGGCACTAAGATAGGTTCCATCCTGACGATTCAGTCACCGCCACGGGAACCGGCGGTGCTCACTCAAATCGAAACCAATCGAAATCGGCGTGACCAGATTCTTTCGGTTCACCGGAAACAAGGCAAAATAGGCCGACTTTTGCGCCGATCCATTTGCCTTTGCGGGCGGTGAATGGCTTGCCCAGCGAAGCGAAGTTTTTTCCGTCTTTGCTGTAGCTGAAACTGCAGACTGCGCCGGGGTTGACCTTGACACGGAGCAGCGCAAATTCATCCAAGCCCGCGATCTCGCTTTCGACGGTCTCCTTGCTACCGTCGTTCGCGTCATTGCACGCAGCTTTGATCAGATGGAAGCCACCCGCAGCCCGCTCCATGGCGACATACGAATAATCCATGCCCATGATGATAAGGCCGGCTCGTTCCCCCATCGCCAGGTTGCTGAAATCCAGCTTCGTCGTGACGGTGAATTCTGGCGCGGGAAGTTTTTGCAGCAGAAGATTCGGGACAAGCCAGAGATTGGCCGCCTTATCGGGCATCGGTACGGAGAACAAGCGCAGCCAGCCGGGGCGCACGGCGAGTGAAAACCATTCGTCCTTAAAGTTCGCCTGCCACTGCCACTGTAAACCCAGTTTCGTGGAATCGAATTCGTCGGTTGTCTGCGGCACGGCGACGGGATGGCTCTGTCCCACGTCCGGCTTCTTGCAGACAAGCACAGGCTCGCCCCTGCCGTCGCCGTTCTCATCGTTTCCGATCACCGGACAATCGTTCGCCCATTTCATCGGTTGCAAGTGGATGATCCGCCCGTAAGCACCGCGATCCTGGAAATGGACGAACCAACTTTCGCTGGTTTGCGTTTCCACCCAACCGCCCTGATGTGGCCCGTTGATCTCCGTTTTGCCCTGGGCCAAAACGATCTTGTCCTTGTACGGCCCGAAGATGTTCGTCGAACGCAAAACGGTTTGCCATCCTTCGGTCACGCCGCCGGCCGGAGCGAAAATGTAGTAGTAACCGTTCCGCTTGTAGAGTTTCGGGCCTTCAATAATAGGATGATCCGCCGTGCCGTCGAAGACCTGCGTCCCATCGTCGAGCAGCTTCGTGCCGTCCGGACTCATACGGTTGATGGTCAGAATACTGTTGATGCCCGAGCGGCTTTTCGCCCAAGCGTGAACGAGATAAGCTTTCCCGTCGTCGTCCCAGAACGGGCACGTGTCGATCCAACCTTTTGCCTCCTGCACGAGATGAAGTGGCGACCATGGCCCAGCAGGGTTCTTTGTTTTCGACATGAATATGCCGTTGTCGGGGTCGCCGAAATAAACGTAAAACTCGCCGTTGTGATACCGCAAACTTGGCGCCCAAACGCCGTTGCCGTGTTGAGGCGCGTCGAATCCCATCACCGGGTAGTTCTGGAACACGTGGCCGAGGATCGCCCAGTTCACCAAATCCTTCGAGTGCAGAATCGGCAGGCCGGGCGCGCAATTGAAACTCGATGCGACCATGTAAAAGTCGTTGTCCACGCGGATCACGTCCGGGTCGGAATAGTCGGCGAAGATGACGGGGTTTTTGTAAGTGCCGTCGCCGTTGTCCGGCACCCACGGGTATGCGTCAGCTGTCCCCATCCTGCTCATCATTTGATCTCGACGGGTTTGATCTTGGGGACGCCTACATGAAAGATCAGCCAGGCAACGACGTACGCGCTGCCGCAGAGCAGCATGATCGTGCGGTAAGTGCCTTCGCCCTGCAAAATGTGGCTGACGAGCCAGAAAAAGCCCATGGACATGAGCGACGCCAGCGTGCCGCCGAAACCGACCACCGACGCAACTGCCCGCTTGGAAAAGATGTCCGAGACGACCGTGTACATTGTGGCCGACCAACCCTGGTGCGACGCAGCGGCAAGCGCAAAGAAGGCCGTTGCCAGCCATACGCTGCCCACACGCGGCGCGAAAATCACCGGCAGCGTGCAAACCGCACAGACCAGGGAAGCGGTCTTACGCGCCTTGTTCACCGACCAGCCGCGTTTCAGAAACCACGCGGACAAACCGCCACCGCCGATGCTACCCAAAGCGGTGACGGTATAAACCACCACCAGCGGCAGGCCGAATTGTTTCAGGCTAAGGTGGAATTGTTTGCTGAAGAAGTCCGGCAGCCAGAACCCGTAAAACCACCAGACCGGCCCGACCAAAACACACGTGCCGTAGTAAGCCCACGCTTCGCGAAAGCGGAGCAGCTTTACCCACGGAATCTTCTGCTCCGCCGTTGCCGCCAGACCGCTCTTGATGTGTGCCAGTTCCTCCGGGCTGACCCGCTTGGATTTCTCCGGAGAGTTGTAAAAGCCGAGCCAGAAGGCGAGCCACACCAGATCAACCGCGCCGAGCGCGATGAATGCCGCCTTCCAGCCGCCGAAATATCCAACGATGAACGGCACGAGCACGGGTGCGAAGATCGCCCCCATGTTCGAGCCTGTATTAAAAATGCCTGTCGCCACCGAACGTTCCTTTGGCGGAAACCATTCCGTGACGGTGCGAATCGCAGTTGGGAAATTGCCCGACTCACCCAAGCCCAAGGCAAAACGCGCCGAGCAAAAGCCGGTCACCGAACGGCAGAGCGAATGCGACATGGCCGCGAGACTCCAGAAAAGGACAGAGAACGCATAGGCGCTTTTCGTCCCGATCCAATTGATGAGCGGGCCGAACAGCGTTTGTCCGACGGCGTAGGCGGCTTGAAACGCGATGGCCATTCGCCCGTAGTCCGTTTCCGTCCAGTTAAACGTCCTGGACAGATCGGGCTTGAGCAGGCCGAGGACCTGCCGGTCCATATAATTTATTGTGCACGCAGCGAAAAGCAGCGCACAAATCACCCAGCGGAATTTTCCGACCGCGCGTTTGGCTGGAACTGGAGACAGAAAGATCATTGTGAATTGCCGGTTCGATTTTATGCGATAACCGTTATAAACAAAGCAGAACCGACCGAGCGCGGCCGGTTGTGTGGTTATACCAGTCACATCACGCCGCTATTAAGCGATTGATTCTGCCTCTTTCAGTTTTCGAGGTCAAGAGATGAAGAACGCCGGTATGAAGAAGGTTCAGCTTGCTATAGCGGCACTCCCTGCCCCAAATACTTCGGGGTAAACTTTCGGGGCAGGTATGCCGCCGCTGAAAAAGCTTTTTTGTTACTTGACACTGGGATGTTTTAGAGTAGTTTGGCGAAGTGGAGGGGTACGATGCTTTAGTGCTTGGCACTGGCTGGCAATTAGCTGGGTGTAGGCCGTTTATCCAGCAGTTGGCGCAAGAGATGCTCCCCAGATGGGCTGGCATGTGCTGTGTCGCTAAACGAACCTAATCAAACAGGAGAGTGATACATGAAAAAGCTTCAATGGCAAGG
>JBEKLX010000101.1:0-4122 GCA_050008795.1 Verrucomicrobiia bacterium | reverse complement strand
ATGCAACCGTAACCGACCAGATTGAATCCGAGCGCATCGAGATACTTTTGCAGACCGGTTTTCTCAAGATAATCGGTCACTACGCGCGAGCCCGGCGCGAGCGACGTTTTTACGTAAGACGGAACCTTCAATCCGCGTTCAACCGCCTTCTTGGCGAGCAGACCGGCGCCGAGCATGACGGATGGATTCGATGTGTTCGTGCAACTGGTGATCGCCGCGATCACAACCGAGCCGTGACCGATCTGTGAGTGATCCACTTTTATCCGCTTGCTCAGTTCGGCCGCTGTCTTGCCGTAGCCGCCTTCGGCGACCGGTTTTTGGAGGACTTTGATGAATTCCTCCTTGAGCTGCGGTAATTCTATGCGGTCTTGCGGACGTTTCGGCCCGGCGACGCTGGGTTGGACCGTGGAAAGGTCGAGTTCCAGCTCAATACTGTAATCCACTTCGCCCTTACGCGGGATGCCGAACATGTCCTGCGCCTTGAAATAATTACCAAATGCGACAATTTCCTCATTCGTGCGGCCCGTGGCGCGCATATAATTGAGCGATTCGTCGTCAACGGGGAAGAATCCCATCGTCGCGCCGTACTCAGGCGCCATGTTGGCGACAGTCGCGCGGTCGGCCACCGTCAACTTCGCCGCGCCATCGCCGAAAAACTCGACAAACTTGCCGACGACCCCAAGCTGCTCTTCGCAGCGCCCAAGGCGGGCAAGCCTCGCTTTGCGCAGCATCTGGGTAACGTGCAACGCCAGATCGGTCGCGGTCACGCCTTCGCGCAACGCGCCAGTCATGTTTACGCCGACGACTTCAGGTGTGAGGAAGGAGATCGGCTGACCTAGCATGCCCGCTTCGGCTTCGATGCCGCCAACACCCCAACCGACGATGCCAAGCCCATTGATCATCGTCGTATGCGAATCGGTGCCGACCAAAGTATCGGGGAAGTAAATTGCGGATTGCGAATCGGAAATCGCGGATTGAGTAGAAAGCACGCCCTTGGCGAGGTATTCGAGATTGACCTGATGGACGATGCCGATTCCCGGCGGCACGACCTTGAATGTCTTGAACGCCTGCTGGCCCCACTTGAGAAGCTGGTAGCGTTCGTGGTTCCGTTTGAACTCCAATTCCAGATTTAAGCGGAGCGCATCCGGTGTTCCGTAGAAATCCACCTGTATGGAATGGTCCACGACCAAATCTACGGGCACAAGCGGCTCGATGATTTTTGGATTTTTGCCCAAATGCACCACGGCGGAACGCATTGCCGCCAAATCCACCAGCAGCGGAATCCCCGTGAAATCCTGCAACAGGATCCGCGCAACAACGAACGGAATCTCTTCCGCCGCCGGCTTGGCCGCGTTCCAATTAGCCAGCGCTCGCACGGCGTGCTCGCTGATCTTCTGGCCGCCATCAAAATTTCGGAGCACCGATTCGAGCACAATGCGGAGCGATACCGGCAGCCGCGAGATTTTGCCGATGCCGACTTTTTCCAGCACAGGCAGCGAATAGAACCTGCCGCGCCGGCCATTACCGGCATCGAACGTCTGGAGCGTTCCCAATAGATTATGGGGGGCACTCATCGTGGACACCGACTATACTTGGCTGCACCCGGCTCGCAAGCGCAAAGCTGACGACGCGCCCTACCGCGCAACATCGGTGAGCCATTCCAACAGCGGCTGCAACGCGGGCGGAGCAGCTTCTTCATCCACGAGGATGGAATTATGGTGTTCGCCGTCTTCGAGGAGCAGTTCGTACTGGAACCGGTCCGGTTGTTTGCGGTCGGCACTAATTTCTCCGGGCAACCGAAAACAATCGGCTTCATCGACGAGTTGCCGAAGCTGCGCAGCAGTTTCGGCCGACAGTTCTTCTTCGTTCACCACGGCACGAAGCCGTACACCTGCGAACCCGCCACTACGCGTAAATGTAATGCGCATCGTATTGAATACTACACGCCGACGTTCAACCCAGCAACTCACTACGACTCCGGTAGCCGCAAAAAGGCGCAAGAAACGCAAAAAAGGAAACAACGGGTTTCAACACTTCAAAACACCGACCGTTTGCCAGGCGTCTTTCACGGCTTTTTGTTGTTTGCTGCCGTCACCGTAGAGGTTGGCGGCGACCGTTACTGTGGAGTTGGCCGCATCGATAAATTTCGATGACGGACGCAGGTTTTGGCACAGCGCTGTGTACCAGATTTTCCCGGCGACTTCCCAGGCGCAGCCGCCGATCGCCATCGCGGCGAGATAAAATGCTCGGTTTGGAATACCGGAATTGATGTGGACACCCCCGTTATCGTCGGCGCCCTTGTAATAATCCTTCATGTGCGCCGGTTGTGGATCCTCGCCGAGACGCGGATCATCGTACGCCGTGCCCGGTGCTTTCATGGAACGCAGACCAACACCCTTCACGCCGGGTGCGAACAGGCCTTCACCGATGATCCAGTCGGCTTGCGCAACGGTTTGTTTGAGTTCCCATTGTTTGACGAGAACACCGAACACGTCGGACATTGATTCGTTGAGCGCGCCCGGCTGGTCGTGGTAGGTAAAGGCCGCTTCGTATTGCGTGACGCCATGGGTCAGTTCATGACCGATCACGTCGAGGCATTTGGTGAACCGCTGGAAGATAACGCCATCGCCGTCGCCATAAACCATTTGCGCGCCGTTCCAAAACGCGTTGTCGAAGCGACGACTGTAGTGAACGGTCGAATCCAGCCGAAGTCCGCGATCGTCCACCGAGTTACGACTGAAAACTCTTTTGTAGAAATCGTACACCACACCGGAATAGTCGTAGGCTTCGTTGACGTCGATCTCCTTGTTCTGTGGATCGGTCTCACCGCGCACGAGTTTACCCGGCAACGTCGTGCCATGCTGCGCATCGTAGATGGTGCGGCGTTTTTGACCGGCTGGCGTGGCGATGGCAAACGCGCTGAGGATTTCGCGCTGGCCGCGCAACCGTTCTGAATGCGCAAGAGTTTCCAGCGCAAGCATCCTCTGTTCCTCGGTACCGCGTTTGGCCAGCTCGTGCAGGATGTGCGGCGGAACGATGCCGCAGACGGAATAATTATGACGGATACGACAATGTGTCTTTCCCATGAGTGATCTCCCCCACCTCAAGTTGAACCGCGACGTCGTACTACCATTAAGAGAACGCGTCATTTCGACGACGTGAGGATCGCCTTAATAGCATCGAAGTTCGGCAGTTTGCCGGGATCGTCATTTACCTCGGCGTAGCGAATGACGCCCTGTTTATCCACAACGAACGCGGAACGTTTGGCGACGCCGCTCATCCCGAGGTTTATCTGTGGCAGGAAACTGTCGTACGCTACGCCGTAAGCGCGTGCCACCTTGTGTTCGTAGTCGGATAGCAGCGGCACGGTGATCTTTTCCTTTTGCGCCCAGGCTTCCTGCGCGAATGGATTGTCGCCGCTGATGCCCCAGACATCGGCGTTGAGACTGGCGTACTGGTTCATGCCCGCGCTGATTTCGCACATCTCCTTGGTGCATACGCCAGTGAACGCCATCGGAAAGAAGAGTAACACGGTGTTCTTCTTTTCAAAATTGGCGCTGAGCCTGAGTTTCTTAGGTCCCTCGGCGGTTTTGGTGGTGAGTTCGAATTCAGGGGCTTTATCGCCAACTTTTAGTGCCATGACAGTCTCCTTTCGATCTAAATCTTGTGCAGGTAATTATGACAGATTTTACGACGGGTGCAAATTAAGTGTCATCGGAAATGGCGTGCGGCAAACGCACGACCTGAGCCGCTCTTCAGGTATCGCTCGAACGCCAACGCGTTCTTCCGATCGGCGAAAGAGATGGCAACCATTAGTTTCCAAGGCCGGTACTTGTTGGTGTGAATGGATGCGCCGGAGTTGTGATGCGCAAGACGCTCGCGCATGTTTTCTGTAAAACCGACATAGTACTGGCTGGGATCAGACTGACTATGGAGAAGATAGATGTGGTACATGTGATTTCCCTTTTGGAGATGGCGTGCCAGCCCGCCTTCGTCCCGCATACGCGGGAACTACGGCGCGCATCCGCCATAGCCCGCTTCGCGGGCGACGGCGGATGGTGGACGATACAGGACTTGAACCTGTGACCTCTTCCATGTCAAGGAAGCGCTCTAGCCAACTGA
>JBEKLX010000100.1:0-4235 GCA_050008795.1 Verrucomicrobiia bacterium | reverse complement strand
CACCGTGACGTTCCAGTTTACACTCGCGGAAGTGGAGTATTCATTCCGCGTCGAATCGCTGACGGTGAGTTCGCCGCCATACTCGTGCTCCTGCCCCTGCTCTTCCGCGTATTGCACGTCCAGCCGGACATCCACGGCATCTACCAATTGCACCGCCAGCTTGGGCACTTCGGCGACCAGCGGATTGCGGCCGGGCTGGTTGTATTCCTCGTAGTCCGTCTTTCCGTCGCCGTCGGTGTCGGCCAAGGAGGGCGAGGTGTGGAGATATTTCAGTTCGTTGCCGTCGAAGAGCATCGGGTTGGGCGGCAGATCGTGATTTGGGCCACGCGCGTCGCCATCCGAATCCACGCTGCAAGGGTCCGTGCCATAAATGAAAATCTCATCATAATCGGAGATGCCATCGCCGTCGGTGTCGGGTGAACGGGGATCGGTGCCAAAGAGCCACTCCTCATAATCGGTCAACCCGTCGCCATCGGTGTCAACCATGGTGGGATCGCTGGTGACGTGCCGGACGACGAGGTGGTCGGCGCCGTAGCCGGAGGTGTCAATGACGATGTCCCAGCCGTTCGTTTCCGTGAAGTCGTCGAGGCCGTCGGCGTCTTTGTCAACAAATGAGTCTTGGTTCACCAGGCGGAAGAAGGCCATGGTGTTGGTCATGGGCAGTTCGCAGATGCTCATTCCCTCGGAGCCGGGCACGTCTTGCCAGACAGGATTGGCCAGATTGGTGGTTTGCTGGAGTATGAGGCCGGGAGCGCCATACCAATGCAGGGTGAGTTTGTTGCTTAAGCACACCCCGGACAGAGACGATTCCTGGGCGTGCGTGCGCGAGTTGAGTTGCGGTGAAACTGCGAGCAGCAAGGCGCCAAGCACCAGGAGCCGCAGCCGGATAATTTGTTTGGTTTTCATTGGTTTCCTTTCAATGCGATGGGACATGGCTCTCGCAGAGCAACGCGAACCGGTTGTTGCGGGGGAGGGGCATCCCTTCGGGGGAGGAGAGAGAATCGTTCTTCGCCTGAGAAGTTCCGCCGTGACTTGCGGCCCAACGAGATTGCAGTTGGCAGGCGATGCGAGAAGCGAAAGCAGGAGCACATACGCTGGCCTTTGGCTACAATGGTTCGTTGAACTTTCCGAGTACCTGATTACTTTTTTACGTCCGCACAACTGCCGGAACAAGGTTAAACTCAGGCCCAAGCACGATTTCAGTTCCGCTGCTTTTGAAAATTAACGGCCGATGAGCAGACCGTTGAGAAAGTAGTCGCCGGGGTAACGAGGCGGACAGAACGTTATGATATTCCAGGAATTCCGCCTCCTCACGTCGGCGGCTACGGCTCCTGCGCATCGAACAATTGCTGGGCAAGAACGCCATCTATGCCGGCACCAGCGCGCTGCCGAAAGGACAATGATCGAGCCGGGTCTACCTGTCCGTTGATTTCGGACACACCAAATTCACGTCTTCGGTCCCTCAGGGAAGAGTTGCCTGAGTAGGAGATTACGTTGCTGCTCTTGGAAGACCGAACGTGTGTGATCCTCTCTCGCGTTACCAGTGTTGCTATACCTGAAATCCTTGAGTAAGGAGCTTGCTTTCATTATGGCGGCGGCTGGCGATGCGAATCTCGGTATGGTCAGCCAAGGCACGCCAGCAAGCAAATAAGGAGTGTAATCGTTGATAAATGGATACTGTGCCTTAAAAAGCGCTTCGCCAACTGTCATGTTGCCCAAGTTTTGCGCGAATTTGTTAACGACCTCAACCGCTGAGAAAGAATCGACTCCTCGAGTTGTCCCTACATAAAACGACGCGTCAGGAACGAATTCCTCACAGATCCCTGAGAAGGAAGCACAGGCATTGTTAAAGACGAGCGGGAAGTAGTAACATCCAATCGTGTGAGTCAACGGCACAAAATTCTGATCGTCGCCACACTTTATACACTTCGCCGGAAAGCGAATGGGGGTGGTGTTCGTGGCCACTGTTATCTTGATGTTCTCAAATTCTGAGTCCTTGGGTTTCATTCCCAAACTTGCGTCCATCTCAACCTTCGCAAACTTCAAAAACAGTTCCCTTTCGCACTCATCTGCTTTCCAACTAACACCGTTCACCTCAATCGGTACATAGCTCGTTTGGCAGCCGATCAGGCCACTTTGGGGGATGGAGGATATGCCTCTATCCACGGCGTATTGGGCACGACACATTCTGCCCTTGAAGGAAAAAGTTGCTTCGAGATTCGTCAACGCCATCTGGATGGAATGCGCTGTCAGAAATATCAGGTCCACGGGGATGTCTTCCACGAAATGCTGGAAATCTCCCAAGTCCGCAGGTTTATGCACCGGCAGGACGCCGTAACTGCTACACAGTAAATCACGAAGCGCACCATACTCGCTGGCAGCGGCCACCTGTGTGTTTCCACTGTCGAGAATTACAGTCACCCCCGCCTGCAACCTTGGAGTTCGTGCCTTCAACAGGCCGGCCGTCGCCAATTCTCCGGCAACGCGGGCTCTCAAGTGGCCCGTCGGAAAGCGGAATGGATAAAGATTAAAGGGAAGCTTTGTAATGAATGTTGCGGATGAGAAGGAACCGGAGAGAAAGCCTGCTCCTAACTTCTTCTCAATAAAGGCACGACAAGCGTTTAGGCCATTTTGTCGTGCTAACCCGTTACACTCTTCAAAGTCTTTCAGGTTTGCTGCGAAAGCGGTCGCTTCTTGGTCGGACGTTGGATCAACGAGAACAATCTTAGCCCATTTCTCGCGAGCGAGTTGATGGGCGATCGGAATGAGATCGGGCTGGCCTTCCACGACTATGACGTCGGCACCGTTGGGGTCTCCAGTGACGTGTCTGCTGAAAGCTGTGCATTTCTTTTCCTCAATGTCTAAGCGGAACCCAGCAGCCGGATACTCCGCTAACAACGCACTAAAATCCTCAATGAATTCACGCGAGCAACCGACCAATCTGACATCCTTAACTCCGGAAAATCCAACCATATTAAGGATGCGATGGGTGTTGCGATTGAGGTGATAAAGAGTTCTGTTAGGTTCCGGCACGACAAATGCCTCAATGTCCTTTGTTTCTTCAAAGGCCGTATAAGGGCAACCGTAGATGACAAACGACGCTTTCGGCATGTCTCCACGAAATCAAAGAACAATGGCAGTAGCAAGATTTGATACAAACGCACCAAGTATCGCCGTGGCGACGAACTGTGGTCAAATCAAGACCGGTTCGTTAAGCCGCACGGATCGTCTGGCGAAATACAACCAGCTCCTGCGCATCGAACAATTGCTCGGCAAGAATGCCATCTATGCCGGTACGAGCGCGCTGCCGAAAGGGCGCTGATTCTGCAGCTGCGCCTCGTGAGCGTGTGAACAAATTTCCGCCGGTTCACATCGCCGGCTACGAATTCAAAACCGGAAGCTGGGGCGCCCGGTTCTGGGTCAACGGTCATTGTTCCAGTCGATAAAACGTCGCTGAACTCGTCGCGGGGAGCATCACGGCGTTTCGATTACCAATCGGAACGACGGCATTGGTCACCGGCGTCCAATCCGGCGGCGGAGCGAGCGTGGTGGCTTGTTGCAGAATGAAACCCAGTGCGTTTGTGGGCCAGGAAATCTGCAACTGCCCGGTCATATTCGTGATCTGCAATGACGGGATGGGAACCAAACTCAACGCGACTGTCGCGGTCCCGGCATCGCCTGGCAACACCGGCACCGCAAAGAAGTGGTTGGCAGAGTCGTAAGTTACCGTCCCGACCGAGCCGCTCAAAGCGGTGGCGTATGGGCTGGAGGGAGCGTAACCGGCCAGGGTCACATTGGTTTCGCCCGGCGCAAACACAACTGTCGCGCGGAGAAAGCCGGTGTCGATCAGATTGGAAATACGCTTTTTGCCCAGGGTGACAAATTTGTTCGTGTCGCCGAGCAGGCCGATCCCGGACGGTCCGATGGGCACGGCCACGTAATAACTTCCGCCGGTTGTATTGTCCGGCATGTCCGCGGTGAAGTTGAAGGCGCTCCCGTTGCTGACGACAGTTCCGGCGCCGCTGAAATAGTTGTACACGTAAGCGTTGTTGGAAACACCCAGTGACACGGGCGTGAAACTGGCGGCGCGGTTGCCTGAGGTACGGGCGTATGCATACACATAAAGCGCGCGCATTTCGTCGTGATCTGTGTACGCCGTCGCCACCATCGGGAGATTGCGTACCAGGGCGTCATCCACGTATGACTGGTCGGTGGGCACGAGGGAAACATCGGGT
>JBEKLX010000010.1:0-29439 GCA_050008795.1 Verrucomicrobiia bacterium | reverse complement strand
CAGCCACCGCTGACAGCAGTCCATACGCTGCCAAGACCGGTCCGAAAGCCACAAGGAATGGACGCCGTTCGACTGCTGCCGCGCGGCACCACTGAAAGATCCGGTCGGCAAGATCGCAAATCCCAATTGCGGCGAGGTACAACACGGAAGTGGGCAGTACCAACACTGCACTCATGCCAACCAATACCGCGCCGACGAGCGCGTGCCATTCTCGCCGGGGACTCAATCGCGCAAGATAAATCAAGAGCGCGAAACCAACAATCAGAGCCGATTGCATAGTGTAGCCACGCGCAGCCTGCGCAAAATGCAATAGCGGCGCGTTCAGGGCGCACCAGACTGCCGTCAGCACGGTTGTGTTCCTGTCCCGGCTGACCAACCACGCTCCGATGGGCACCAGCGCCAGTAGACAAATCCCGGCGATCAGCGACGGCAATCGCACCCATAATTCGGCAACGTCAGTCTCGTTAACCACCAGTCGCACGAAGAGGCTGTGCAACGGGTGATTATTCGGCACGGCCAGCTCGCGGAAGATTTGCCAGACTGAGTCGGCCCCGGCAAAGTGGAACAGCGTCCACAGTTCATCATACTCGAATCCACGAAGAGTCGCCCCGCGAAAACAGACAACTGCCGCGCCGAGGCATAGGGTCGCCGCGACATAGTTCACGATTCGCTTGCCAACACGCTCGTTCACATGGCGCATTGTGCCCTGCGACGGCTGGAAAAGCCAGTGCGGGCCGGTAGCCGTGGCTGTGGTGGATCGCTCGCTTTTCCTCCAAACGGCGCGCCGTAGTGCCGAGCGAAATTACGGTTGCGAACCGACGGGATTTGTCATAGTATGTTGAACCCTCGACTGGACAGCCTTCGGTGCGCAGCGAGCAATGATAAATAGGATTGTGGAAGAGGTGTATAGCGAGGGTGGAGCGCTGATAGCGTAACTTTGAGATGATTGATGGCGAGGTACTTCAGCAGGGCGGCGGACACGCACAGGGTAATCCTGGGGTTGTGGACGAAGGGCGTAAAGTGTCGTTTGCCCAAGTCTTGGTTTATGAGCTTCGCGTTCGCGACGCGATGACCAAGCAACTGGTCACAGCAGGCCCGCACGATACTCTCCGAGCGATTCAGCGGTTGATGAAGACCCATCGCATTTCCGGTGTGCCAATCACCGATAATGGGAAACTTCTCGGCGTTGTCACCATCGAGGACATCATCAACGCGCTCGATCAGGGGCACATTAACGATGCTGTGGATAAGTGGATGACGCGCAATGTGATTACGTTGCGGGACGATTACTCACTGGTGCGCGCGGTGGCGGAGTTTGATCGGAATCAGTTCGGCCGGTTCCCCGTGCTCGACGCCAAAGGTTCGTTGGTCGGTATCATCACGCAGGGAGATATTACGGCCTGTCTGATGCACCGTCTTGAGAAACGGGCGGAAGAAGCTCTCGCGCATGAAGCGGTCCTAGTGGCGTCACGGGCTGGGGAAGGCAAATCAGAGCGGCCACAGGTCGTGCGCGCGCGAGTCAAGTCCGGGGATTTCGAGAGCGCCGGGAAACTGTCACAACAGTTGCGCCAGATCCTGCGGACCCGCGGGATTGACCCTGAGATCCGTCGTCGGGCGGCGATCGTGGCGTATGAAACCGAGACCAACATTATCATTCATTCGCTTGGCGGCCACATTACAGCGACAGTTTCACCGGACCGTGTGCTCATCGAAGCCGAGGATGCCGGACCGGGCATTGAGGACGTTAACCTGGCGATGCAGGAAGGCTGGTCCACCGCCGGCGCGATGGCGCGTGAACTTGGTTTCGGCGCGGGGCTTGGATTGCCGAACATGAAGAAGTTGTCGGACCATCTTGATATCAAATCGAAACTGGGCAGTGGCACGCGGGTGCGGGCGGAGGTTCTGCTTGCGAAGCCGTCGGCCCCAAAACAAGAAGCAAAACATAAAGGTTCATCAAAGCATGAAGCTACAATCATTGTTGGCGATGACGCAGGCTAAGCCGTTGACAGACGCAAGTGCGGTTGACGTTACCGGCTGTTACATCAGCGATTTGCTCAGCGACGTGCTGGCTCATGCGCATCCCGGCATATTGTGGGTGACCGTTCAGACGCATCGGAACGTGGTGTCCGTCGCCACTATGAAGGATATCGCGGCTGTGTTGATCACCTGCAACCGCAAACCGGATGCCGCGACAATCGCAGAGGCCGAAAAGGAAGGCGTTGTGCTGTTGGTGACCCCGCTGACGGCTTATGAAGTGGCCGGCAAACTTTGGGAGGCAGGACTGCGATGAGTGAGAAAACCATCAGCGAATCCGCGCGAGTTGCGGCCATGGAAACGACGCATCCTAGCGGCGATCCGCGGTTCGCGGCGCTCGATCAAACGATCGAAAGCTATAACCGCGAACCAACGTCGTTGATCCAGGTGTTGCACGCCGCGCAGCAGATGTTCGGTTATCTCAGCGCCGACGTGTTGAAATACGTGGCTGGCGCGTTGAAGCTGCCGTTGTCGCATGTTTATGGCGTGGTGACGTTTTACCACTTCTTCACGATGGTGCCGCGAGGCAAACACCAGATCATGGTTTGTCGCGGCACAGGCTGTCACGTGCGCGGCTCGGAAACGATTCTCTCCGCGCTGGAGAAGGAGTTGGGTATCAAGGAAGGCGAGACGACCAAGGACGGCCTGTTCAGCCTGACCACCGCCCGCTGCATTGGCGCTTGCGCGTTGGCGCCCGCGATATCCGTGGGCGACGACGTGCATGGGAGACTGACTGCCGACAAGATACCGCAGTTCTGCAAGACCGAATTGAAAAAGTATGTTTGAGGAGTTGTCTTTGCACATTTTGGACATAGCGATGAATTCAATCACCGCCAACGCCAGTAGAGTGGAGATCAACGTTCTGGAAAGCCAGAAGCGCGATCGGCTTGTCTTGCGCGTGCGCGATGACGGGCACGGCATGAGTCCCGCGATCTTGAAGCGGGTGCTCACGAGCCATTGGAGTGGCAAGAGCCAGCGCAAAAAGCCGATTGGGCTGGGTCTGGCCCTGCTGCGTCAGACCTCGGAGATGTGCGGTGGACGGTTTTGCGTGCGGTCCGCGCCGCGCCGGGGCACTTCGGTGACGGCCTCGATGCAACTGAGTCATGTGGACCGGCCGCCGTTGGGCGACATGGACTCGACGATCCTGGCACTGTGTGCCGCCGGTCCGAATGTGGATATCCGATTAAACTATCGCTCCGATGAGCAGGAATTTCAATTCAGCTCACAGGAGTTGACCCCGAAAGGAAAGGTGCGTGTATGAACCTGGAACAATTGAAAGCGCTCAAAGATAAAGCCCAACGGCAGGTCTCGTTGCGTGAAGGCGGCAAGAAATATCGCGTGGTGATCAGTATGGGCACCAGCGGCATCGCGGCCGGCGCCCGTGAAGTGATGAAGAGCATGCTGGATGAGATTGAGAAACGCGGCATCGATGATGTCGAAGTGCGCGTGACGGGCGAACACGGGCTGGAGAACATCGAGCCGGTTATCACCGTCGAGGAAGCGAGCGGTGAGCGAACGACATATGCACAACTCGACGCGGAGAAGGCCAAAAAGATCGTTTCCGAGCACCTGCAGAAGGGAAAGAAAGTAGACAACCTCGCGGTTGGCAAAGCAAGGAAGACGGAGTAACCCCGCATGATTCGATCACACGTGTTAGTTTGCGGCGGGGCGGGCTGTCTCAGTTCCGGTTGCCATGCTGTTCAAGAGACGCTCGCATCCGAATTGAAGAAGCACGGTCTGGACAGTGAAGTCCAAATGATCGTGACCGGTTGCATGGGGCCGTGCGATCTCGGTCCGGTCATACTTATTCACCCTGACGGCACGTTCTATCAACGTGTCACCGCGCTGGATGTGCCGGCGTTGGTGGAGGAACATTTTGTCAAAGGCCGGCCATACAAAAAACTTCTGCCCAAGGACGAAGTTGGCGACAACGTCTTCAACACCGTGCGCGATTTCGCCTTCCTGGCGAAGCAGACGAAGATCATTCTCGAAAACTGCGGCCTGATTGACGCGGAGAATATCGATGAGTACATCGCCCGCGACGGTTACGCCGCGCTGGGCAAGGTCTTGACCGAGATGACCCCTGAACAAGTCATCGCGGAGATCAAAGCCAGCGGCCTGCGTGGTCGTGGTGGCGCCGGGTTTCCGACGGGCGTGAAATGGGAATTGATGCGTCGGTCGCCCGACGCGCCAAAGTACATCATTTGCAATGCCGACGAAGGCGATCCCGGCGCGTTTATGAACCGCGCGGTACTCGAAGGCGATCCGCATCGCGTCATGGAAGGCATGGCCATCGGTGCCTACGCGATGGGCGCAAATCGTGGGTTCATCTACATCCGCGCCGAGTATCCTCTGGCGATTAAACGTCTCCAAATTGCCATAGATCAGGCGTACAAGAACGGCCTCCTCGGCAATAACCTTTTCGAAAAAGGGTTTAACTTCGGTCTCGAACTTCGCATCGGCGCGGGCGCGTTCGTATGCGGCGAGGAAACCGCGCTGATGCGCTCCATCGAAGGCCGCCGTGGCCAGCCGCAACCGCGACCGCCGTTCCCAGCGCAGCGCGGCCTGTGGGGCAAGCCGTCCAACATCAACAACGTCGAAACCTGGGCTGCCGTCCCGGTCATCATCCGAAACGGCGCCGGATGGTACAACAAAATCGGCACCGAGAAGACCAAAGGCACGAAGGTCTTCGCGCTGGCCGGCAAGATTAAGAACACCGGTCTGGCTGAGGTGCCTTTCGGCACGCCGTTGCGCGACATCATCTTTGAAATCGGCGGCGGCGTCCCCGATGGCAAGCAGTTCAAGGCCGTGCAGACGGGTGGTCCGTCGGGCGGTGTCATCCCCGGGCAGCACCTCGACACGCCCGTTGAGTACGAGACGTTGCAGAAGCTCGGTTCAATCATGGGCTCGGGCGGCATGGTCGTGATGGATGAAGACTCGTGCATGGTTGGCGTGGCCCGGTTCTTCCTCGAATTCTGCTGTGATGAAAGCTGCGGCAAATGTCCGCCGTGCCGTGTTGGCACAAAGCAGATGCTCAATCTGCTGGACAAGATTAGCCACGGCTACGGCACGCTCGCCGACCTCGATAAACTCGAGCAGTTGTGCACCATCGTCAGGGACGCCAGCCTCTGTGGTCTGGGCCAGACTGCGCCGAACCCGGTACTGACGACGCTGAGGTATTTCCGTCATGAATACGAGCAGCATATCCGCGAACATCGTTGTGTAGCGGGCGAGTGCACGGCTCTGCAACTCTCGCCCTGTGAGAACACTTGTCCGTTGAATATGAACATCCCCGGCTTTCTCCAGTTGCTCAAGGAGGGCCGATTGGACGACGCGTTTGAGCAGGTGGTGATGGACAATCCGTTGCCATCCACTACGGGCCGCATTTGTCAGCACCCGTGTGAAATACGTTGCCGTCGCGCTGGCATGGACGCCTCGGTGAACATGCGCGAGACGCACCGTTACATCGGCGACGTCGCGTATCAGAGTCACGTCGCAAAGAAGGTATTGAAACGGATTCTCAAGCGCAAAAAACACGCCACCGGCAGGAAAGTTGCCGTGATCGGCGCAGGCCCGTCGGGATTGAGCGCGGCGTTCTATCTGGCGCTTCTCGGTCACAAGGTGACGGTTTACGAGAGCGCGCCCGACGCGGGCGGCATGCTTCGTTACGCGCTGCCGCAGTACCGGTTGCCGAAAAACGTTGTGGCCAAGGAAATTTCGTTCATCCGCAGCGTTGGCGTACAATTCAAGTTCAATGCCGTGCTCGGTAAGACGCTGAAACTCGACAAGCTCGCTCATGACAATGATGCCGTGTTTCTGGCCATTGGCACCTGGGAGGAAACTGCGCTCGGGATTCCGGGTGAAGACGCCGAAGGCTTGTACACCTCGTTGGAATTCCTCAGCGCCATTGCGCATGACAAAAAACCGCGTCTCGGCGAAAAGGTCGCTGTCATCGGCGGCGGCAACTCGGCGATTGACGCAGCTCGCAGCGCGATGCGGATGGGGGCCGATGTCACCATTGTTTATCGCCGTTCGCGCGAGGCCATGCCGGCGATTCCGGACGAGACCGAACAAGCGCTTGAAGAAGGCGCCCATCTTATTACCATGGTCGCGCCGGTCCGTGTGGTCATCGGCAAGGGCGGACAGGTCACCGGTTTGGAGGTTGCCAAGACCGTGCCCGGCAAGTTCGATTCCCGTGGCCGGCGAACGCCGGTTGTTACCAAGGAAACGCGTATAATTCCATGCGACATGGTTATCAAAGCCATCGGCGAGAGACCTGATAGCCAGATAACCAAGGCGCTCGGCCTCGAAACCACCCAGTGGAAAACGATCAAGGTGGATCCTTGGACGCTTCAAACCAGTAATCCGAAGGTGTACGCCGGTGGTGATTACACAAGCGGTTCCGCCAATGTCGCCACGGCAATGTGCTCGGGCAAGAAGGCCGCGAAGACGATTGACCGGGCATTGACCGGCCAGGACCGTTTCGAGGAGTTGTGGCCGAAATTTGAGTACGATTGGACGGTCCCGCCCTCCGGGCAGGGCGGCGGGCGCAACCCGGCGCGGTTGCTGCCTGTGGAGAAACGCAAGGGCACTTGGATTGACGTGTCGCCCACGTTTACCGAGTGGCAGGCCAAGGCGGAGTGTTTGCGCTGCTTGCGTTGCGACATCAAAACCGGCACGGACGGGAAATCCCGCTGAATTAATACGGCAAAACCATGATTGCACCCCAAAAAATCTCACTGCATATCGACGGCAAACTTTGCGAAGGCGATCAAGGTCAGACCATCCTTGAGATCGCGCGCGCCAACAAGATCGATATCCCGACGCTCTGCTATCTTAAGGGTCTGACGCCTTGGGGCGGTTGCCGAATGTGTATCGTGGAGATCGAAGGCAGTCCGAAAGTCGCCCCGTCCTGCGCCACGCCCGCGATGGATGGCAGCAGGATCATTACCAAGAGCGACCGCTTATATCAATTGCGCCGCGCCACGCTGGAATTGCTCTTCAGCGAGCGCAACCACCTTTGCCCGATGTGCCAGTATAATAAGGGCGATTGTGGCCTGCAACACCAGGGCTACATGCATGGGATGGATAGCATACGGTATCCTTACCTGTACCCGGCGTTACCTGTGGACGTGACGGGCAAGTACTTCGGGATCGACCAAAACCGCTGTATCCTTTGTGCGCGTTGCGTTCGCACCTGCGACGAGGTGGAAGGCGTGCACACGCTCGACGTCTCCAACCGCGGCATTAAAAACCTGATCGTCGTGGACATGAACCAGAAATTTGGCGAGTCCACAAGTTGCACTTCCTGCGGTGCTTGCGTTGCCAACTGCCCGACGGGCGCGCTGTTTGACAAGGCGGCGGCGTTCCGCGGACAATTGGCCAGTTGCCAGCAGGTCATGACAACCTGCACCGAGTGTCCGGTCGGGTGCGGCCTGAAAGTGTACATCAAGGAGAATCGTGTCGTTAACGTCTGGGGCGACCCCGATTCACCCGTCAACCGAGGCCATCTTTGCGTCAAAGGTCGCTATCAAACATGGGCGGAACCGCGCGAGCGCGTTCTCACGCCGCTGGTCCGCAAGAATGGGAAGCTTGAGAAAGCCACTTGGGATGAGGCGATCGCGGTCATCCGCAAAGTCGCCAAGTCTGCAAAGAAAACCGAGAAGGCCATGCTCGTGGCGCCGCGGGTGACCAATGAGACCGCAAAAATCATCACGATCGTTTCCGGCAAGGTTGACCGGGTTGGCATGTTCGTGCCGGCCAACGAAGCCGCGTTCTGCACAGAGCCGTCATACACCGCCGACGCGCTGCAGAAACTGCAGGATGCCGATGCGATCATCGTCATCGGGGCCCAACCAACCCGCGACAATGGCGTGGTGGCAGCCCGCATTCGAACCAGCGTGCGCCAACGCGGTGTCAAGCTGTTGGTTTTCCACGCTCACAAGAGCGACCTCGATCGATTCGCCGACATCTGTGCCAACATCGTCAGCTTGGAACACAAGTTTTGGGATCAGGTGGCGGTCGTGCTCAAAGGCGCGCAGCGGCCCGCAGTGGTGTATGGCCCGAACGCCATGACGTCGATCGGCGTGACCGTGATGGAGCGTCTGATCAAGATTCTCGAGAAGAACCCGAGCGGTCGTGAACCGCTCCTCATTGGCCTGCCGATCAGCCCCAACAGTGTCGCATTGGCGGGCGCCGGCATCGAGGCCATAGAAGACGTCGCGCCATGGCTCGACGCCAAGCCGATCAAGTTTTTGCACATCGTGGCCAGTAGCGCGCCCGACGGCGGGGCGGAGATCCTGCAGGAAAAACATGTTCCTGAACTGCTGCGACAGATTGACTGCGTAGTGGTGCAGGCCGCCTACACGTCGCGGCTGGCGGAAGCCGCGCATGTGGTGCTGCCAGCAGCGATCTGGAGTGAGAAATCCGGGACGATTACCAATTTTGAAGGACGCCAGTTGTCCCTGCGACCGGTGTTGCCGATGAGCGGCGAGGCCCGGGAAGATGGAGCGATTTTGGAGACTGTATTCGCATGAACAAAACACCTCGCAAGAAAACGGCAAAAAAATCAGGTCGGCAACCCGCAGTAAAAGCCACGGCACAGCCCGCTGCTCCACGCAAGGTGCGGGTGGCGACGATGTGGCTCAGCGGCTGTTCGGGCTGCCACATGTCGTTTCTCGACCTCGACGAACGGCTGGTGGAACTGGTCAAATTGGTGGATATCTTGCACAGCCCGATTGTGGACGTGAAGGAGATTCCCGAAGTGGACGTGGGCATCGTAGAAGGCTGCGTCAACAACAACGAGCAAGAGCACGAACTGCAAAAACTCCGGTCCCGTTGCAAGGTGCTGATTGCGTTGGGCGATTGCGCCGTCACCGGTAATATTCCATCGATACGCAATCGGTTCGCATTGTGGGACGTGCTGCTGCGCGCGTACGAGCAGACTGAGAGCACGAAAATCAGTTGCATCCCCAACGATCCGGTGGTGCCGAAGTTATTGCCGAAGGCGCGGCCGTTACAGGAAGTGGTGAAAGTGGATTTGTCCATTCCCGGATGTCCGCCGGACGCCGACATAATTTGGTATGCGTTGACGGAACTACTGGCCGGCCGGATGCCAAAGTGGAATGAGAAGAATTTGAGGTATGACTGATATGACGAACAGGACAATTACGATCAGCCCCGTGACCCGCATCGAGGGGCACGCGAAGATCACAATCCACCTTGGCTCCAATGGCGAAGTGGACGATGCGCGGTTCCACGTCGTGGAGTTTCGCGGGTTCGAGAAGTTCTGCGAAGGCCGCCACTTTAGTGAGATGCCGCAGATCACGCCGCGTGTGTGCGGCATCTGCCCTGTGAGCCATCTGCTGACCAGCGCCAAGGCGTGTGATGCCGTTATCGGCACGGAGATCCCGCGTACAGCGAAGATGCTGCGCGAGCTGATGCACATGGGTCAGATAATTCAATCGCATGCATTGAGCTTTTTCCATCTGAGCGCGCCCGACCTGCTCCTGGGCTTTGACGCCGATCCCGCTGTCCGCAACATAGTAGGTCTCATCCAGCAGATGCCGGACGTCGCCGTCAAAGGCGTGCGATTGCGTAAGTGCGGACAGGAAATGATCAAGGCCGTCGGCGGCCGCAAGATTCATGCTGATTTTGCCGTGCCGGGCGGCGTCAACAAGGCCCTGACGTCGCAACAGCGTGATGAGTTGTTGCATAGTCTGCCCGAAGCCTTTGAGCATGCCCGGTTCGCACTCGACGTGCTCAATGGGTACCACCAGCAGCACCTCGATGAGGTCGAGAGCTTTGCCAATTTCGACTCGAATTACATGGGCTTGGTTCAGCCGGACGGCGCATTGGAATTGTACGATGGCAACCTGCGCTTTTGCGACGCCAAAGGCGACATCGTGCACGACCAGATTCCGCCGTCGAAATACCTCGACTACATCGGCGAGGCGGTCGAGGCGTGGTCGTATATGAAGTTTCCATTCATCACAAAGCTTGGTTACCCACAGGGCATGTATCGCGTCGGCCCGCTGGCGCGGTTGAATATTTGCAGTCATATCTCGGCGCCAAAGGCCAACGAGGAACTGAAAATCTGGCGGGCCAAGAGACGGGTGCAGTCCAGCACATTTTATTATCATTGGGCGAGACTCATCGAGGTGCTTTACGGTTTGGAACGCGCGGAGCAGTTGCTGAAAGATCCGGCGATCACCAGCACAGACCTCCTCGTGTCCAACGCGCCGACGCAACCCGAGGGCATAGGCATCATCGAAGCCCCGCGCGGCACACTGATACATCATTACTGGGTGGACCAGAATGGCCGGGTTGAGAAGGCCAACTTGATCGTGGCTACGGGACATAACAACCTCGCGATGAACCGCGCCGTATATGCCGTGGCAAAGAAATACGTCAAAGCGAAGAAGCTTCAGGAAGGCATGCTAAACCGCGTCGAAGCAGCCATCCGTTGTTACGACCCGTGCCTGAGCTGTGCGACGCACGCCATCGGCCAGATGCCAATGATTGTTGAAGTTATCGACGCGCAAGGTGAATTACTTCAGACGCTGCGCCGTGATTAACCAATCGCGGCAAACGCACGGCTTTGACTTCAGCCGAACGAGGTCGGGAGTGAACCTCCCAAAAGACAGGCGCGACGGACAAAGCCGTCGTTGCGTGTCGGAAGATTTGTGATGCAACCGATTCGAATTCTGGTGCTGGGTTACGGCAACCGCAGCCGATGCGATGATGGCGTCGGCTGGCACGTTGTTGAGGAATTGGCGCGCCGGCAATTGACGGGAATCGAGTTGCTGACCGCCCATCAACTGGAGGTGGATCACGCCGAGACGGTCAGTAGTTTTGAAGCTGTAATCTTCGTGGACGCTGCCACTACCGAAAGTCCCGAAGCAATAGCGCAGGCCGATGTCACGCCATGTATGCGAAGTCATGCTGTGGCCCATTACCTCACGCCGGGTGACGTCCTGGCCTTGTGCAGGATGTTGTATGACCGGCAGCCGCGAGGAATTCTTTTCAGCATTCGCGGACACGATTTCAATTTCGGCACGGAGTTTTCACCGGAGACAGCCGCCGCCGCCACGGAAACGGTGGAGCGAATCGCGCGGTTGATTCATGATCTTCAATCATGCGAGGTGGCTTGTGCATGAGATGTCCATTGTTGAGGCCTTGATGGACGCCGTGGAGCGCGCCTGCGTCGACGCCATGCGGCGCGAACGGCGATCCCATGCCGACGCTGGAGTGGTGGCGGTGCGTGTTCGGGTCGGCAAATTACGACAGGTTGAGCCCGAAACACTGCGCTTTTGCTACAACGCCAGTGTTCGTGACACGCATTTGGCCGGCTCACAACTGGAGATCGAGGTGGTGCCTGCCACGGCGCGTTGCCGTGCTTGCCGCGCTGAGTTTCCAGTGGAAGATAACTGGTTCGAATGTCCGTGCTGCCGTTCGGTCGGCGCGGAACTGCTCACAGGCCAGGAATTAGACCTGACCAGCATCGAATTAGAGGAACAGCACTGTACATAAGCCGCAAGTGGGTTATGTTATTGCGCCTCTTTGGACAACCGATGGACGTACATTTGAAGAACTGGAGTGCTAATTGAAGCCGATGGGTCAAGGCAACGCTGTTGTCAAAAACAACGGTGGAGACGACCGGTCCGGTACGCTTTCTGAATTGGTTCAGGAAGAAACCGGTGCTTCGCCGTCGAATTGCTACCAGTGCGGACGTTGCGCGGCGGGTTGTCTGCAGAATGTTCCAGGTGAAATGGACATCAGCCCGACATGGATCATGCATCTGCTGCAACTTGAAGCAGCGTTTTCAGAGAGGCCGGAATTGGCAGCACGGTACGCCGCGCAGGCGTTGACGGCGGAAACACCGTGGTTGTGCGTGGGTTGTCAGGCATGCACCACGCGCTGTCCGCAGGGCGTGGACATTGCGGGCACGATGGATGTGCTGCGGCAGGAAGGACTCCGTCGCAGAACCACGGCGCGCACCAAACGAGTACGGAATATCCAGGCGTTGCACAGCGTTTTTCTCAGCAGCGCGCTGCGACACGGGCGAATTCATGAGCTGTTTCTTGTGATTGGCTACAAGTTGCGCACAGGGCAATTTTTACAGGACGCAATGCTGGGGCCGGTCATGTTCATGAAAGGAAAGCTGCACGTGTTGCCGTGTAAATCGCCCAACACAAAACGCGTGCGCCAGGCGATCACCAAACTCAAGAAGCCATGACAACCATCGGATATTATCCCGGATGCAGTCTGCGCGGTACCGCGAACGAATACGACCGTTCGTTGCGGGCCGTGGCAGGCCGATTGGGAGTGGAACTCAAAGAAATCCCGGACTGGGTCTGTTGCGGGGCGACATCCGCGCACGCCGTGGATCACGAGGCGGCGCTATGTTTGGCAGTGGACACTCTGGTCAAGGCGCGGCGTGCCGGGCTGAATGAAGTGCTGGCACCGTGCGCGATGTGTTACCAGCGGCTCGCCGTTGCCGCGCACGAGTTGCGCGAGCAGCCCGGCCTGGCGGCGAAACTGGCAGAGGCGTTGGGTGAAAAAGCAGACCTCGGTCCCGAAAAGGTCAGGCCAGTGAGCTTGTTGGGCTGGCTTGGCAACGGGACGGCCGATGCGCTCAAAGCACAGGTCACGCGACCGCTGGCGGGGTTGAAGGTGGCCTGTTATTACGGCTGTCTGCTGGTGCGGCCGCCGAAGATCACCGGGGTCGAGCAGGTGGAAGCCCCACGCAGCATGGAGAGGATTGTGCAGTTGCTGGGTGCGCAAACTGTCAGATGGTCGATGGCAATGGAGTGCTGCGGGGCATCGTTTGCGCTTTCCCGCAAGGAAACGGTGCTGCGGCAGGGGCACACGATTTACAGCGCCGCCAAAAAGACCGGCGCGGACGTTATTTGCCTGGCCTGCCCGATGTGTCATGCAAACCTCGACATGCGGCAGACGGAAATGGGGATTGGAAAACAGGACCAGTTGCCGGTGGTTTATCTGACGCAACTCGCGGGACTGGCAATGGGAATGGACGCGCAGTCACTGGGGCTTAACTCACACTTCGTGTCGGTGGAACCCATGATCATGCGGATTGCCAGCAATGCTACGAAGAAAGAGGGCTGACGTGTCCAGGATCGGCGTATTTATTTGTCATTGCGGTGAGAACATCGGCAAAACGGTGGACTGTGCCCGTCTCGCCGAGGTGGTCCGTACGCTGCCGGGCGTGGTGTACGCTGTTGACTATCGCTACACATGCTCCGAACCGGGGCAGGCGCAGATCCGCAACGCCATTGCGGAACACAAACTGACCGGCGTTGTAGTTGGCGCTTGCTCGCCGAGAATGCACGAGAAAACTTTCCGCAAAACCTGCGCCTCGGCGGGGTTGAATCCATATATGTGCGAAATCGCCAACCTGCGCGAGCAATGCTCCTGGGTGCATACTGACCGGGAACAGGCAACCCGCAAGGCGATCGATATTGTGCGGTCTACTGTGGCGCGCGTCCAACGCAACACGCCGTTGTCACCGATCCGTGTGCCGTTGACGCGCCGAGCGCTGGTCATCGGCGGAGGGATCGCCGGTATTCAAGCGGCATTGGACATCGCGGATGGCGGCACCGAGGTGATTTTGGTCGAGCGTTCGCCATCGCTGGGCGGACATATGTCGCAGCTTTCAGAGACATTCCCGACGCTGGACTGTTCGCAGTGCATCCTTACACCGCGCATGGTCGAGGCGGCATCGCATCCCAATATCCGATTGGAAACATACAGCGAAGTGGAGAAGGTCGAAGGCTACGTTGGTAATTTCGAGGTGACGATCCGACGCAAGGCCCGCAGCGTGGACATCAAGAAATGCACCGGTTGCGGCACTTGCTGGCAAAAATGCCCCGTTAAGAAACTGCCGAGCGAGTTTGACGAAGGGCTTGGGATGCGGACGGCCATCGGGATTCCATTCCCGCAGGCTGTGCCAAACAAGCCGGTGATTGATCGCGCCAATTGCACGAAGTTCAAGAACGGCAAGTGCGGCGCATGCCAAAAACTTTGTCCCACCGGCGCGATAGATTTTGAACAGCAGGATGAACTTATCACTGAAAAAATCGGCGCAATCGTCGTGGCGACAGGTTTTCAAGTGCTCGGCAAGAAACATCTACCGGCCTACGCCGACGGCGATCATCCTGATGTCGTCACCGGACTGCAATTTGAGCGGCTTGCCTCGGCTTCCGGTCCGACCGGCGGCGAAATCCGCCGGCCGTCCGACGGCAAGAAGCCGCAAACCGTCGTGTTTCTCCAGTGCGCCGGCTCGCGCGACCGCGAAAAGGGCCGAGCCTATTGCAGCAAGATTTGCTGCATGTACACAGCCAAGCACGCGATGCTTTATCGTCACAAAGTCCATAGCGGGCGGGCGATCATCCTTTGCATGGATGTGCGTACCCCTGGCAAGGGTTACGATGAATTCTACCGGCGGGCAACCGAGCAGGACGGCGTTGTGTATTTGCGTTCCCGCGCCGCACGCGTCTACGCCGACAACGGCCACTTGATCGTGCAGGCAGCCGATACCCTCAATGGCGGCGAGCGCATCGACATCAAGGCCGACATGATCGTTTTGGCCAGCGCCGCGATTCCGCAATCAGACGTGCAGACGATGGCCCAGAAACTGGGCATCGGTTACGATGCCGACGGCTGGCTCAGCGAAGCGCACCCGAAACTGCGTCCAGTCGAAACCAACACAGCCGGTGTTTTCCTCGCCGGGGCCTGTCAGGGGCCAAAAGACATTCCCGAGTCGGTGTCGCAAGCCTCGGCAGCGGCGGCAAAGGTGATGGCATTGTTTGCCGCCAAGGAACTCCAGCGGGATCCCGTCGTGGCTCGTGTGCACCGAACGCTGCCACCACTGTACTCAACGTGCATCGGTTGTTTCACCTGCGCCGCGGCCTGTCCGTACAAGGCGATCGAGCGCGAGGAGATACGCGACCGCAAAGGCAATGTCATTAAAGTGGTGGCACGGGTGAACAGCGGCCTTTGTCAGGGTTGCGGCACGTGCGTCACGCTGTGCCGCAGTAAGTCGATTGATTTGGACGGGTTCACCGAGGAAGAAGTATTCGCCGCGCTGGAGGCGTTGGCGGAGTAGGTGAGAGATTGAACGAATGAGCGTTACCCCAGTGACAAAACCGGAACAGACGACAGCCAGCACGGTCGGATTCGAGCCGCGCATCGTGGCGTTTGTCTGCAAATGGTGTACGTATGCCGGCGCCGATCTGGCCGGGACCAGCCGGATGACCTATGCGCCCAATGTGCGGACAATAATGCTGCCGTGCACGGGCCGCATCGATGTCAGTTTCGTCCTGCGCGCGTTTTTACAGGGAGCCGACGGCGTCATTGTCAGCGGTTGTCATCCGGGCGACTGCCACTACACCGCCGGCAACTATCGCGCCCGTCGGCGATGGATTCTGTTTCGGGATTTGCTCGATACACTGGGTGTTGATCTGCAACGTCTGGACTTGGCGTGGATATCCGCGGCAGAAGGGGCCAAGTGGGTCAAAACAATTCAGGCGTTCACCGACAAAATAAAGGTTCTTGGGTCTTACGAATCAATGCACAAGTTGACAGCGGATCGCGCGCCGGTCATCGCGCCGCTGGCCGGATCATCGCTGCCATCAATTCAGTTTTCAAATAGCGATCGCCAGGCCGCACCTGCCGACCCGCAGCTTGTTGCTGCCGTCGGAGAAGCGCTCAGCGACGGGAAGGTCAAGGTGGTAGTTGGCTGGGCGCGCAGCGCGACGCTATCCCGGCCCCGGCCATCGTGGATCACCACACCGGAGGCAGCGCGCGGATTGGTTGCGCCAAACGGTTCTGGGAATCTGACGCGTCTGTTGAAGAACCCGAAAATCAGGGCAATTCTGCCTCTTGGAATCGTCGCGCGTTCCAGCGAGGTGTTGTCGTTGAATGTGCTTGCGCAGGAAACGCAGGTGGATCCCGCGTCGATTCTCGTCTTTGCCGTGGCAAATGATGGGAAGTTTTTGGGAACGATGGATTTAACAGCGGCATCGGAAACGATGCTACGGGATCTGCCGTCGGACCGGCCGGTGGGCTTCTCCGATGCAGTTTTCAAGGCGCTGGACGAGTTGATGGCCAAATCTTCGTCAGAACGTTGGGCGTTCTGGGTTGAGCAATCCTCCAAATGCATCAAGTGCTACGCCTGCCGTGGTTCGTGTCCGATGTGCGGTTGCGAACAGTGTTTCGCCGACAAGAACCAGCCGCAATGGTTTCCAACGGCGGCCGATGGCCCCGGTAATTTTGCATGGCATCTGCTCCGCGCATTCCATCTGGCGGGCCGCTGTGTCGGTTGCGGGGCGTGTCAGGAAGCGTGTCCGTCTGAGATTCCGTTAAATCTGCTGAACGCGGCCATGGCGCGTTCGGCCCTGAAACATTTTAGTCATCGCGCGGGCATGGATCCAAAGGGTGTGCCGCTCCAATCAGATTTCAAGCCGGACGATCAGGAGGATTTCATTCTGTGACACGGGTGATACTCACGCGGGAAACAATCGAGCAGTGGCCAGCGAGCTTGCTCAACGCTGGCTGGCGCGTTCTGGCGCCAGTGGCGCTGGATGGCCACGTCGAATACCGCGAGCTGACTTCCAGCGCGGCCAAGCCGACCGGTTTTGGGAAAGGGCTTGCACGTCAAAGCCCGAAAAGCAGTTGGTTCCCGCGCAGCGAGCCGATCTTGGAGTTCCATCGTAACGGACGTGAGTGGTCGCTCGACGATCCAAAACTGGAGTTCCCGCCTGTGGTGGTGTTTGGCGCACGACCGTGCGATGCGATTGCACCGGAGATTTTGGCGCCGCTGTTCGGATGGGATTTCCACGATCCGTTCTTTGAGCAACGGCTGAAAAAACTGGCGTTTATCGTTCTCGCCTGTCAGAAGCCGGTTGATAACGCCTGTTTTTGCACGTCGGTCGGAGTTGACCCGGCTGGTCAGAACACCGGTGACGTCGTGCTGACGGAATTGGCAAATGGCTCGTTTCTTGCCGAGGCGCGCACGGAAACCGGCCAACAGCTTTTGGCATCGATGTCTCAAACGCCGGTCTCCGAGCCTTCTGAGTTGGCCGCGCTTCGCGAAAAGATCCGCCAAAGCGTGCCAGTGATGTTCAATCCCAAAACTGTCGAAGCGGCTTTGCGACAGGGGTTTAATGATCCGCTTTGGGAAAAGGCTGCGCAATCATGTCTGGCGTGTGGGACCTGTGCATTTGTTTGTCCGACCTGTCATTGCTTCGATATTCAGGACGAAATGGTGGGCTGCGATGGCGTTCGCCAGAAGAACTGGGATGCGTGCGCCTTCCCGTTGTTTACCTTGCACACCTCCGGTCACAATCCGCGCCCCGACCAGCCCAGTCGTTGGCGACAGAGGTTGTCGCACAAGTTCCGCTATTACCCCGAAAAATTCGGCCGTGTGCTCTGCACTGGGTGCGGCCGGTGTCTGCGGCTCTGCCCGGCGGGAATGGACATGCTGGCCGACCTGCAGGAATTGTCGCGTAAACAAACGACGGAGACCGCCGTGGCGCAACCGTGCGGTTGCGAACACGGTCCCGTTCACGGAATTCAGGCCGCGACGGCTGGCTCGTCGTCCAATATTTACCGGCCTTATCTGATGCGCGTTGCGGCTGTGCGGGACGAGACGCCGGATGTGCGCACCTTGAAATTGGAATTCCTCGATCCGAAGGAAGGCGAGACCTTTGATTTCCGCGTGGGACAATTCGGTCTCTACAACGCGCTTGGCGAGGGTGAGTCCACCTTCTGCATCGCAAACGGCTCGACCCGTCGTGGTTACATCGAATGCACGTTCCGCCAGGCTGGGCGGGTTACGCGAGCATTGCGTCGGCTCGAGGTCGGCGACCTCATGGGTCTCCGCGGCCCATACGGCAACAGTTTTCCTGTCGAATCATGGAAAGGCAAAGACCTGCTGTTTATCGCCGGCGGCATTGCGCTGCCGCCGATGCGCAGTGTCATCCAATACTGCCTCGACAAACGTCAGGACTACGGTGATATCATAATTATTTACGGCGCGAAGACGTGGGCCGACCACGTTTACAAAGACGAACTCGCGGAATGGGAAAAGCGGCCCGACGTGCAGTTGTGGCTATGCGTAGACTGGAAGCCGCTCGCTGACGGGACGGGTTTGGCTGAGGCTGCGGCGGAAGAAAATTGGCGGCCATTGAACATGGAATCTCCCGGCGATAGCGTTCTGGATCCTAGTCATCGCCGTTACACCGGTTTTGTGCCGCAGCTTGTGGAAGCGGTCAAACCGTCGCCGTCCAATCGTATCGCAGTGCTCTGTGGCCCGCCCATCATGATAAAATTCACGCTCCAGAGCCTGAAGAAACTCGGTTTTCAGAGTGAGAACGTGTTTACCACGCTGGAAAACCGCATGAAATGCGGTTTCGGTAAATGCGGCCGCTGTAACGTAGGCCCGATTTACGTCTGCAAAGAAGGCCCCGTCTTTACAGCCAGACAGGTCGAATCGCTTCCACCCGAGATGTAATGGGGCGATTAACTTGTTAGAATCCCGTCCTGGTGACATCATTGTTTAATGGTTCGATGACAGAGTCATGAACATCAAAGTTTTAAAGAACGTCCTCGAAGCCAATGATAAATTGGCAACGCGCATTCGCGATCAGCTTGCGGCCAAAAAGATAACGGCCATCAATCTGATCAGCGCTCCCGGCGCGGGCAAGACTTCGCTTTTGGAGAAAACCATTCCTTTGCTCAGTCACCGCTATCGTATCGGCGTCCTGGAAGGCGACATCGCCACGACGCGCGATGCCGACCGGATCGCGAAACTGGGCGTGCCGGTCGTTCAACTCCTTACGGGCGGCGCCTGCCATCTCGAGGCGCCACTGGTGCAACGTGGGTTGGGCGAACTGGATCTGGATGCGCTCGACTTGCTGTTCATTGAGAACGTCGGCAACATCGCCTGCCCTGCCGAGTTCGATCTCGGCGAGAATGCCAAGGTGGGCATCCTCAGCGTCACCGAAGGTCACGATAAACCCGGCAAGTATCCGTTGCTGTTCCACGAAATCAGCGCACTGGTGCTGAACAAGATGGATCTGTTGCCGTACACCGATTTCGATTACGGCAAGTTTCTCAGTGATTTCCGGAAACTCAACGCCGACGCGCCGGTGTTCCAGGTTTCTTGCCGGACAGGGCAGGGGATTGAAGAATGGGCACACTGGCTGGAGCACGTGGCGGAGGGAGAAACCCAAGTCAGACCGCACACGCACCCGCCTTCGTCCGATGGGCTTGTCCAGCCGCACACGCATCCGCACAAACATTAGCCATGAAGACCCGCGTGCAAGCAAAGATCGTCGGCCGCGTTCAAGGCGTTGGTTTTCGTCCCACTGTTTATCGCTACGCCACACAACTTGGTCTCGCCGGGTTCGTGCGCAACGACCCACACGGCATCACCCTCGAAGTCGAAGGGGAAGAACAGGCGGTGGCAGCATTCTTTGAGCAACTTCAACTCGATCCACCGCGTCAGGCTGTTATCACCGATGTCGAGAAGCATGTGTTAGATGCCAAAGGCTACGAACATTTTGGGGTTGTCGAATCCCGGCCAGTTGGCGCCGCGGAAGTTCATATTTCACCCGATCTGGCGACATGCGACGACTGCATCCGTGAATTGTTTTACGCGCAAGATCGCCGTCACAACTATCCGTTCATTAATTGCACCAACTGCGGCCCGCGTTTCACGATTATTTGCGATTTACCATATGATCGTGACAAAACTTCGATGGCCGGTTTCACGATGTGCACGCCGTGTAACCGCGAGTATCACGATCCGCGCGATCGCCGGTTCCACGCGCAACCGGACGCCTGTGAAAATTGCGGACCAAGACTAAGCCTTCTCCATAGTATGCGGGATCAGAGTGACGGTGCTGGAGATGCGTTGCAGCATACTGTCGATCTCCTTCGTCGCGGGGAGATTGTCGCCATCAAAAGTCTTGGTGGTTACCATCTTGCCTGCGATGCTGCAAATCCGGAGGCCGTGGCGCGGCTTCGCCAACGCAAGCATCGCCCGCATAAACCGTTGGCTGTGATGTTCCGTGACATCGAGACGCTGAAACGTCATTGCGAAGTGAGTGAGGCGGAGGAAGCCGAATTAGTGTCGGTGGCGCGGCCGATTGTCGTGCTGACATCCAACTCTCCAACACTTCAACGCTCTGTCACTCCCGATTGTTTAACCATCGGCGCGTTCCTGCCGTATACGCCGTTGCATCACCTGTTAGTGCAGGGTTTCGACACTCTGGTTATGACCAGTGGCAATCTCGCCGACGAACCGATAGTGAGCGATGAAGCTGAATTATCCATCCTATTGGGGCCGATTGCGGATGCGGCGCTGTCACATAACAGGCCCATCGTCCACAAATGCGATGATTCGGTGCTGCGCGTCGTCAACGGTCAACGGCAATTCTTCCGGCGCGCACGCGGCTTCGTTCCAAATCCTATCCGATTTGCGCCAGCGTCCCCGCACATTCTGGCTGTTGGTGGGGAACTGAAGAACACGTTCTGCCTTGCTCGCGATGGGTATGCGTTTCTATCGCAGCACATCGGCGATTTGAAGGAACACCGGACCCACGAGTACTTCGACCACGAAATCACTGAATGGCAGAGGTTGATGCGCGTCCAGCCTGAAGCTGTTGCCTACGACTTGCATCCGTCGTATCTGTCAACCAAGTATGCTGAGCGGCATCCCGCCTCGAAGAAGATCGGCGTTCAACATCATCACGCACACATCGCCAGCGTTATGGCCGAACATGGGTTGCTTGAACCGGTCATTGGGGTCGCACTCGACGGCACCGGTTACGGCGCGGATGGCACGATCTGGGGTGGCGAATTTTTAGTAGCAACTCGTGCCGACTTCGAACGCGTGGCGCATTTCAAACAGTACCCGTTGCCTGGCGGCGAGAAAGCCATTGAAGAACCGTGGCGGATGGCAGCCAGCGTGCTGCTGGCGGAAGGGTTGTGTGAAGTAACGCCCAAGCTGCGCCCGATCCAAAAAATGATCGAAGCGAACTTCAACTCGCCGCTGACCTCCAGTGCGGGACGCCTTTTCGATGCTGTCGCCGCCATACTCGGTCTTTGTGACGTTGCAACTTACGAAGCACAAGCGGCGATTCGACTGGAGGCGGTGGCGGATGCGCGAGTACGGGAGAGTTACCCGTTTGAGATCGGGACGCAACAGCCGTCGCAGGTTTTGGATTTTGGCGGGATGATTCGCGCCATCGTTGAGGACAAACATCGTGGGGAGAATGTCGGTGTGATTGCGGCGAAGTTCCACAATTCTGTCGCTGCTGCCATAGTGGAAGTATGTCAGTTGGTGCGCGACGAGCGCGGTTTGAAGGCGGTTGCGTTGTCAGGTGGCGTTTTCCAGAACGAATTGTTGCTGCGGCGTACGGTCGAAACGCTGCAAGCACGGGAGTTCAAAGTTTTCACCAATGTGCTGGTGCCGCCAAATGACGGCGGTTTAGCACTCGGGCAAGCGGCAGTGGCGGCGGCGCGGATGGAACAAGAGTAGAAGCATAAGGAAGAGTAATAGCGGGAGCAAGAGAAGAAGATGTGTTTAGCTGTTCCAGCGAAGATCGTGGAGTTGAACGGCACGGTGGCAGTCATTTCAGTGGATGGCGCGCAGCACAAGGTGGACGTGTCGCTGATCGAAGAGCCACGGCTGGGTGATTTTGTGTTGGTGCACGCCGGATTCGCCATCCACAAGTGGGAACAGAGCGAAGTCGAGGAGTGGGAGGCCATCCGTGCGGCGGCAGGGCTGCGGGGAGTGATGAGATGAAAACGTTGGTGCCTACCATCAACGAACTGGCGCGAAGCGTGGGGCGGGACGTGCGCCTCATGGAAGTTTGCGGGACGCACACGATGTCGGCGTTTCGGTCGGGATTGCCGCAATTGTTGCCACCCAATGTCCACTTGATTTCCGGGCCCGGCTGTCCAGTTTGCGTGACGGACACCAATTACATCGATGCTGCTATTGCGCTTTGTCGGCGTCCCGGCGTGATGATTACGACATTTGGCGATCTGGTGCGTGTGCCGGGGAGTTCACCGACCGTCAGCTCGCTGGAACGCGAGCGCGCGGCGGGAGCGGACGTGCGAGTGGTTTATTCGCCAACCGATGGGGTGGCGCTGGCGCGGGAAAACACGGCAAAGAAGGTGGTGTTCCTCGGCGTCGGGTTCGAGACTACGGCGCCAACAGTAGCCGCGAGCATCGTGCAGGCGGCGAAGGATGGGGTCCGAAACTATTCCGTGCTCTGTGCGCACAAGACGATGCCACACGCGATGGAGGCGCTGTTGCACGACAAAGAGATAAAGATCGATGGCTTCATTTGTCCCGGTCACGTCAGCGTGATCACGGGCGCGGCGATGTATCGGTTCATTTGCGAGAAGTACAGGATCCCCTGTGTCGTCGCCGGTTTTGAAGCGTGGGACATGCTGAAGGCGATTGAAATGTTGCTGGTGCAGATTGCCGGGGGACATGCAAAGGTGGAGATTGAGTACAGCCGGTCGGTCAATGAACGGGGGAACATCGCGGCTCAGAAGTTGTTGGCGGAAGTTTTCGAGGAATGCGATGCAGGATGGCGCGGGATCGGCAACATCCCGCGCAGCGGCTTGGCGATTCGCGCGAAGTATGCGCAGTTCGACGCGGCAAAAGCGCTCGGTGTGAAGTTTGAGGCGGCCCGACCGCATCCGGGATGTCGTTGCGGTGACGTACTGCGCGGGGTGATCACGCCGCCGGAGTGCAAACTGTATGGCAAAGCCTGTACGCCTGCGGACCCAGTCGGACCTTGCATGGTGTCGAACGAGGGGACTTGCGCGGCGTTTTTCAAATACGACAGAAGGGCGGGTGCATGATGGCACGCGACCGGATTTTGCTGGCGCATGGCGGCGGCGGTTCGCTGACGCGCGAGCTGATTGAAGAGTTGTTCCTGCCGGCATTTGATAATCCCCGGTTGCGACTTCTGGAGGACAGCGCCGTACTGTCGCTGAAAGCGCAGAATTACGCGTTCACGACGGATAGTTATGTTGTGAAGCCGTACTTCTTTCCGGGGGGCGACATTGGCAAGCTGGCGGTGTGCGGCACGGTGAACGATTTGACAGTGCAAGGCGCGCGGCCGTTGTGGCTAAGTCTCGGTTTGATTCTGGAGGAAGGATTGCTGTTGGCCGATCTCCGTAAAATTATCGCCTCGATTCGGGCCACGGCGACGGATGCCGGTGTGGAGATCGTGACGGGCGACACGAAAGTTGTAGAACATGGCAAATGTGAGGGTTTGTACATCAACACGGCAGGTATCGGCGAGATTGTCACGGCACAGCCGTTGAGTGCAGCAGGGGTGCGACCGGGCGATGCGGTGATTGTAAGCGGGAATTTGGGAGAACACGGTGTGGCGGTGCTGAGCCGGCGCGATGGAATTGCATTTCAGACGAGTGTGGTCAGTGATTGCGCAACGCTGTGGGAACTGGTAAAAAGAGTGCTCGACACAGGTGCCGATGTTCACGCCATGCGCGATCCGACCCGTGGCGGTCTGGCCGCGACAGTGTGCGATATCGCTCGCGCATCGGGCATCGGAATTCGGCTGCAGGAAACGGCGTTACCGATTGGCCGCGAGGTGAGAGGCGCGTGCGATCTGCTGGGGTTGGATCCGCTGACGATTGCCAACGAAGGTAAGGTGGTTGTGTTTTGCCGGGGCGCGGATGCCGAGCGCGTGTTGAGCGCGATGAAGTCTCATCCGCTTGGACAACACGCCTGCGTCATAGGTGAGGTTGCGGAAAAACCGGCGGGCGTTGCTCTTTTGCATACGGCGATCGGTGGCGAACGGATCGTGGATATGCCTACGGGCGAAGATTTGCCAAGAATTTGCTGAACAGGAATTAACCCCGCTCTGAGCGGGATCAATCAAACGAACCATGGAAAACAAGGAACCAAAAGTGAGTAACCGAAAATTCGCAACGATGGACGGCAACGAAGCGGTGGCATACGTGGCGTACCGCGTTAACGAAGTTATCGCCATATACCCAATCACGCCGTCTTCGAACATGGGTGAATGGGCTGACCAATGGGCAACCGAGGGCGTGAAAAACCTTTGGGGCACGATCCCGATGGTAACGGAGATGCAGAGCGAAGGTGGTGCAGCGGGCGCCGTGCATGGCGCGCTGCAAACCGGGGCGCTTAGCACCACATTCACCGCGTCGCAGGGCCTGCTGTTGATGATTCCCAATATGTACAAGATCGCCGGCGAACTGACGTCAACGGCGTTTCATGTGTCTGCGCGGACGCTGGCAACTCATGCACTATCCATTTTTGGCGATCACAGTGACGTGATGGGTGTGCGCAGCACCGGCTGGGCGATGCTGGCTTCCGCATCGGTACAGGAAGCGATGGACTTCGCGCTGATTGCGCAGGCGGCGACGCTGGAGGCGCGCGTGCCGTTCCTGCATTTCTTCGACGGATTCCGAACGTCGCACGAAGAGGCCAAGATCGAGGTGCTCGCCGAAGAGGATTTGCGGGCGATGATCGATGATAACCTTGTCGCGGCACACCGGTCGCGCGCCCTGACACCCGATCGGCCTCTGCTGCGCGGGACGGCGCAGAACCCCGACGTATTCTTTCAAGGGCGCGAGGCGTGCAACCGTTTCCATCTCGCCTGTCCAGATATCACGCAGAAAGCGATGGATCATTTCGCGAAACTCGTGGGACGGAGTTATAGGTTATTTGAATACCACGGCGCGCCCGATGCGGAGCGGGTAATCGTGCTCATGGCTTCCGGGTGCGAACCGGCGCATGAGACGGTGGATTACCTGAACAGCCGTGGGGACAAGGTCGGCGTGCTCAAGGTGCGGTTGTATCGGCCATTCGACATGAAGCGATTTGCCGAGGCGTTGCCCAAGACAACGAAAGTTATCGGAGTACTAGACCGCACCAAGGAACCGGGCGGCGTGGGCGATCCGCTCTATCTCGATTGCGTCACCGCGTTGTGCGAACAGGGCCGCAGCAACATTAAGACCGTCGGCGGCCGCTACGGACTGTCATCGAAGGAGTTTACGCCTGCGATGATCAAGGCGGTCTTCGACAATCTGGGACAGGCGAAACCGAAGAACCATTTCACAGTGGGTATCAACGACGACGTGACGCACACCAGTTTGCCGTACGACGCCGACTTTTCGGCGGAATCCGAGAAGGTGACGCGGGCGGTGTTTTACGGATTGGGCGCCGACGGCACGGTTGGGGCGAACAAGAATTCAATCAAGATCATCGGCGAGAACACGAAGAACTACGCGCAGGGTTATTACGTGTACGACTCGAAGAAGTCGGGTTCGATGACGGTGTCACATCTGCGGTTCGGACCGGAGCCCATTCGTTCGACATATCTTGTCAACAAGGCCAACTTCGTGGCCTGCCATCAACCGGTGTTCCTCGAGCGCTACGACATGCTGAAAGACGCCGTGCCCGGCGGTGTGTTCCTTCTGAACGCGCCGTATGGTCCGGATGAGGTTTGGTCTCATCTGCCGCGACGGATGCAGCGCCAGATTGTAGACAAGAAACTGAAGGTTTACGTCATCGACGCGGTGAAGGTTGCCCGCGAGAGCGGCATGGGCGGACGTATCAACACGGTAATGCAGACCTGTTTCTTTGCGATCTCGGGCGTGCTGCCGCGCAAAGAGGCAGTCGAGGAGATCAAGAAATCGATCCGCAAAACCTATGGCAAGAAGGGCGAGGAAATCGTCCAGATGAATCTCAAAGCCGTGGACAGTACGTTAAGTCATCTGTTCGAGGTTAAGATCCCGGCCGGCAAGAACGATGGCTTCGAGCTTCCACCAGTGGTGTCGCGTGAGGCGCCAGAATTTGTGCGGGATGTGCTAGGCGAGATCATCGCCGGTCGCGGCGACGAATTGCCGGTCAGTAAACTGCCATGCGACGGCACGTTCCCGACAGGGACCGCTGCCTGGGAAAAACGCAATATCGCGCTCGATATTCCCGTCTGGGATCCTGTGACCTGCATCCAATGTGCAAAATGCGTCATGGTGTGTCCGCACGCCACGATTCGGGCGAAGGTTTACGAGCCGGCTTTGCTGGCAAAGGCGCCGGCGACGTTCAGATCCACCGAAGCGCGCGACCGCGAGTGGAAAGGCATGAAGTTCACGATTCAGGTGGCGGCCGAGGATTGCACCGGGTGCGGCTTGTGCGTGGACGTCTGCCCGGCGAAGAACAAGACGCAAACGAAGCTCAAGGCAATCAATATGGCGCCACAAGCGCCCTTGCGCGAGGCCGAGCGGGCCAACTGGAGCTTCTTCCTATCAGTCCCCGATGTCGACCGGCGCAAACTCAAGGTTGGCAGCATTCCACAGCAACAACTCGAGCGGCCGCTGTTCGAGTTCTCCGGTGCGTGCGGGGGCTGCGGCGAGACGCCGTACATCAAGCTGGCGAGCCAGTTGTTCGGCGACCGCATGGTTGTCGCCAATGCGACAGGCTGTACCTCGATTTACGGCGCCAATCTGCCGACGACGCCCTGGGCTAAGAATGCCGACGGACGCGGCCCGGCTTGGAGCAACTCGTTGTTTGAGGACAACGCGGAGTTCGGGTTCGGCTATCGGCTGTCCATTAACAAGCAGAAGGAGTTTGCGGCGGAACTGGTGAAGAAGCTTGCGCCACAGCTTGGCGACGATCTGGCGCAGGGTTTGTTGGCGGCGAACCAGAAAGACGAAGCTGGCATTTACGAGCAGCGACAACGAGTCGCGGCGCTGAAAGCCAAGTTGCAGAACGTCAAAACGCCCGAAGCGCGGCAGTTGCTCACCATCGCCGACATGCTAGTCAGGAAAAGCGTGTGGATCATGGGCGGGGACGGCTGGGCATACGACATCGGGTTCGGTGGTCTGGATCACGTTCTGGCCAGCGGGCGCGACGTCAATGTGCTCGTGCTCGACACTGAAGTGTATTCCAATACCGGCGGACAGATGTCGAAATCCACGCCGCGCGGCGCGGTTGCGAAGTTCGCAGCCGGCGGCAAACCGGTGCTTAAGAAGGACCTCGGCTTGATCGCGATGAGTTACGGCAACGTATACGTCGCTTCCGTGGCGATGGGTGCGCGGGACGAGCACACGCTGCGGGCGTTCCTGGAAGCGGAATCGTACGGAGGCCCATCATTGATCATTGCTTACAGCCATTGCATCGCTCACGGCATAAATATGACGACCGCCATGCAGGATCAGAAGGCCGCGGTCAACTCAGGGCAGTGGTTGTTGTATCGGTACGACCCGCGGCGCACGGCGCAGGGCGAGAACCCGCTGCAATTGGATTCGCGGCCGCCGAAACAGAAGGTAGAAGATTATCTGCTGATGGAAAACCGGTTCAAAATGTTGACGAAGATCAATCCGGACCACGCCAAGCTGCTGTTCAAGATGGCGCAGGAAGACGCCGAGACGCGGTTCCGGTTCTATGAATATCTGGCGGCGCGGAATCCCGCGGCCGCGGGACCGGAGAAACCGGCAGAACCGACGGTACCGGCGGCGAATGCTTAATAGGGAAGGGGATGAGAACATGGATCTGACTACGACTTATCTGGGAATGAAACTGCGAAACCCGCTGGTGATGTCGGCATCACAGGCGTTGTCGGGGGAAGTGGACAATGTGCGCCGTGCAGAGGACGCGGGCGCGGGGGCAGTGGTGTTGTACTCGCTATTTGAAGAGCAGTTGCGGATGGAGGCGCGCGAGCTGGATCATCACATGACGGCAGGCACCGAAAGCTTCGCTGAATCGTTGACGTATTTCCCGGAGCCGAGCGAGTTCCATCTGGGCCCCGAGGGATACCTGAAACACATCCAGCAGGCGAAGAAAGCGGTCAAGATTCCCGTGATCGCAAGTCTCAACGGCATGTCGCTCGGCGGCTGGACCGATTTCGCCAAGCAGATCGAGCAGGCCGGTGCGGACGCGTTGGAGTTGAACATCTATTACGTCCCGGCGGATCTGAAGATGGGTGCCGCCGAGGTGGAGAAGACTTATCTCAACATTCTCAAGGCAGTGAAGTCGGCGATAAAAATCCCGGTTGCGGTCAAATTGAGCGCCCAGTTCAGCAGCATAGGGAACATGGCCAAACGGCTTGATGACGCCGGTGCGAATGGTCTGGTGTTGTTCAATCGGTTCTACCAGCCAGACATTGACTTGGACGCGCTGGAAGTAGCGCCAAATATACTGTTGAGCACGCCGCAAGCCATGCGGCTGCCACTCCGCTGGATCGCGATTTTGCATGGGCGGATCAAAGCGGATTTGGCGGGCACAAGCGGCATTCACACCGGCGAAGACGTCATCAAAATGCTCATGGTCGGCGCCAACGTGACGATGTTGTGCTCGGCGCTTCTGCAGAACGGTATTGGCCACTTGCGCGCAGTGGAACAGGAGATGCGCAATTGGATGGAAAAACACGAGTACGAGTCGGTCAGCCAGATGCGTGGCAGTATGAGCCAGATTAAGTGCGAGGATCCGACGGCGTTTGAGCGCGCCCAGTACATCCGCGCCGTCACGACCTACAAAATGTCCTAGGCGCGGGCGGTACGGGCGACTGCGATAACCCGCCACCAGTTGGCGAGCGTGAGGATGGGGTGGATGACGGGACCCCGCCTGTGGCGGGGCCGATCCACGATTTCTGAACTCTGACAGTGCCTCGGCTAAAAAAGATGGGGTGACCGACGGGATTTGAACCCGCGACAGCCAGATCCACAATCTGGAGCTCTACCAGGCTGAGCTACGGCCACCATCTGAGATAATGTTTGTTTAGCACTACCCACGACTCGGGTCAAGCCATCGCCACTCGGGCGCGAGGGGTTTGCATGGTAGGCACGAAGTTGGCTCTGTTGGCGCTGGAAAAGGAACGCTGGGACGGTATACTGGCGGCGTGAATCGTATCCGCCTGCTTCCGGAGCACGTCGCCAACCAGATCGCTGCTGGCGAGGTTGTTGAACGTCCTGCCTCCGTCGTGAAGGAATTGGTAGAGAACTCGCTCGACGCCGGAGCGCACCACATCACCGTTGTCGTCAAGAATGGCGGCAAATCGGCCGTGCAGGTGACGGATGACGGTTGTGGGATGAGCCGCGATGACGCGTTGTTGGCGCTGGAACGCCATGCTACTAGCAAGATTTCACGAGCCGAAGACCTGTATAACATCCATTCGCTCGGATTTCGGGGTGAAGCCATTCCCAGCATCGCGGCGGTATCGCGGTTCGCACTAACGACACGGGAACACGGTACCCTCAGTGGCACGGCGATTGAGATGTCCGGTGGACGAATCGTGTCGGTGAACGACGTCGGAACCGCCGAGGGAACAATCGTCGAGGTGCGGAACCTGTTTTTCAATCTGCCTG
>JBEKLX010000001.1:0-69370 GCA_050008795.1 Verrucomicrobiia bacterium | reverse complement strand
TCTCAAGGACTCTGGCGTCAGCCAGCGTGTGATTGATTTCATGATCAACACTCCAAGTCTATATCCACCACCACCACCGCGACCACGGTACTACCGGTACTGACGCTCCTCGAAGCCACGTTCGAGAGTTTGAATCGGGCTTAGCGGGATGGTGCTGGCATGCGCAAATCTCCCCGGGGGTGAATGATTTGCATACACTCGGCTTTTTCTATATGATATAGCGCGCTTGGCAAATTTCCCCGCGTGCGACCGGGGAGGAGGCATCGTGGTCATGAAAAAGGCGAATCTACTTACACGAACGAAGACAGAGTTGCTGAAGGTGGCGCATCGGCTTGGGTTGCGGGGTGTATCCGCGTTAAACAAGCTGGAACTTGCGGCTCTAATTCAGCGGGCACAGCAGAGGCGTTCCATCAAGACCATCCATCAGTTACCGGGCGTGGTTGTGGGAGCTCGCAAACTGGCGAACGACTTGAAACGTCGCGCGATCCGAAGGCACCCCAAGACAACAGCCGGACGCACGACGGCCAAGCCAGCAAAACCAGCCAAGCAGCCAAAGGCCGGTGCCATGCTGGCAGCCAAACAGGAACCGATGGTCACGCCTGCAGCAGCGAAGGAGTTGGGTGCGCATAAGTTCGATGTCACGCCCAAGCCAGCAGCACGGAAGCAGGTGTTTATCGAGGAAAATCTGGGCGATTTGCCGGAGACGTACGGAACAGGACGATTGTTTCTCGTGTCGCGCGATCCACACTGGCTGTACGCGTATTGGGATTTGAGTTGGCAGCAGATGGCGGATGCCCGCGGTCAGGCTGTGGACGGGCGGCTGGTATTGCGCGTGTTTGAGAAGAACCATGCGCAGCCAATTCAGGAACTGACGCTGCACCATGAGTCGCGGAACTGGTATATCCACGTTGGGAAAGCAGCGACCACGCACAGCGCGCAACTTGGCTACTGGAAACACGGCGGCGGTTTCCATGTGATCGGCCAATCGCGGGAGACGACTACGCCGTCGAACGAGGTATCGCCGGACGCAACGACGCGGTTTGTGACAATCCCGCTGGAGTTTCCATTTAGCGAGCTGATGAATTTGATTCGCCGCCGCGTACGGAAAGGCGAGCGACTGGCCGATGCGCTTCACCGTCTGGAGATGGCGGGGTTCCCGTTCCCATTCAAGGTTGAGGTGATGTTCGGGCCGTGGACGGCGGAACAGTCGGCGGAATTGGAACGGTTGCTCAGCGGGGACATCTTACGGCGCATCCGAATGGGGTCGTTCGAAATCACAGAGTGGTTGCGGCGTCGCTTGCAGGAAGAACTCGGTTCGGGAACTGTCCGACCGCGGAATGGTTGAGCGTCGCGCGTGTCAACTGAACTCAAGGAGATTATCCGGTGCCACAGGGATATGTCGCGCTGATCTTGCACGCGCATCTGCCGTTCGTGCGCCATCCCGAGTATGAGGAATTTCTCGAGGAGGATTGGCTTTACGAAGCGATCACGGAAACCTACATCCCCCTTATTAAGGTGATGGAAGGCTTAGTGCGTGACGGCGTGGATTTCCGGCTCACGATGTCAATTACTCCGCCGCTATGTTCGATGCTGTTGGATCCGTTGCTGCAAGAGCGGTACGTGAGGCACATCTCGCGACTGATTGAGCTGACCGGGAAAGAAATAGAGCGGACGAAGTTGGACCAGTCGTTCCGTGATCTCGCGTGGTTCTACCACAACCGTTTCAAGGAAGCGCGGACAACATTCTGCGATGGGTATGGCAGGAACCTCGTCGGCGCATTTCGCAAGTTCCAGGAGCTTGGCAAGCTGGAAATCATCACCTGCGCTGCGACGCACGGGTTTCTGCCGCTGATGCAGGAGAATCCACAATCCGTGCGCGCACAAATCATGATCGCGAGAGACCATTACCGCCAGTGTTTCGGGTGCAACCCGCGCGGCATCTGGCTGCCGGAGTGCGCGTATGTGCCGGGCATCGAAGATTTCCTGCAGGAGGCGGAAATCCGTTGGTTTGTCATGGACACCCACGGGATCATGTTCGGCAATCCGCGTCCGCGTTACGGCATCTACTCGCCCGTGTATACGCCGGCAGGTGTGGCGGCATTCGGACGTGACGCGGAATCATCCATGCAAGTGTGGAGCGCCGAGCAAGGTTACCCCGGCGACTGCGAGTACCGCGATTTCTATCGCGACGTCGGGTTCGACCTCGATTTTGAGTATATCAAGCCGTACATCCATCCCGACGGCATCCGGTGTTTCACCGGTGTGAAGTACTATAAAATCACCGGTCGCACGGCGCACAAGCAACCGTACAATCGGCACCGCGCGTTGGAGAAGGCCGCCAGCCATGCCGGCAACTTCATGTTCAACCGCGAGAAGCAGATCGAACACCTTCACGGCGTGATGGGGCGTGAGCCGCTCATCATTTCGCCATACGACGCGGAGTTGTACGGGCACTGGTGGTTCGAGGGGCCGGAATTTCTGGACTACTTCATGCGCAAAGTCGCCTACGACCAGCAGGTGTTTAAACTGATCACGCCAAGTGAATATCTGCGGATGTTCCCGACCCAGCAGATTGTTACCCCGAGCGCGTCGAGTTGGGGCAACAAAGGTTACTGGGAGGTCTGGCTCGAAGGATCCAATGCGTGGATTTACCCGCACCTGCACGTTGCGGCGGGGCGGATGACAGAGTTGGTCCGGCATTTCCAGCGCAACGATCCACTCTGTCAGCGCGCGCTGCGCCAGGCAGCCCGGGAATTGTTGCTGGCGCAAGCCAGCGACTGGGCGTTCATCATGAAGACGGGAACGACTGTGCAGTACGCGGTCAAGCGCACAAAAGACCACCTTCTCCGTTTCACCCGCCTGTACGAACAGATCAAATCGGGTCGCATCGACGAGCCATGGTTGGCCAGCGTCGAGTGGCGCGATAATATTTTCCCTGATCTCAATTGCCAGTACTACGCTTGAGCAAAAAAAGGCAGCACCGGCTCGTGCTTCACGATCGGGTGCTCAGGGGTAAGACTGGCGAGGAGAGTCCCCGATCAGATAGCAGGGAGAACCGGTGCTGCTGAAATGGCCAGCAGACGGATTCCAAATGGTTATGCCGCGGCATGGTATCCATTCTGCCTTTGCTGTTATGTTAAAGAACCGTTCGATACGACGGCTACGGGTGTTGTGAATCGCAATTACTGGGGAAAAGAGAGACCCGGCCCTATACTCCTGCTGTTATCGCTGCTGCACCTCCTTTACCTTCATGCCCGTTCATGTGCGGACTCAACTTAGCCAGTACGCCGGATGTAGCAATAGAATCAAGCTAATTATAGCAGAACCGAGAATCCCTGCACGACAATCTTACCATGCCGTGAAGTCGGGGCGCATCTTTACACTGCTACCAACAACAGGACTGCCGGTCCGGAAGCCGAGTCCTGCGACTGCGGGACGAACCGAGTCCGACGAGATGCGGGCACGCAAACCCGCAATGTCGTGTTTGCGGCAATCCGTCAGGCGCGATCCGCAAGCGGCAACTGGGGCAAAAAACTCGTCGCATCGACCCGCTGAGTTCGGTATTGTTACAGCCCGATGAGGTTGCTTTACACGGTTCTCCATGCGCTGGGCTTTGTCGTGCTCAGTCCAGTGTTTCTTTATAAGATGTGGAAGCGCGGGAAGTACCGGGAAAATTTTTCCCAACGATTTGGCAGTTACGCCCCTGAAGTTCGGCAGCGGTTGGAGAAAAAGCTGAAGCCACGCTGCTGGATTCAGGCCGTCAGCGTCGGCGAAGTCAACCTCACACTGCGACTCCTCCAGTCGCTCCGCCACGCGTTCCCGCAGTACCAGATGGTTCTAACCGTGACCACTTCAACTGGCTACGCGTTGGCTCGGGAACGGTTGCCGAAAGAGGTCGAATTGCTGTATTTCCCCCAGGATTTTTTGTGGACGGTGAAGCGCGCCTACAACCTCATCCAACCCGATTTTATCATCCTGATCGAATCGGAGTTGTGGCCGAACCACGTCTGGGAGGCCGCACGGAGAGGCATCCCGGTTTTTCTCGTCAACGGCCGGATGTCGCCTCGTTCCGCGCTGGGCTACCAGAAGGTTGGCTGGTTGTTCCGCCGCGTGTTCGGTGAGTTGCGCCTTGTCTGCGCGCAAAGTCCGCAGGATATGGAGAACTTCCTTGCCGCAGGCGTGCCGCGCGACCGTGTCCACATGACCGGCAATATGAAGTACGACGCTGCGCTGCCGCAGAACGTCGCTGCCGCGAAGTTCGATCCCGCGCAGATTCTACGTCAAATCGGCATCGCGCCGATGCGATCCGTGCTCGTCGCCGGTAGCACGCACCCCGGTGAAGATGAAATCCTGTTCGACATGCTTCAGCAGCTCCGCGCAAAGTTCCCCGACCTGTTTCTTGTCCTGGTGCCGCGGCATGTCGAACGCGCGCCAGAGATCGTAGAACTGGCGAAGCACAAGCAGGTGAGCTTGATACTGCGCAGTGCCGTGGGTCAGGTCCGAGAAGGACTCGCGACTCCTGTCGGAGCAGTGGTGGACAAGCCGGACTGCCTGCTGGTGAACACGACCGGCGAGTTAAGGCGCTTCTACCAAATCGCCACGGTAATCTTCGTCGGCAAAAGTTTGGTGGGGCAGGGCGGCCAGAACATCGTCGAGGCCGCGGCGAGTGGTCATCCAGTTGTGTTTGGTCCGCACATGGAGAATTTTTTGGAGATCTCGCGGCAGTTCGTCGCTGAAGATGCCTGCGTGCAAGTGCAGGACGTGTACGAACTGCGTCATGCGTTACAGGATTTGCTGCAGGATGAACACCTTCGCGGAAAGATTACCGCTTCCGCCCAACGCGTCATCGCCGCCAATGTCGGCGCAACCGACAGGACAGTGGAGTTGATGACCATGGCCATCAGGCCGTAGGCGAACGCAGAAATTTACCGATAAACAACACGGGGACACGGCGCGCCGTGCCCCCGTATTCATATCTATGGTCTGCTCTATTCTTTCACTCGCACGATGACAAACCGGCTGGCGCCCTGACGTTTGATCAGAATGAGGATGCTTTCCTTGTCTTTCGCCTTGGCTATGGCATCCTTGCACTGAGCCAGGGTGGTGACTTTCTCGCGGTTGATCTCCGTGATTAGGTCGCCGGGACGAAGTTCAGCGCGTGCAGCGGGACTGTTGTCCTCGATTTCGGTGATCAACACGCCCTCATCTTTTTCGTACCCAAGCTCCTTGGCCTTGTCGGCAGTCAACGGCGCGACTGTAATGCCGAAGCCGGAGGTGGACTCCGTTTCGCCGCCTGCCTCGGCGCCTGCGTCGCCTGTTTCGGCAGTGAGCGTCCCGACGGTCACGCGGATGGTCTTCTCTTTGCCATCACGGAGGACAACGATATCGGCCTTCGTGCCGGGCGCAGTGGCCGCAACAAGGTTGCGAAGGTAAGAAGTGTCTTCAACCACTTTATCATCGAACCGGAGGATAACGTCGCCGACCTTGATGCCAGCTTTCTCGGCAGGTGAATCCTTGTTTATCTGCGCGACAAGTGCGCCTTTGGTGTCGGACAGACCAAACTGTTTGGCGAGTTCGGAATCGATCTCCTGAATCATGACGCCGAGCAAGCCGCGGGTGACTTTGCCGCCCTTGAGAAGCACGGGCATGACCTGTTTGACCATTGAACTTGGAATGGCGAACCCGACTCCTGCATACTGTCCAACGCTGGTGGCTATAACAGTGTTGATGCCTACGACTTGTCCGTCGATATTCACCAGTGGGCCGCCGGAGTTGCCGGGATTGATTGCGGCATCGGTCTGGATGAAGTCTTCGTAGCTTTGGAGCGAGCCTTTATCATCGCGCATAAGGCCCACCACGCGGCCCTTGGCACTGACGACGCCAAGAGTCACTGTCTGTGCGTAACCGAACGGCGCGCCGATGGCCAACACCCAATCGCCAATCCGCATCACATCGGAATCGCCGAGCTCGGCAACGGGCAAATCGTCCGGCACTTTGCCTTTGATCTTGATGATGGCCAAATCGGTCTTCGCATCGGCACCCACGACTTCGGCGTCAAAGACACGTTTGTCAGCAAGAGTTACTTTGATTTCATCCACGTCGTGGACGACGTGGTTATTAGTCAGAATGTGGCCTTCCTTGTCCACGATGATGCCTGAGCCTAGGCCGCGTTGCGGAACTTTGTATTCGCGAAGACCGTGTCGACGTGGTGCGCGTTGCTCATCCTGCGGTTGATCGAAAAACCATCTGAACGGGGAATCTTGATCGAATGGTAACGACCATTCGAAGTTGCGGAACTTGACCACCTTTTCGGAGTAAACACTGACTACAGCGGGCTGCACCCGTTCCGCAGCTGCATTGAAAACACCGCTCAATGCGCGCGCCGCGGCAACATCGGCTGGCGGGGCTGGGGACACAGGTTTTGCGGCAACTGACGCGGTTGTGCCGGCCAGAATCGTTGCCGCGCAGAACAAAATGACAATTCGCTGCAATGCTTTACTACGGTTCATGATTGATATCTCCAGTTTTAGTGGTTCTGCCCAAGTCTGACACCGTAGACGGTAACAGCGTTCAACGGGAAATCAAGGCGCACGGGAAAGGATCCGGTCTGCAATCCGCGCAACACGAACTGGCGCAGGCCGTCATGGGAGAATCGGATTGAACCAGCATGACACTCTGCTATAATCGTGTGCGTAGAGGAAAATGACGATGGCGGTGTTTGCAAATCGGTATCCCGAGAACGTGTCCGGCAAGTATTACGTGGATGATCAGTGTATTGATTGCGATTTGTGCCGGGAAACCGCGCCGGACAATTTCACGCGCAATGAAGACGGCAGCTTCAGCTACGTATTCAAGCAGCCGACCACGCCTGAGGAAGAGACGCTCTGCAAGGAAGCCAAGGAAGGTTGCCCCGTGGAGGCCATCGGAGACGATGGCGCAGTAGCCAAGTGAGGCCATAATAGTGACCCCCGCATTGCGCAATCAAGTTCTGCAGGAATGGCGGCAATTCCCGTCGCGCGAGTCGTTCTCTCCCGGCAAGGCAACAACGGCAATGAACGCGCTCGTGCCGTCGGTGATGAAGGGGTTCGGCCTGGAGAAACGTCTGCAGGAATCGCAGGTATTTCATCTTTGGCAGCAAATCGTTGGCGCTGACGTCGCCAGCCACGCCCATCCCGTCAGTTTGCGCAACGGCATCCTCGTTGTCGCAGTAGATCATCCCATCTGGCTGCAGGAACTTCAGCGCTTCCACAAGGCCCTATTGCTCCAGAAGGTTCAGGAATGCGTTGGCAAAAAAGCCATTCGTGACATCTTTTTCCGCATCGGATGATGTGAAACCGCTCCGCCACCATGCCGCATACGTCATCAGGTTCCTGTCTCTGTTAGTGATCGTCATCGGCTTTTCCGGTTGCGCTACCACAACATCGCGCCGCGTCACGCTCGACGTTCCATTCGTGGCGCAGAAACCCAATTTCTGTGGTCCCGCGGCGCTGGCCATGATCGCCAACTACTACGGCTACCGCGTGACACAGGACGACATTGCCGGAGCGATTTACCTGCCGGAAGTTCGTGGGACATTGACGACCGAACTTGCCGACTACGCGCACCAGTTCAACTTTTGGGCGCGGCAATACCGCGGATCGGAAAACGATCTGCGGGAGAAACTGGCTGCGGGTGTGCCGCTGATCGTCCTGGGGCGGTTCGGCAACCACTGGCACTATTTTGTCGTGCTCGATGTGGATGATTTTCAGCAAACATTGACGGTGCATTCCGATACCCGCGCGAACGTTCAATTCCCGCAGGATGAGTTTCGCCGTTTCTGGGATCACGCCGACCGTTGGACACTGCTGATTTGTCCGCCCGCGCGCGCGACTTGGGCGTTGTCGGCAGATGAACAGAACGATCTCGGCGTGTTTTTCGAGCGTACCGGTCAGATCCCTACGGCAACCGAGCACTATCGTGCCGCGGTCCGGTTGCGGCCCGGCAACTCTTACTTCCAAATGAATCTCGGCAATGCGTTGCTCGAACAAAAGCTGTTCAAAAAAGCGGCGGCCGCCTATGCACGGGCTGTGCAGCTCGATTCTGAAAATGCCGATGCCATTAACAATCTCGCTTCTGTATCCGCGGAACTTGGCGCGGACCTAGATCAAGCTGTTCAGCTTTGCCAGCACGCGATCGCGCTGCGCCCGTCGCATCGCGCTTACTACTTCGACACACTCGGCAGCGTTCTTTTAAAACAGGGGAAGGTGGACGATGCGCTTGCCGCCTTCAAATCGGCATTAGCGGCGACCACCGATCGCCAGACAGCGTTACGCGCCGGTATCCAGCAGCGTCTGGCGGCGACGCGCGCCGTTGCGGGGCGGCAAGGCAATGAATAATGTTGGTGAGACGATGAAGCGCGAATTCATGGACGAAGCAGTCCGTCTTTCACTGGAATCCGTCCGGGGCGGGACAGACGGCCCATTTGGAGCCGTTGTGGTGAAGGATAACCGGATCGTGGGACGCGGCAGCAATCAGGTGATTTCCACAAATGACCCGACGGCGCACGCCGAGATCATCGCCATCCGCGACGCCTGCCGCAACCTAGGCAGTTGCCATCTCTGCGGCGCGGAGATCTACACCAGTTGCGAGCCGTGTCCCATGTGCCTGGCCGCCATTTACTGGGCACAGTTGGAACGCGTTTATTACGCTCTCACGCGTCAGGACGCCGCCGCGATGGGATTTGACGACGCGCTCATATACACCGAACTCAGTCTGCCGATTCCCAAACGCAGACTTCCGCTGCACCAACTCGCCCGCGATGCCGCTTTGGTTGCATTACGCGAGTGGAACGACAAACCGGACCGGAAGTTGTACTGAAAGTTTTGGGAAAACCCGGATTGTTGGCCTGGCCACTACTTCCGCGTCTTTTTATTCCGGGTCCGCTCGGCGAAGAACAAGTATTGCTGTGCCCAGCCGGCACAAGGACCAAAGTGTGAACCGATAAACTCGCGCAGTTGCCGATGTGTCACATTGCGTTTTCGTGGAAAATACAGCCGACACAATGCGCGTTCGATCCACACGTCGATCGGAAACGCCTGATCGAATCCGCAGGAGAACAGCAGGACGCAATTGGCGATCTTTTCGCCTACGCCGGGCAGTTTCACCAACTCTTCCAAGGCGTGCCCGTATTCCATTGACCGCAGCGCGTCGAATTTGATGGCGCCGCTGTCTATCATTTGCGCGGTCGCCAGCAAATTCTTTGCGCGGAAACCCAGCTTGCATTCCAAAAGTTGTTCATGCGAAGCCCGCGCAATCGCTTCGACGGTCGGAAACGCATGAAAATCATTTCCAATCGGTTCACCGAAGCGGTGAGCGAGCAGCTCCACGATCTGTCGAATCTGGACAATCTGCTTTGTTGAGCTGGCGATGAACGACGCGAGCGTTTCCCATGGTTCCTGCCGCAACACCCGCAGTCCCCAGTGCCGCCGTACCGCGTCACGCAGCGCCGCGTCGTCAGCTGGAAAGGTGGCTACAATGTCGAGGAGCGAGCGGTCAAGGGAAAGGTAGTGTTGTATCCCCGAAACAATTTCGGGGCTACAATGGCAGAGCAAGATATCGTTCTCTTGCCGTAGCCGCCAGGCCTCGCGTCCCACCACGCCTACAAACCAACCTCCATTAGCGCGTGACCAGCGGAACGCCTGGCCGCATTCCAGCGTGCTCGCCAGATCAAAATCAGAAACATTGATTTTCTGGTACATGTTTGCTACAAGCCCTGTGGGGAACCCTAGCGGATGTTGCATAAGGAGGTCAAATCGGTTCACTTCGTTGGGATTTGCGGCACGGCGATGGCCTCGGTCGCTGTACTGTGCCGCGACCTCGGCTATATTGTCACCGGCAGCGACGAAAACGTCTATCCGCCGATGTCCACCTTTCTGGAATCGCGGCGCATCAGCATGTTCTCCGGCTACCGCGAGACAAATCTCGATCATCACCCCGGGCTGGTCGTTATTGGCAACGCGGTCAGGCGGGGCAATCCCGAAGTCGAACGCGTGCTGGACGAGGAATGGAATTACTGCTCATTGCCTGAATTAGTGCGCGAGTTTTTTCTTCGCGGACGTCACTCAGTGGTGATCGCCGGCACGCATGGTAAGACGACCACCACGTCGCTGCTCGCGTGGGTGCTGGAATCGGCGGGGCTGTCGCCGTCGTTCCTTATCGGCGGCATCCCGAACAACTTTCCGAGCGGCGGCGCGCGACTCACCCTTCTTCCATCTGGCGATATAAGCGTTCCGGCTTATGGTCGTTACTTCGTGGTCGAGGGCGACGAGTACGACACGGCGTTTTTCGATAAACGCAGCAAGTTCGTCCATTACCTCCCCGGCACGGTAATCCTCAACAACGTCGAGTTTGACCACGCCGACATCTTTCCCGATTTGGCCGCGGTGAAACGCGCATTCCGCCAACTCGTGGCCGTGGTGCCCCGTCGTGGGCTGATCGTCGCAAACGGCGAGGATGCCAACGTGCGCGAGGTCGTCACGGGCGCGCAGTGCCGTGTCCGTTTTTTCAGCATCGCTGACTTCAGCGGCTTCAACATCCCCTTGGCCGGCGAACACAACCAGCGCAATGCCGCTGCTGTCGCCATTTGCGCCGCCGAATTGGGGCTCTCCCACGATCAGATCCAGCGCGGCTTTACAACGTTCACAGGCGTGAAACGCCGCATGGAAGTGCGCGGCGAAGCAGCCGGGATAACGGTACTTGATGATTTCGCGCATCACCCTACGGCGCTGGTACAAACCATCCGTGCCATCCGCGGGAAGTATCCGCAACGCCGCGTATGGGCGTTGTTCGAGCCGCGGAGCAACACGACGCGTCGCAACATTTTTCAGAACGAGCTTGCCGACGCCCTCGCTGAAGCCGACGGCGCGTTCATCGCGAAGGTGGACCGGCTAAAGGAGCTGGCTGAAAAAGAGCGGCTGAATCCCGAACGGATCGTGGCCGTGTTGCGCGAGCGTGGCAAAATTGCCGGGTACGCGCCGAACGCCGAGGCCATCCTCGATGCGCTGACGCCGCAATTGCGCCGCGGCGATGTGGTGGCGGTATTCTCCAACGGAAAGTTTGATGGGATTCACGACAAACTGCTGGCGCGGTTGCGTGGTTTAGATAACGACAAACCGCCGGCTCTTCATCCCGCTGCTGCGGGATCGTGACGGACAAGCCGGTGCGCTCCAAAGCGCTTGATTTTCCATTGCCGGCCTGTACTCTGTGTCACGTTCACTGGGCACTGGTTACCGATTACTGAGTTTGTGTGGCCCCATCGTCTAGAGGCCTAGGACTCCAGATTCTCAATCTGGGTACACGGGTTCGAATCCCGTTGGGGCCGCCAAAGCTGGCGCGGGCGTGCGGATAGACTAAGTTAATCGCTACGCGTTGCTTTTGGATCGTTATTCTGTTAAAGTCACCTTCATGAAAGCGGTCACCACCGCGCTAATCCGTCAGCTCGACCAACAAGCCATCGCTGCCGGCGTGCCAAGCGCCGAACTCATGGAACGGGCCGGCACGGCTGTGGCCAAAACGTGCATCGGGCTTTTGCGCGCACGCGACACGCGTTCCATGCTTCTTCTTGCCGGCAAAGGCAACAATGGTGGCGACGCCATCGTCGCGGCACGTCATCTGGCGAACGCAGGATGCCAGCCGACACTGGTGTTGTTATGTCACCGCACAGACCTTAAAGGCGATCCGCTCCTTCACTTTAAACGGTTGCCGGACGGCGTCCGAGTCGTCGAGTCGCCGCGACTGCATGTGTCCCACGGACGGTCATTGAAAACCGCGACCAGAGAGATTGGTCCGCGTGAATGTTTACGACAGCTTGTTGCTGAGACCACACCGGCTATTGTCGTGGACGGCTTGCTGGGCACGGGACTGACCGGCGCCGTGCGCGAGCCGTATGCCTCGGCAATCGACTGTGTGAACGAGCTGCACCGGCCCGTGGTGGCGATTGACATCCCATCGGGACTGGACAGCAATACCGGCGAGGTTCACGGGGTCTGCGTCCGTGCCGAGGTGACGGTGACAATGGGTTTGCCGAAGATCGGTTTATTGAGGCCTAGCGCCGTGGATTTTGTGGGCAGGCTCGAAGTTGCCGATATCGGGTTCCCGCGGCAGTTTGTGGACTCGATCGAAACGGACGTGGAACTGATTTCCGCCCATGACGTGGCACCGGTGCTCCCGGCGCGGCGGCGTGGCGCGCACAAGGGTGAATTCGGTCATCTACTTATCGTTGCGGGCGCGGAAGGTTACACCGGTGCTCCAGTGTTGTGCGCCCACGCGGCGGCGCGGTCGGGAGCCGGATTGGTCACTCTGGCGGTACCGCGCGCAATTCTGCCGATTGTCGCTGTGAATTGTCCATCCGAAGTCATGCCACGAGCGTTGGACAGCGTCACCGACACTACGGGATTCGGCGCCGTGGCGATCGGGCCCGGGTTGGGGCAGGGTGTGGAGACGCAGGAAATGGTGCACGATTTGATTAACCGGAGCACGGTGCCGCTTGTGCTGGATGCCGACGGGTTGAACGCGCTGGTGCGGTACCCGTTCCTGCTGAAGCGGCTCCGGGTGCCCGTGGTGGTGACACCGCATCCCGGTGAGATGGCCAGGCTTGTGAAAAAGAGCATTCAAGACGTGCAGGCGAATCGCTGGAAGGTGGCATGCGGATTTGCGCGCGAACACGGTGTCATCACGGTATTAAAAGGCGCGGGCACGGTGATCACTGACCCATCGGGCAAACTCTGGGTCAATATGACGGGCAATCCCGGCATGGCCAAGGGCGGGATGGGGGATGCGCTAACGGGAATGATCGGCGCGTTACTGGCGCAAGGCTTGTCGCCATTGAGCGCGGCGCGAGCAGCCGTGTATCTGCACGGATCAGCTGGAGACATTGCTTGTAAACGTTATGGCGAACAAGCGTTATTGGCCACCGATTTAATCATGAGCCTGGGAACGGCCTTTGCCGCGCTGGACTAAGCGTGGAGCGCGTGGCATATTCAGCGCTTGTAGGGATTTGCCGGCGTAGCTCAATTGGCAGAGCATCTGATTTGTAATCAGAAGGTTATCGGTTCAAGTCCGATCGCCGGCTCCATCCAGTGTTCGACTAAGAAAAACCCGCCGCACATCACCGGCCAGCGTCTTCAGACCGGGCATACTCCACTGTCCGACGGATGATTTCATCCAGTGATTTCGTGGGCTGCCATCCCGTCAGAAGCCGGATCTTCTCAATGCTCGGAACGCGCCGTCGCATATCCTCAAAATCCTTCGCGTATACTTCGTCGTACGGGACGAACTGCAGCTCCGACCGGCTCTTCGTGAACTGTTTCACCCGTTCCGCCAGTTCCTGTATCGTTACTTCCTCCGTGCTACCGATGTTATAGATCTGTCCGACCGCCTGCGGATACCCCGGCAAATTCACCAATGCCCGCACCACGTCGCTCACATGGCAGAAACAGCGGGATTGCTTTCCATCGCCGTGGATGACAATCGGCTCCCCGCGTACTGCAGCCTGCACGAACCGAGGCACCACCATCCCGTACCGGCCAGTCTGGCGCGGCCCAACGGTATTGAACAATCGCACGATATAAACCGGCAACTGCTTCTCATGCTGGTACGCGAGCGCCAGAAATTCATCCAACAATTTTGAACAGGCGTACCCCCACCGCGCGAATTTCGGTGGACCAATCAGTAAATCATCGTCCTCACTGAAAGACGCCTTCTCGCTCTTGCCGTACACTTCCGACGTCGACGTTAGCAACACGCCTGTGCCGTGTCGGCTGGCCGCCGCCAACACGTTCTCCGTGCCGCGGACGTTGTCCTCCAGCGTGTGGACCGGCCTGCGCACCACCAACTCAACGCCCACCGCCGCAGCGAGGTGATACACAAAATCCGCTTTTGCGACCAACCGCGTCACCACCGCCTCATTCTGCACCGAGCCTTCGGTGAACTGGAATTGTTTGTGTTTGCGCAATGCCGTGAGATTGTCGAGCGACCCGGTGCTGAGATCATCGAGGACGGCGACCTCCTTGCCCGCCGCCACCAATGCCTCGGCCAGATGCGACCCAATAAACCCCGCCCCGCCAGTGATGAGGACCTTTTGCACAACGCGAGTATAAGAGCCGCCTCGCAAAAACCAATCCTGAAAAGTTGCCATGCTCGAAACCGGAATAAGAGGGGTTATTTCTCACAAGCCGAGTCCGACGGAGCCGAAGCGTAGCGTAGACGGCGCTGCCGAGTGCGCCAAACGCCGCTGTCGTTTGCGGCAACACACAGAGAAGATTTCGCTGGAACTTGCGGCGGACGGAATCTATACAAGCGGTCATGAACCTCGTCAGAGCGCTTGTCGGTCTGGCCATTGCAGCCATTTGTTGCGGTCAAGCAGCAACGGGCGACGAAGAAGATTTCCCGGTGCAAAATCTGTACAACCTCAAGGTTGTGCCGTTTGCGGAATTGAGCGAGCGCTACGTGTCGCGTCAGGGTGATACGGCCCTGAATCTCGAGACCGTGAAGTGGGAACACAGCGAATCCGACCATTTCATCTTCCACACCGAAACGGGCTTTTTGGTGACGCAATTGGTCGCTGCGGCCGAGTGGTCCTATGCCGGGATCAAGAGAGATCTCGATATCACGCAGGATTCATTCGAGCGCAAATGCCACCTTTACGTGTTCCTCAACCAAGAGGCCTGGCGAAAATTCGTCGGCGACGGCAAAATGGACGCGTGGACGGGCGGCTGGTGTACGGGACGCGAACTGTTCTTCTGTTCGCGTCCGCACTTCAAGTTTCAGGGCCAGACACTGCCGCACGAGCTGACTCATCTCGTGCTTCACCGATTCGTAAAGGGAGACATCCCATTGTGGCTCAACGAAGGACTCGCCGAATTTGAAGGCATCCGCATCTACCGTGCTTACCTCAAGGCGCGCCAGTACACCATCAAGAATATCTCGGACAATCTGAGCCGGGACAAATACATCCCGCTGAAAGATTTGACCAGCACCGTCGATTATCCGCAATCCAAGGACGAGGTCGCGGCGTTCTACATCGAGTCGCAGCGGCTGGTGAGTTTCCTGTACTACAAGCACGGCGGCATGACGCCTCTGATGAAGCTGGTCAAGCTACAGAGCGAAGGCGCGCGATTCGACTCCGCCTGGCGTGAAGTATACGGCAGCACCGACCCAGACCTGCAGGCGTTCGAGGACAAGTTCATCGCCTTCCTGACCAAGGAAAAGGAATAATCTCTCACAAGCCGAGTCCGACGGAGCCGAAGCGTAGCGGAGACGGCGCCGCCGAGTGCGCCAAACGCCGCCGTCGTTCGCGGCAACACACAGAGAGCCCAGCGTCCACGTGAAACGTGGCAAGCTCTGCGCACTCAGCGAGAGATAGTGGTTTCGGGCAGTACTTCCCGCCCTCACTTTTCCAACGCCTATACGCCCCGCACTGCCGCTGGAATACGACCGTTGCAATCTCGCTGTGAGTCGGCTATATTCTACCTGCCATGACCTACAAGATCGCAGTCCACGCGGAACCTGATGGTGGATACTGGGCTGAAGTGCCTGCCTTACCGGGCTGCTTTTCCCAAGCCAATACTTTGTCGGAACTGAGGAGCAACATCCACGAGGCCATTGAGCTTTATTTGGAGACCCTGCGCGGCGAGGGCCGGCAGCCAGAGCCTGACGTGCAAATCCTGGAAGTGGCTGTCTGATAGTTCCTTCCGCTCCAGCTAAAGGCAGATTGGTTGACATGACCACCTGTTTGTAAATGAGCACAAAGAGCTATAGCGGCAAGGAAGTTTGTCGTCTATTGGAACAACACAGTTGGCAACTCAAGCACATCAAGGGCAGCCACCACATCTATGGCAAACCCGGCGAGCGCGCCCTGATCGTCGTCCCTGTTCATGGCAATCAGTCACTCAAGTCCGGCCTGCAACGCGCTATTCTGAAACTGGCCGGCATGGAAGACTAGCGGCTCAGTCATCTGACCAAGGAAAAGGAATAAAACCGCGAAGGGTGGAGCGTCAGAGCGTTGGGCCAGTTGACCCCGCCGATTGCCGCAGATGTTTCTGCAATAGCTTGGCATCTTCGAGGTCTTTGGGGCGCCCGGAGGCAAGCTTGTTGCGGATCAAGTCGGGTAACGCCAGAATCGGTACGGTCAACCCTTCAATCTCTCGCAACAATGCGCTCCGACGCGATTCCTCAAAAGTCAGTCCGGAAACGCTCGTGATGATGTCCACCCTGCGCGGTGCGACGCCAATTTGCACCACGGCGTCCTCTTTCGCAAAATCCGCCGCTGAAAGGTTAGCCATCGGCGCGCCGAAGCGTGAGAGTGCTTTGAAAGCGCGGTCGGCATTGGCTGGGGACGGTCGCACCCACACGTCCATGTCGAGCGTGGCGCGGGGAAACCCGTGCGCAGCTAAAGCGTACGCGCCGACGAGGATGTACTCAACGGCCTCGGCGTTCAACGCGCACAACATGTCTCTGTAATCTTCGTTCCACATCGTGCTTGGGACTGAGTGCGGCGACTTCGCGGGTAATAGGCCAGACCATCAACACGCGTTCCTCGATGGTGCCGGGGACGAAATTATCGTCTTCGTGCTGTTGGAGCGTGGACTTGGTAACGGCCTGTCGGTCGAGTTTCACAGAGACATTGTAACCGACCGGATTCCACCGGGCAAGCAAACTTGCCGGTCATTTCACCGCCCACACGCGTGTCAATCTCAATCAAAGATGGAGTGTTGGCCGCAAAGCCGAGTCCGACGGAGCCGAAGCGTAGCGGAGACGGCGCCGCTGAGTGCGCCAAACGCCGCGATGTGGTTTTCGCGGCAACCGCGGTCACGCAAAGCCGCCAAGGCGCAAAGAGGTGAAAAGCTCTGCGTTCTCTGCGAGAGATAGATGCCGTTATCGCTTCGGCTAGACTTTCTGAATCTTCCCAAACCACTTGTCGACGAATTTGTCGATCAGGGGCAGCGGTTTGCATTGGCCCGAGTTGGCATTGATAATCCCTAGAACGCACAACACCAGTCCAGCCACGTTCACGGCCATCACCAGCGGAAACCCGATGCAGATGAAAAAGAGCGGGACACAACACAGGGCGGCAACAATCCAACAGATATACAGCGTGAGCGCCTGTTTCGCGTGATAAAGCGAAAATGCGTTGTTCTTTTGCGAGAGTGAGATAATGGCCACAATCAGGCCAAGAAAAGCGATGGGGATATAGCTCAGTATCGCCATGGTTTTGCCGCTATCGATCTCCTGCTGCGAGAGTTGAGGGGCGGTCGGTTGGGTGGGCGTCGTCGCGTCTGTCATAACAACCTCCTTGGGTTTTGGGGTTTTTCGTCGGTCACCAGTTTACCGCGAATGTGAGTACGCTGCCGGAAATAATCCGCGCCGCCCACCCGCGTGTCAATCTCAAAGAGGAGAAGCGGCAGATTCACCACGAAGTTTACCCCGAATCCCTTTCGGGGGACACGAAGGTCGTGGGGTAGGGACGGCTCGCCCAGCCGTCCACGCGCCAACGGCACATCGTAATCCTTGATAGTCATTCGCGACTCTGCTTTGATACTGCAACGTTATGGAAAGCAGAATCCCACTCCCGACCGACAACATCTACAAGTTCTATGCGTTTTTTGGACTGCTTCTGTTCGTTTTTAGCACTGGTTCATATATCTATATTGTCCACTCAACCAACGAACTCGTACTTCAGACGGTCGTCGAAATCGAATCGATCAAGCAAGTCGCCAATCCCTTGCCGGCAGATGCAGCGAAGAAACTGGTTTTAGAGAAGCGACGGGAACTCGCAGTCTCTGACAGGAAGTTTTTTGAAATAGCGCTTGTAGTGATTATCGTAGGGTCGGTATTTCTTATGATCTACGGATTTGGCAAATGGCACAAGGAAGTGCAGCCCATTCAGGATGAAATGGCGCAACTGCAATTGAAGAAGCTCCGACATGAGGTTAACCAGTTAACTGGTAAGCAACCCTCGTCCACAAAAACACCGTTAACGTAGCGCCCATACGTTCCTGTCCGCTTTGCGCCTCTGCGTACTCTGCGAGAGATAGATGCCGTTATCGCTTCGGCGCTTCACGGCCAAGCTTGGCGAGCACGGCCTGCATGTCCTGCCAGACTTCTTTCTTGGCGGGGGGATTGCGCAACAGATAGGCAGGGTGGAACGTCGGCATGATCGGTATATCGCGAAATGTGTACCAGTTGCCGCGTATCTTGGTGATGCCGAGTTGGATGTCCAACAGCGCTTTCATCGCGGTGGCACCGAGCACAACTATGACCTTCGGCTTGATCAACTCAATCTGCGAGAGCAGGTAGGGCAGACAGTTCGCCGCTTCTTCGGGCAACGGTGCGCGGTTTTCAGGTGGCCGGCATTTCAGGACGTTGGCGATGTACACCTCGTGCCGTTTTAAGCCCATTGCCTGTATGATCTTTGTAAGCAGTTCGCCAGCACGGCCCACGAACGGTTCGCCTTCCAAATCTTCGTCGCGTCCCGGTGCCTCGCCAATGAACATCAATTCCGCGTGCGGATCGCCGACGCCAAACACGACGTTGTGTCGGCTCTGCGCGAGTTCGCGGCATTTTACGCAGACTTTGGCGCGCGCCTCTACGGAAGCGAGCTCGGTATTTTCTGGTGCGGAAGCGGTCTCCCGACCGCGATGGGTAACGGGCACTTTGCCCAACTCTTCCAACGTCGTGCGGGATACCTCGACGTGTGTGACGCCGGAGCGTTTCATTTCTTCCAGCGCCGCGATGGTTTCGTCCACAATTTCGTTCAGCTTTGGCATATCTTTGACATGTCCTTGGGAATCGGTGCCTCGAATTCCACGAACTTTCCCGTGCGCGGATGCGTGAAACCAAGTCTATAAGCATGCAACAACGGGCGAGCAACTGAAAAGGGAGATCCTGCACGGCCATAAACAGCATCGCCGACGATAGGATGGCCGATGTGCGCCATGTGGACGCGAATCTGGTGTGTCCGGCCCGTGTGCAGCGTAAGTTCGACGAGCGCAAGTTCGCCAAGCTGTTTCAGGACGCGATAATCGGTCAGTGCGGTGCGTCCGCGTCCCGCTGTTGCGGGATTGGTCGACATCTTTTTGCGGTCATGCGCGCTACGGCCAATGGTCGTCTCGATTGCACCGCTGTTCTTAGTAAAATTTCCCCAGCAGACGGCCCGGTAAATCTTTTTTATGCCGCGCGCCTTGAATTGCGCTACGAGAGATTGGTGCGCCGTGTCGGTTTTGGCAACGACGAGGCAGCCAGTGGTGCCTTTGTCGAGTCTATGAACGATGCCGGGTCGTTGGACACCGCCGATGCCGGCAAGTTTGCCGCGGCAATGGTGCAGGAGCGCGTTGACCAGCGTGTGCTCGGTATTGCCCGCAGCGGGATGCACGACCATGCCGGCCGGTTTATTGACTACAATGAGATCGTTGTCCTCATACAGCACATCGAGTGGTATTTCCTCAGGCCGGGCTTCGAGCGGTCGCGGCGGCGGAATTTCAACAGAGATCTTGTCGCCGGTATGCACTTTGTAGCTCGGTTTACCGGGTTTGCCGTTGACGAGCACGTCGCCTTGTTCGATCAGCTTTTGCAGAGACACGCGCGAATGTCCCGGTAATTCCGCCTGAAGAAATCGGTCGAGCCGTTTACCACGGAAATCTTCGGTTGCGACATGCACTGTCATGCCCCGATTTTATGCAACCGAGCGCCGTTGTGCGAGAGCGGAGTGATTGTGTCGGCGTAGGGAATCCAACCTTGACCGCGTGCCGCGCATGTGATTATTCTCCGTTCCTCGGTTCGGCTGTGCGAGTTTCACGACGGGGTGGCGAGATTGGAAGTATCGTAAACCGAATTCTCTATCGGAGGATAACATTGTGAGCAATACTCTCTCGAATACGCAGAATATTCCCAATTCGCCCGGCGAACAGTCTATGGGGCGTTATCGTTGGGTGATTTGCGGCCTGCTGTTTTTTGCCACTACCTTCAACTATCTGGACCGGCAGGTCATCAGCTATCTAAAGGGATTTTTCTGCACACCAGTGGAACAAGGCGGGTTTGGCTGGACCAACACCGACTTTGCCGTGTTGACCTCCTTCTTTACGGGATTTTACGCCGGCATGACTCTCGTTGTTGGCTGGGTCATTGACAAAATCGGGACCAAGCTGGGTCTGGCCCTGTCTCTCATCGTCTGGTCGCTGTGCGGGGTTGCCAATGCCTTTGTCGGACGGTTGCTGGTGATGCATGTGGCCATTCGAAGCGGGTTTGCGGTGGGAGAAGCGGGCAACTTCCCCGCGTCCATCAAAACGGTCGCCGAGTGGTTTCCCAAGCGCGAACGCGCCCTGGCTACCGGCATCTTCAACAGCGGTTCAAACTTCGGCGCGATGGTTGCCGCGCTGTTAGTTCCGTGGTGCATGATCTACTTCGGCGACCAGCTCGGATGGAAGCTGGCGTTTATTATCACGGGCGCCGCCGGTTTTCTCTGGTTGATTTTCTGGTTTTGGCTCTATGACACGCCCGACAAACAAAGGCGGCTTTCAAAGGTTGAACACGACTACATTCGCATTGATGATGAAGCCGTGGCCAGCGGCGCCAACGGAGACCGGGGGAAGGTTTCCTGGTGTAAGCTCTTCAGCTACCGCCAGGCTTGGGCGTTCTTTTTTGCCAAGTTTATGACCGATGGCATCTGGTGGTTCTATTTGTTCTGGCTGCCGGATTATTTGACCAAACAATTCGGCATGACCAAGGCGCAAATCATAATGCCGACGTTCATCGTCTATGGCGTCGCCATCGTCGGCAGCGTTTACGGCGGCAGCATTCCCATGACTCTCATCAAGGGAGGCATGCAGGTTTACAAGGCGCGCATGACGGCGATGTTCCTCATTGCCGTGGCCCCGCTGGCGGTACTGGCCACGCAATACTTTGGCAATGTCCATCGTTTTGGGGAAATGGCCGCCGTGCTGGCCGTCGCAACGATCTGCATCGGCGCAGCCGCGCATCAGGCGTGGTCGGCGAATCTTTTTACGACGGTTTCCGACATGTTTCCGAAGAAGGCCGTCGGGTCAGTCACCGGCATCGGGACCACGGCCGGTGGCATTGGCGGCGTGATCATTCAGATGCTGGCAGGCCGGCTTACAGATGCCTTTAAGAGCCACCCGCAGACCGCCTACCTTATCATGTTCACCATCTGCGCCCTGAGCTATTTGACGGCTTGGGGCGTTATGAAAGCACTGGTGCCCCGGCACAAGCCGATCACCGATCTGTAAGCCATCACCGGAAACCAGGCGACCAGTTTGAAATCAACCGGCCCGTTGAAGTGGAAACACTTCAACGGGTTTTGGTTTTCCGGACCGTGCATAGCGCGACAAGCGAAACGACGATCATGATCGCGGCGATCACGTGGCCAATCGTGAAGATTCCGAGGTAGTGCACGTCATAGTCGCCCCGGAAGAACTCAACGACGAATCGCAGGATGCTGTAGCCCAGCACGTACAACCACCAGACCTGGCCGTCGAACCGCTTGTGCTTGGCGAACGCGCTTAGACCCAGAAACAGCGCGACGTTTCCAACGACCTCGTACAGTTCTGTGGGGTGCACCGGGATGCCGGCCATAGCGTGTGGTGGCGGGAACTTGACTGCCCACGGCAATGAGCATGCTTTGCCGTAGCAACAGCCGGTAAAGAAACAGCCAAGCCGGCCCAGCGCATGGCCAAGCGCAACGCACGGCGCCAGCAGGTCGAGTACCTTCGCCACGGGAAGCCGTTTTGCGCGCAAATAGATGACAGCCGTCAGTGCCGCGACAACGAGGCCACCGTAGAAAACAAAGCCTTCCCGCAGCGAACGCAGCCCTTCCGCGCGCCACGCCGCAATAAAGTCGTTCCAGAAAAAAATGATGTGAAAAAGTTTCCCGCCGACCATGCCTGCCACAACAAGCCAGACGCCGAGATCGGTAATATCTTCGGGCGGCAATCCTTCACGTCGGGCGCGATAAGTCGCGACGGCGATGCCAATCAGGAAACCGGCGGTGACCAGGACACCATAGGTATAAATGTCAAGCCACCGCGTGTGAATGAGTATTGGGTACATCCGGTCAGAAACGCTCGTCTAGCACAATGTTGTTCTTTTGCAGCGTCGTACCTTCTTGTTGGGTCAATGTCACCAGTGATTCGGCGTAATCGGCGCGCGCGCGAATTTCCGCCGAGCGTGCCGCAGCCAGTTGGGATTGGGCCTGCAGGACCAGAAAGGTCGTGGATGTACCAGCGAGGAGTTTCGCTTTCTCGGCTTTCAGCGACTCATTGGCCAGATGGCTGGCGGCGACCGCCGCTTCCACGCTTTTCAGATTGGTCCGGACGTGTCCGACGGCGTTGTCCACCGCGACAACGATCTGTTGTTCTAGTTGTTTGAGTTGGAGCAGGAGCTGCTCAGACTGTAAACGTGCCGACTGATAACTGGCCCGTGCCTGGCGGTTGCCGATCGGAAATGTGACGGTCACGCCCGCAGCCCAGACCGGGTTATCGCGCGAGTTCACATTATCGGACCAATCCTGAAAATTGCTGCCGCGCCCGTTCCAACCGTAACTGGCATTCAGATCGATTTCAGGCCAAAGCTGGTTGCTATTGTATTTGACCTGGATATTTTGCTTATCAAGGGCGTGTCTGGCGGCGACATAGTCGGGACGCGATTCCAACGCGGTGCGAGTACTGCTGGCGACGTCCGTTTCGACCATTTCAGCCACGGGATAATCAACAGGCAGGAACGATTCACCCTGAAACTCTGCCACGTTTTGCGAAATCAGAAGTTTGAGCGCGTTTTCGTTGTCCTTGATCGTGCGCGCAGCGAGAATGATTGCCTGTTCGCGTGAGGCCACGCCGGATTCCGCCTGAACCACGTCCAGTGGCGACATCGTGCCGATTTGTAGCTTTTTGCGGTTTTCATCGAGCAACTGCTTTGCAAGTTGAAGGTCTTCGCTCTTGGCCTTGTGGTCTTCAATGGCGAAAATCAGCTCGTAGTAGGCGTTATACACGGAACTGATGCTGGTAATCATCTGGTTTATAAAATTCTGTACATTGATGTCGCGTTGCTTGCGCGCCATGCGGATAAAGGCCGTGTTCGCGCCCAGCCCGAAGTTCTTGAGGAGAGGCTGTGTGAGCGAGGCGGACACCGAGCCCGTGAAAACGAAATTGGTTGCCAGCGTGCCCGAAGTTCGCGTATCGGTGGCGTTAAACCCGTACTGCGCGCCGGTGGGCAATTTTCCGGCCAGGCCCAGTTGGGACGTCCACGTCCGTTGTTTGACCGAAGGCACCCCCAAGGCCTTGGCGTCATCGGGACCGAGCGGCTGCGTGTTGTCTTGGAAAGTGCTAGACCCCGACAGGGTGGGGTCGAACACCCCCTGTGCAAAAACTACGCCCCACGATTGTATCGACGGATTGATCCGCTGTATCTTGATGTCGAAGTTGTTCTGAAGCGCACGCATGATGCAATCGCGGATCGTGATGGCTTTCAACACATTGGTCTGCCCTTCCGCCATCACGTCCGCCACCATGTTGGATGGCGCAACGGCCACCTCGTTTGTTGGTCCATCAGCGCGGGTTGATTGCGCGGTGCATAGGCCGAAAACAGTCACCGCGATGAGCCCGGCGCAATAGCGAGAAAAGTGTGTCGTTTTCATAAATGTCCGGCGCGCATGATACCCGAAAACTGTGGTGAGTCAATGTATCACCCCAGCCCACAATCACAATCTCAGGAACGGAAACTTGGAATCATGGTCTGTCTGGTCTATAAGCAGCGGGGCAATGAAGAACAAGGTCGGCATCACAAAGCGAGTCGGGACGGGGCGCGCGCCATTCTTTGAACAGGATAAAATCACCATACTCAATGAGGATATCCTTACGACGACTGCGATCTCCGACGGCTCCATTGATCTGATTATCACCTCCCCGCCGTATAACGTGGACATCGCCTACGCGACACACAACGACCGGCTTAATTACGGTGAGTACCTGGATTTCACGCGCGCCTGGTTGACTAAATGCCTTCGGCTTGTGAAAGACGATGGACGTTTTTGTCTGAACATACCGCTCGACAAAAACAAAGGTGGACAACAGAGCATTTGCGCCGACATAACAACCATCGCCAAGAGCGTCGGTTGGAAGTACCACTCGACGATCATCTGGAACGAGCAGAACATCTCGCGTCGTACTGCCTGGGGCTCGTGGTGTTCCGCATCGGCTCCATTCGTGATCGCGCCAGTGGAAATCATTGTCGTGCTTTACAGGAATTCGTGGAAGAAAAACTCGGGCACAAGGGTGTCGGACATCACACGCGACGAATTCATGGCGTGGACGAACGGTGTTTGGACATTTGGCGGCGAAAAGAAGAAGCGGGTGGGTCATCCAGCGCCTTATCCGATCGAACTTCCAAAACGATGCATCAAAATGTTCAGTTTCGTGGGCGATACAGTGCTCGATCCGTTCATGGGCAGCGGCACCACGTTGCTCGGATGTCGTCGGTTGAAGCGAAAGGGGATCGGCGTCGAAATCCACCGTGGTTATTGCGAACTGGCCGTAAAACGGCTGGCCGAAGCAGCCTGCAGGACCGCTTAATAGATAAACGGCTTGTTCAGGTCGAACGCATTTGGGATGACGCGGATGTCATCTGGTTTCGGCGCATCCTCGCGAAGGAGCACCTCGACGACGTCGAATCGGAACTTGATTTTCGGGTTATTGAGCAGGCGCAGATAATCTAGGGCAACGCGGATCATGTGGCGCTGCTTTGTCTTATCCACAGCTTCGCCTGGCGCGCCGTATTGTTCCGACTGGCGGGTCTTGACCTCTACGAAGACCAGCCAATCCTTCTGGCGGGCGATGATGTCGATCTCTCCCGCCTGGCTCTTGAATCGGCGCACGAGAATCTTGTAACCGTTTTGGCGCAAAAACTTCGCCGCAGCATCCTCACCGCGCTCGCCCAGTTCAAGCCGCGCCGTGGGATTACTCGCTCGATTTCTGAACCAGTTCCAGGGCATGACGCACCGGTGCGAAACTTTGGCGGTGTACGGGCGACGGCCCGTGTTGTTCCAACGCGGCCAGGTGTTCGGGCGTGCCGTATCCTTTGTGCCGCGCGAAATTGTACTGTGGGAATTGCTCGTGCAACTGGGTCATCAGGCGGTCGCGTGTGACCTTGGCAATCACACTGGCCGCGGCGATGGAAAAACTCTTCCCATCGCCGCCGACTATCGCCGTCTGCGCAACCGGGAACCCGCGCACGGGCCATCCATCAATCAGCGCGTGGTCGGGTCTGCACGGCAACGCGTTGAATGCCGCCAGCATCGCCTGTTCGGTGGCGCGCAGGATATTGTCGCGGTCGATGACCTCGACGGAAGAGACGCCAACAGCCCAGAAGACATCGGGATTTGCGGTGAGTTCGGCGAATAGGCAGTCGCGCTGGCGCGCGGTGAGCAGCTTCGAATCGGTCAGCGTGTTGTGATGGAATTCTCGCGGCAGAACGACCGCCGCGGCCATAACCGGTCCCGCCAACGGGCCGCGCCCGGCCTCGTCGATGCCGGCAACGAGTTTCGCCCCGTTCTGGTACGCCCTTCGCTCATAGCGAAGCATGGCTCGATATCCCCCCGTCTCGACCCAACATCTGCCCCGACACTATTGTCGGGGTTCCCACGGCGTGCCTGAATTTCGTCAGGCTTCTTCGATTTTCGTGGCGATCTTGCCGACGCGGTCGCGCAGGTAGTAGAGCTTGGCGCGACGAACCCTGCCGGCGCGTTCGACTTCGACCTTCTGGATGAAAGGCGAATGCAACGGATAAATGCGCTCGACGCCATAGCCGCCAACGACCTTGCGAACTGTGAACGTTTCTCGAATACCCCGTCCCTGTTTATTGATTACAATGCCTGAAAACAGCTGGATGCGCTCGCGGTCGGCCTCCTTGATCCGCGAAAACACGCGGACCACATCACCCACCTTGAACGGCGGCATATCCTTGCGCAATTGCTGCTGCTGAATTTTCTCAATCACATTCATGACTCACATCCCTTGCCGCCCCATCATGGGCGCATTCTAGTTCTCTTTTTCCTTTAATAAATCCGGTCGCTGCTCCCGCGTTCGTTTACGCGCCTGTTCGGCGCGCCACGCGGCAATCGCGCCGTGGTCGCCCGACAACAACACTTCGGGCACTCGCATCCCGCGGAACTCCGGTGGCCGCGTGTACTGCGGTCCCTCCAGCAATCCGCCGGCAAATGAATCCTGCTGGGCGCTCTCGTCATCGCCGAGTACGCCCGGCACAAGCCGTACCACGGCGTCCACCAGCACGGCTGCGGCCAGCGCGCCATTGGTCAACACGTAATCGCCGATGCTGACTTCTTCATCGACGAGCGCTTCACGCACCCGCTCATCAACGCCCTCGTAGTGTCCGCAGAGTATGAGCAAATGCGGTTTCTGCACGAACGTCTGCGCCCGTTGTTGCGTCAACGGCTTGCCCTGCGGCGTCATCAACACGATGTGCGTGTCGGCGCGCCGCAACGCCTCCACGGCTTCAAAGATCGGTTCGGGCTTCATCAACATGCCCGGGCCGCCACCGTACGGCTTGTCATCCACCACGTGATGCTTGTCATGCGTGTAATCACGCAAGTTGTGGATCCGCACCTGAACCAGTCCACGCTCGCGCGCCCGTTTCAGGATGCTTTCGTCCAGCGGCCCTTCAAAGATCCGCGGGAACAACGTCAGGATATCGATCTCCATCCCGCTTGTGCGTCCTGCGGTTATTGCCCCGGTTCCGCGGGTGATTCACCCGCAGCAGGTGTTGACGGCCCGCCCTGCAGTAGTTGCTCACTGCAGGGCCCGCTTCCACGACTGCGGGGACCGTCAGGTTCGATAATCTCGATCATGGCGCGTTTGCCCTGTTTGGCGGCAGCGCCAGTCAGCAGCGTGCGTATCGCCGTGATCGTGCGACCGCTCTTGCCGATGACCTTGCCGATATCGGTCTGGTTGAGCCGCAACTCGAACACCACCACCTGATCGCCATCCACTTCCCGGATCTCGACCTGTTCGGGATAATCAACCAATGCCTTAACCACAAACTCGACGAACGCTTTCATATTGCACCCACTCCGTTCACACTTGGGGCTTCCTGATCGCCCTGTTTACCCGGCTCAAACGCGTCGTCACGACACCGGGGCTTGGGCCGCGGCCTTCACGGCCCGCTTCAACAAGCTGCGCACGGTCTCGCTTGGCTGGGCGCCTTTTTGAATCCAGTGCTTCGCCCGCTCGATGTTGATTGTATATTCCCGCTTCTGGTTCTTCGGATCGTACGTGCCGATGTTCTCGATGAACCGCCCATCGCGGGGGCTGCGCCCATCGGCCACCACAATTCGATAACACGGAACATTTTTCGTTCCGACCCGCCGTAATCTGATTTTTACCGCCACTTCGTGTTCTCCTCTCCGCTGCAATTCTCCATCACCGGGCAAGCCACGGCATCACGCCTTTGCGCGCGAACGCCTTATGCATCTTGCCCATCTTCTTCATCATTTGTTTCATCATTCCGAACTGCTTTAACAACTCATTCACATCGGACACCGTCGTACCACTGCCGCGGGCAACCCGCGCGCGCCGGCTCGCGTTCAGAATTTCCGGGCGGCGGCGTTCGTCCAGCGTCATGGACTGGATAATCGCCTCGACGCGCTTGAGTTGCTTTTCCCCGCCACTCAAGTCCCTCATCTTATCCATTCCGGGCAACATGCCAAGCAGATTTTCCAATGGGCCAAGTTGCTTGAACTGCTGGAGTTGCGACAGAAAATCCTCCAGCGTAAGGCTCTGATCTTCGATTTTCCGCTGCATCTCATCGGTCTGCTTCGTGTCGAACGCTACCCGCGCCTTCTCGACAAGGCTGACCACGTCGCCCATACCGAGGATACGACCCGCCATGCGTTCGGGATGGAACGGCTCCAAATCGTCCAGTTTCTCGCCAACCCCGACAAACCGGATCGGCTTGCCCGTAACCGCGCGCATGGACAACGCAGCGCCGCCACGCACGTCTCCGTCGAGCTTTGTCAGCACGATACCTGTCAGACCCAAGGCCTTATCGAAGTGCTCGGCTATGTTCACGGCCTCTTGTCCCGTTGAGGTGTCTGCCACCAGCAGGATTTCCTGCGGCGACACGGCTTCCTTCATCCGCACCAGTTCTTGTACCAGCTTTTCGTCGATGTGCAGCCGGCCTGCCGTGTCGAAGATGATGGTGTCCCGATCCTGCGTGGTCGCAAACGCCTGCGCCCGTCGGCAAATCTCAACCACGTTCTTCTCGTCGCGCACCGAGAACACGGGAAGCTGCAATTGTTTACCAAGCGTCTCCAACTGATCAATCGCAGCCGGCCGATACACGTCGCAAGCCACGAGCAACGGTTTACGCCCCTGTTTCACCATCAATCGCGCCAGTTTTCCGCAGGTCGTTGTCTTGCCGCACCCGTGCAACCCAACCATCAGCCAGTTCCCGGGAATTGCGGCCCCGACTCTGTCGGGGTAAAATTGCGGATGGCGAATTGCGGATTCAGAATCGCCGCCCATCAATGCAACCAATTCATCGTGCACGATCTTGACGATCTGTTGGCCCGGCGTAACGCTTGTTAAAACTTCCTGACCGAGTGCGCGTTGTTTTGTGCGTTCGATGAAATCCTTGGCAACCTTGTAGTTGACGTCGGCCTCGAGCAGCGCAACGCGCACCTCGCGCAGGGCATCGGTGACGTTTTTCTCCGTCAACTTGCCATACCCGCGCAGGTTCTTCAGGATGCCCTGTAGTTTGTTGGATAACGCGTCAAACATGGCGGCAGGGCAATATCAGCCTTCGTGAATCCAGCGCAAGGATATTTGACCGCCGCAAACCGGCCGTGCGACCCAAGACGAGCACGATTGCCAGCACGTCTGACTGCGCCGGTCGTTATGTGGATACCTCTACTTCGCCGTGCCGGACTGGTTCTTGGTAGCGGTGTAGACCATCGAACGTTCGTCGGCGAAGGCGTTGGTGTCGATGACCACGACGGCTGGCATGGCCACTGATGCGCCGGGTTTGGATATTGTTGCATTGCTCAACCCATGTTCCGACCACTGCGCGTGCCATGAACCCTTCGCCAGATTGGCGGTCAACTTCCATAAGCCGATCTTCTGGTTGTAGGCAAGTTTGCAGCTCCCAAAACGACTCACGCCTTTGCCCTTACCTTTCGCGTCCATGGTGAACGGCACCTGCGCCCCGCCAACGTTAATCGTGACAACCTTATTGGTAAGATCTAAGCCCGTACCGGGATCAAACGCGCCAGCCAGAGTACAACTGTCGGAGTTGGTCTTGGCGAAATTCAACTTCACCTGCAGCTTGGTTATGTACAGCTCACAGGCAACGACCACTGTTGATGTCGCGTTGGTCGAGGCAACCCCATCGCTGACCTCCACGCTCACCGCATATTGTCCGCAGTTGGTGAATACATGGCATGGATCGCAATCGGTGCTTATTCCGCTGTCCCCGAAATCCCACCGGCAATACAGCGGATTGAAATCCGGATCAAATGCCCCAACTGTGAAACATGCCGGATCGTATCCAGCCACCACCGACATGTTATCCACCCATGCCAGCTCGTTCGTTGCTGCCGGCGGCGAGGTGATCTGAGGTCGGGCATTGACAATCGCCGTCACGTCCTTGCTGGTTGACAATGCCCCATCCGACGCCGTTAACCGCAGCACGTACGTTCCGTTCGTTGTGAATGTCGCGGTCGTGTTGGTGGCGTTGACGTTGCCGAACGTGACGGAACCGCCGCTTACCTTCGACCACGCAGTGCTGACTGTTCCGGAGGGCGCGCCGTCGTCGGTCACCGTCGCATGCAGATTCACGGTCAGTACAGGCAAATTAACGGGTGTGATTGGCATGATGGTGACCTGCGGTGCGGTATTTCCCGCCTGTATCACTGTGAAGGTCTGATCAGCGATGCTGACGGTGCCGGTTCTTGCGTTACTCGAACCGTTGGGAGCAACAATATATGTCACAGTGCCAGAACTCACACCGTTGGTAGCGTTCAGGATTGTCAACCACGCGTTATTCGGCGTCGCAGTCCACGGGCACGGACTGGTGGTAATCACATTGACCGTATTGGTGCCGCCCTTTGCCGAGGGACTTGCAATACCGCTACTGAGCGCGTAGCTGCACCCTGCTTGTGTCACCGTATACGTCTGGTCTTGGACAATGATCGTACCCTGACGCGGAGGGGCAATGGTATTCTCGTCCACCGTGTAGTTCACCGGCCCGGTGCCCGGCCCAGTGCCCGCCGTGAGATGAATCCACCCGTTTGTCGTGCTGGGCGTCCACGCACAGGAAGAGTCGGGTGTGTTCACCGTGAAGTTCCCATCGCCGCCCAGTACTCCAAACGCCCCGTTCGTTGGCGACAGCGTGTAACTGCAGACGCCGGCGCCCGTTACCCAATTGGTTGAGTTGCCGTCGTCGGTGGTAAAGACCACATTGGTGACGTAACTGCCTATGGCCGGTGGCGTGAAGCTGACGGCCACGTTGGCCCTGCCGTAGCTGGGCACGGTGAACGGACTGCCTGATACGATGGCAAAGGGCGCCGCCACACTCGCTGTGCCATGCAGCGTCGTGCTACAGGTGTTGGTGACCACGAAGCTGGTTTGCGTCGTCGTGCCGATCCCCAGCTCCCCGAAGTCGTAGCTGGCCGGGCTGACAATCGGCGCGTTCAAGCACTGGATGTTGACGTTCCATGTCACCGTCTTCGTTAACGGGTTAACAAGGAACTCGGCGTTCGTGTAGATGCGCACTTGGGGAGTGGGATCGGATACGACACAGGAAATGGCGTGCTGACCAAGGCCGATCGTGGTGGAGGAAATCGCGAGGTTGGTGGCCGATTGCCCCGGCAGATTCGTCCCATCGAGGAACCAGCCGACACCCAGGTTGGGACTGGGAGAAACCGGTTGCATGGGCAGCACACTGAACGACAGCGTCTGCACCCCGTTGATGGTCAGGTTCGTGGTCGTGGGCGAGATGTCTTGAAACGGAGCAATGTGGTAGGGAGAGTGGTAATAGATTCGCTTAATGAGTTGGTCAATGTTCACCTGGCCGTACGGCTGGCCGAGAGCGCGCATGCAGGAGTTGTAATGAGGGCGGTACCAACCCGTGGTCGTGTACATACAGCCTTCGAAAAGCCCCACCTGGCCGTCGTAACTAGGATCATTGGGCGTCGGCACCGGCGTGGCGCTGTCAATCCAAACTGTCCATTTGATCAGCTGACGATTGGTCTGAGCGGTGCAGTTGACTGCTTCGTAAGGATAATAACCGGGCGTGGCGTAGTCGTACTCATCGACCAGACTCCCAAACGAATGCCCCAGCTCATGGACGGTGATCTGCGGCGAGGTGCTGTTGACGGACGTCACTGCGAAGGCGCCACCTGAACCGCCATAGGTGCTATCGTTGACGATCACGATGATAATATCGTAATCAGGCACAAATTGATTACAGAGGTTGTACACTCTGGAGCTGTCTTGGACGGTCAGTAAACGGACAATGCCGTAGCTGTCAAATGTGGAGTTGAAATAGGTGTCTTTGTATGTACCAGTTTCCGGATGATCTGCTCCAGACTCGAGTGATGCAGCCGAGATCGAAAACACATTGAAATACGGTTGGTAGGATCGGTACGGTTCAACGGTCAAAAGGTAATTCAGGACGATATTAGTCACGTCCGCTTGGTAGGCTGCATACAGTTGGTTGGAGGTATAGCCGTCGCCCAGCACCACAATGTTAAGTCTTTCGCTGGTGGGGCCGTTGTACAGATTGGTCGTGACAAACGGGGCCGGATTCGTCACCAGTGTCTGGGCCACGGCTGACCGCGACATCCCGCCGACGAGTCCTGCGAGAATGACGGTTGCGATTCGCCGCCAGTGCCAGTCAGTGCGATGTCGTCTCGAGTTTGAACGATCCATAGTACTCTTTGCTTTCGCGGCTGAGTCGAGTTAAATCCGTGGTGGCTTCCGTATGGTATAGTTCGATGCGATCCATGCCCTCGATCAAGGGATAACGCACATTGAAGTCAACCTGAGTCTGGATGATCGTGCCGCCCTGAAGTTCCCCGGCCCCGACGGGACCCGGATAGTCGTAATGCAAGACAGACGGGTCAGGCATGGTGTCCTGCGCCAGAATCGCGCCCGAGGCCGACAGCACGCGGTGATAGATGCTTCTCATCGGGGCAATCGAGCTGATCGCAGGTGGAAGGCGCATATTCCCCTTGGTGACCGATTGCGTGAGCACGCTGAGCGATTGGCCCTCCAAGTGAAATATTAAATAAACCATCTCGGTTTCCGACGCCACCAGACCAGGCGAAACAGTCGGTAACGCTGCCGGCGTCGCGCTTGTTAGCAGGCCAGCCATGCTGGGGTCTGCAGCTCTGGTGCCCTGAGTTGGTGGAGCGAACCGAGCCGGTTGAGAATCGTGGGCAAAAATCCGCTCCCCGGCATGATCACCAGTGGTGCTCGAAGTTGTCGTCGCTTGGGGAACGATCGTGGAAGAAATGCGTGGGACATTTACTGCCGCTTTCTTCGACATCTTGCTTGATCGCACTGATTCCGCGAATCGCCAGAACACCGCAAGGAGCAGTAGTGCAGCAAGAACGACCAGTATTCCTATCATGCGTGTTCTGAAGCCGTTCATTTCTTATTCGTCCTCAAAAAAGGTGCGTCACGTTGCGGCCGATCACTCTAACCGAATTCCCCGATTATTGTCTAACTACCATGATCAGGCAAAATACACCAAGAACATCTACAATCTCCCCACCAATTACGCGTTGCCACACTCTATTAGCACAAGTTGTACCGCGGTTCCTATGCATGATTTCCCTAGGTTTCTTGCATGCCGCAAAGCCGGCGCGCGTGAAGAACACGCCTGCAGCGTGGACACCACACCTCGGCGGGTCGAGATTAGGAAAGACAGGGCGGAGGCATCGGGAGCATGTTCTACCCATCTATCCCTATTGACAAAGAGGTTGGGGTTGCGCACCCCGGTCGATTTGCCGTGGCGACTATGTCTCTGTGCCGACCGGAAGTATTCACACCGTCGATACAAGCAACTGGCTGATATATCAACGTTGAATCGGGCCGATACATCGGTATCCGATGTATCACGGGAGATAGCCGCCCCCGCGCTCTACCCCGATTCACCAGTCGCCCCCGAGTTGTGGCCGTCAAAACTACTGGAATCACTGAAGACTTGCGGGGAAGGCACATCTGTCCTATATTCGGCGCGTGAGCACTGTCCAGGAAATCACAATGGCGATTGTCAATCTGTCGCGGGACGAATTGGCGAAGTTCCGCAGTTGGTTCGAGGAGTTTGACGCTAAAGCGTGGGACGAGCAATTCGCAGGGGACGTCGCAGCGGGGCGCTTGGATCATCTGGCTGATAACGCGTTGCGCGACCTGCGCGAAGGACGTTGCACCGACCTGTGAAGCACCGTGCCAGTCGTGATTACTGGGTAGGTTATCACCAGCTTCCTGAGAATAGCCGTGCAATTGCCGATCGTTGCTTCGCCCTGCTGAAAACAAATCCTGCTCACCCATCTTTGCACTTTAAGAAGGTTGGCCGATTCTGGTCGGTCCGCGTGGGGATTCATTACCGGGCCGTCGCCGTGGAATCCGGCAATGACCTCGTGTGGTTTTGGATCGGCCACCACGACCAATACGAGCGACTCATTGGCCATCGTCAGTGACGAAGTGGCTGATATATCAGCGTTGAATCGGGTCGATACATCGGTATCCGATGTATCACGCAAGGTGCGCTATGCGGTTAATGTCTAGCCCCGAAAGTGTTCGGGGTTACTTCTTATCTTACTTTTCCAGCTCTTTGGCGGCGTTCTCGCTCGGCTTGAGTCTCTTTTCCTGCTGCAGCGTGCGTTGTTGAAGGCCTTCCATGTATTTCCACGCACCGTAGGCAACCGCCGCCAGTACCAGAAGAAAGAATAGTTTTTTCATTCGTCTATCCGCTCAATGTTCGCGCCGAGCGCGCGTAGTTTGGCGTCGATCCGCTCGTATCCCCGGTCGACGTGATAGATGCGGTTCACTTCTGTCTCGCCTCCCGCAGCCAGTCCGGCCAGCACCAAACCGGCGCTGGCGCGCAGGTCGCTGGCCATCACGGGCGCGCCGCTGAGATGTTTGACGCCTTTGATGATCGCGCTATTGCCTTCCAAGGCAACGTTCGCGCCGAGCCGCGCCATTTCGCTGAGGTGCATGAACCGATTCGGGAAAACTTTCTCCGTGATCACGCTGATACCCGGCGTCAAGGTCATCAGGGCGCTCATCTGCGCCTGCATGTCGGTCGGGAACCCTGGATACGGCATCGTGATGACGTCCGTAGAAGTCAGGTTTCCACGACCGCGGACGCGAATACTGCCGTTGGTACGCTGGATTTCCGTACCGGACTCTTCCAGCTTGTCGCGCATGGCGCAAAGATGTTCCGCGTGCGCGCCTTTAATCTCGATATCTCCGCCCGTAATCGCTGCGGCAACCATGAACGTGCCAGCTTCGATGCGATCGGAAATCACCGTGTGCTCTGCGCCGTGCAGTTGCTTGACGCCTTCGACTTCGATGATGTGGCTGCCGGCGCCTTTGATCTTGGCGCCCATTTTGTTGAGGAAATTCGCCAGATCCTCGACTTCCGGCTCGCACGCTGCGCTCTCGATTGTGGTTGTGCCTTTGGCGAGCGAGGCAGCCATCAGGATGTTCGCCGTGCCGAGCACCGTCGAGCCGAATCGCCCGCAAAGGAACACGTCGGTGCCGACCAACTCCTTGCACTGCGCGTAAACGTAACCATTCTCAACGGAGATCTGCGCGCCGAGCCGGCGCAATCCTTTGATATGCAGATCAATCGGGCGGTCGCCGATGACACATCCGCCGGGCAGCGAGACCTTGGTCTTTTTGAGGCGCGCGAGCAGTGGCCCGAGCAGGCAGACGCTCGCGCGCATTTTGCGCACCCATTCGTAGGGCGCCACGCCGAGCGGATGTTCTGCGCAGATGTGCAGGATGCCGTGCTTGGCGTCAAACGATGCTTCGACCCCGAGGAACTTCAGGATCCGAACCATCGTGTCGATGTCCGACAGATTCGGCACGCCGCGAATAACGCATGGCTCAGCCGTAAGCAGCGTTGCGGCGATGATGGGTAAAGCAGAATTCTTCGAACCGCTGATATGCACCGTGCCTTTCAGCGGTGTTCCCCCACTGATGATAAGTTTTTCCATAGCTCCCTCCTTGGTCAGAGCTATTCCACGCGCCGGGTTTTCCCCACGACTCCCGACGCGGAAACTGCAACCTGATTGTTAACGAACGCGTCCTGCTACCGGGCCCGCGCCACGATCACGCGCTCATGGCCCTGCAAATCTTTCACAACCTTCACCATCTGCAAACCGTGTTGCGCGCATAACTGCTCGACAGCCACGCGCTGGCCAGCACCGAGTTCCAAGGCAAGAATGCCGTCAGGAAGCAGGAAGCGGCTGGCGTTCGCCACAATCCGCCGTATGACTTTGAGCCCATCCTCACCCGCAACCAATGCTTGCACTGGCTCAAAATCTCTTACCTCCTTTGGCAGCCCCACCAATTCCCCACTGGCGATATACGGTGGATTCGACACCAACACATCCGCCCGTAAGCTGTCAGGTATTACTGATAGCAGATCGCCCTGCAGAAAGCGAATCTTTTTTTCAACCCCGTGCCGCGCAGCGTTCCTCCGCGCCACCGCCAAGGCGTCGGTGGAGATGTCAGTGGAGAAAATCGTTGTATTTTCTAGGTTTTTCGCTAGCGCGACGGCGACACAACCGCTACCCGTACACAAATCAATGATTCTGACTTCTGACTTCTGACTTCTGACTCCTTCCTTCAGTTGTTCCAGCACTGTTTCGACCAGCAACTCCGTCTCCGGCCGTGGAATCAACACCTGTCGATCTACCGCAAACTTTAGTCCGCAGAATTCCGCCTCGCCGGTGATGTACTGAAGCGGCTCACCCGCGGCGCGCCGCTTAACCATCTCTCGCAACTTTTCAAGGGCCGGCTCGTCCAGTTCCCGTTCGAACTCCATATACAAATCTAGCCGCCGTTTCCCCAGCATGTGCGCCAGCATCAGCTCGATATTCAGCCGCGGACTTCCCACGCCATGATTCTCCAAGAATGGCGTTGTCCGATTGATGATATCCAAGATGCGCACGTTGCGAGAGTAACACCGGCGGATAACACGGGAAAGGCGAAAGGGCGCTACGGAATCATCGCCTGAGTCCGTCCCGCAGTCGCGGGAGAAAAATGAGGCGCACCTTCAGGCAAGCTTGGCAGAAACGAGTTGGCTAACGGCGCGGTTGTCGGCCCGGCCGGCCGCCTTTTCCTGGACGGCCTTCATCACCTTGCCCATGTCGGCTTTCGTGGTGGCGCCGAGTTCGGTAATGGTCGTGTTAACGATCTGTTCGAGTTCAGCGGGCGAAAGCTCGGGTGGCAGGTACGCTTTGAGCACGGTCAATTCGGCGGTTTCCTTCACCACGAGATCGTTGCGGCCGCCTTTCTGGAATCCTTCGATGGAGTCCTGCCGTTGTTTGATCTGTTTTTTGATGACGGCGATCACATCGGCATCAGTGAGCGTCTCCTGCTTCTTCTCCATCTTGGCGTACCCAAGAGCCGATTTGAGCATGCGCAACGTCGAAAGCTTTATCGCATCCTTGGCGCGCATTGCATCCTTCATGTCTGCATCGATCTTTGTGGCGAGCATGACGGCACGGTAGGCAGAAGAAGGCAGGGTGTCAAGGGCGTGTTGCTCAAATCAGGTTTGGCGCGTTTCGGTAGCAACGCCCTAAATCTTCAACCTTTGATGACGCCAATGGGTCGCAGACGCGCAACTTTTCGCGCAATGCCGGCATTGTGGCAGACGTCCACTACATCCTCCACGTCCTTGTAGGCCCACGGCGCTTCCTCCAATGCGGCGCCATGCCCCTGCGACATCATCACCACGCCGCGTTCGTGCATCAGGCGCTGAAGATCCTGGAAACTGTGCTCTTTTCTGGCCCGGGCACGACTCATCATCCGGCCCGCGCCGTGGCAGACAGTGCCCCACGTCTGCTGCATGGCAATCTCGGTACCGACGAGCACAAACGAATAACGTCCCATGTCGCCGGGCACCAGCACAGGCTGGCCGATTGACCGGTAACGTTCCGGCAACGACGGATGCCACGGCGGGAACGCCCGTGTCGCGCCTTTGCGGTGGACGCAAAGCAGTTTTTCGCGGCCACCGATCTTGTGTCGTTCGAGCTTGGCGATGTTATGCGGCACGTCATAAACCAATTCCATGCCAAGGGCGCGTGGCGAGATGCTGAGCGCATTGAGAAACGCCTGTTCCGTCTTGATCATGAGAACCTGGCGATTGGCGAACGCGTAGTTCGCGGCACAACGCATCGCAGCCAGGTACTCCTGGCCTTCGGGTGAACGCACCGGCGCGCAGACAAGCTGGCGGTCAGGCAGTTGGATGCCGTACTTAGCCGGCGCATTCCGCAGCGCCTTGATATAATCGTCGCAAATCTGGTAACCGAACCCGCGCGAACCGCAGTGAATCATGACGGTGATTAATCCCTTGCACAAACCCATCGTCGCGGCAGCCTGTTCGTCGAATATTTCGTCCACGACCTGCACTTCAAGGAAATGATTTCCGCCGCCCAACGAGCCGAGTTGGCCCTTGCCTCGTTCGAGCGCCCGCGTGGTGATGTTCGACGACTCAGCCTCGGCCATCTGCCCGCGTTCTTCGATGTAGTCGAGGTCTTCTGACCTGCCAAAGCCGTGGGCAACGGCCCACGGCGCGCCTTCCTGCGCGCAACGACGTTCGTCGTCGAGCGACAAACGCAGATCGCTGCCATGGCCAAGACCACATGGCACGTCGCGAAATAGCTGGGCGACGAGGTCGTGAATGTGCGGGGCAACTTCCTCCTGTTTCAGGCTTGTACGCATCAACCGCATGCCGCAGTTGATATCGTACCCAACGCCGCCGGGAGAGATCACGCCGCCTTCGTCTGGATCAGTGGCCGCGCAACCGCCGATGGGGAAACCGTAACCCCAGTGGATGTCCGGCATGGCCAGCGAGAAACCCTGGATGCCCGGCAAGGTGGCGACATTGGCGACCTGATCTAGTGCATTATCGCCAACGATGTGCTCAACCATTGCTTCCGAGGCGTAAATACGGCCCGGTACGCGCATGCCAGACATGTAGCTGACAGGCAGTTCCCAAAGTGTGTCGGCAATCCTTTTCAGCGGGTTCACAACAACAATCTAATCGGCTCAAGCCGTGCGCGCAAGACGACCATGGCGACGACGTTTCGCGGAGGCGCAAGGAGGTGTTGCCAAGGGCGGGGGAATCCGATACAAAACCGTTTGGAGAAACGCTATGTGGAAGAAATTATTACCGCAGGAACACCTTTTCTTTGAGCTTTTCGAGCAGGCGGCCGATTACTCCGTGGAAGCAGCCAAACTGCTGTTACGGATGACAGAGAACTATGCCGATGCCGACTTGTTGGCACGCGAAATCGAGGCGGTGGAACACGCCTGCGACGAGGTGACGCACAAGACGATGGATCGGCTCAATAAATCGTTCATCACGCCTATTGATCGTGAAGATATTCATGCGTTCAGCGTCCAGTTGGACGATGTTGTTGATTTAATTCAGGCGACAGCGAACCGCCTTGCGTTCTTCAAGATCGACAAACCGACGCCATACGCCATCAATCTCGCCAAACAAGTTTTGCGCGGTTGCGAAAAGTTGAAGGATGCCGTGCAAGGGATGCACAGCTCCGAGCACTACGAAACGGTTCTGCGCGACTGCATCGCCATCAACGAGGTTGAAAATGCTGCCGACGATCTTCTGCGCGATGCGCTGGCGGAGTTGTTCGCGACCGAGAAAGACCCGATCAAGGTCATCAAGTGGAAAGACATCTATGAGACGCTCGAACGGGTCACCGACAGTTGCGAGGACGTGGCCAACGTCATGCAAGACATCATCGTCAAGATGACCTGACATGGCTGCGTTTCTCCATGATCTAGCGCAGATCTTTCAGCACCCATATATCGCGGTGATTTTTTTGGCGGCGCTGGCCTTCGACTACGTCAACGGCTTCCACGATGCGGCCAATTCCATCGCCACTGTAGTGAGCACGCGCGTATTGCGCCCGTTGCAGGCGGTCTGCTGGGCAGCATGGTGGAACTTTGCCGCCGCGTGGTTCTTCGGCGTATTTGTGGCCAACACGGTTGCCACTTGGGTGCATCCCGAGTTCGTGACCGTGGACGTGATTCTCGCCGGCCTAATCGGTGCGATCATTTGGGACTTGATCACATGGTTTGTTGGGTTACCGACGAGTTCGTCCCACGCGCTGCTGGGCGGATTCGGCGGCGCAGCCATCGCCTACGCGGGGAAATGGAGTGGCGTCCTGCACACGGCGAAGGTTGTTGTCACTGTACAGTTTATCGTTCTCGCGCCGCTGATCGGTCTGGCGCTTGGGCTGCTTTTTATGACTCTGCTTTTGTGGGCGTTGCGGAAGGTCGCGCCCATCAAAGTGGATCGCAACTTTCGTATTATTCAGTTAGGTTCCGCTGCGGCCTATAGCTTGGGGCATGGAACCAACGATGCGCAGAAGACCATGGGTATCATCGCCGCGTTACTGTACGCCAGTATTTGGCAAAAAGATCAGGCGGCTTTCGCGGCGGGTAAGATGCAATTCCCATTCTGGATTGTTTTGGTGTGTCACTTGGCCATAGCGTTGGGCACGATGGCGGGTGGCTGGCGCATCGTGAAGACGATGGGCTTAAAGATCACCAAGCTGCATCCCCACAGCGGGGTGTGCGCGGAAACTGCGGCAGCTGTATCGCTCTTCACGTCATCCGCACTGGGCATTCCCGTCAGCACCACACACGTAATCACCGGCGCGATAGTCGGCGTCGGCTCCGTGCAACGGATGTCTGCGGTGCGCTGGGGCGTGGCGCGCAACGTCGTATGGGCCTGGGTGCTGACGATTCCGTGCTCCGGACTTGTTGCTGTAGGCGTGTTCTGGGTGATCAGCGTAATTCGTGCGCTGAGCGGCTAATCGTGGTGATGACGGATGTCGCGCCCCTCGTAGAGGTAGACGATCTCTTCCGCGATGTTGGTCACATGGTCGGCAATCCGCTCCAGGTTGTGCGATACCCCCATGAGATTAAGAGACCGAGTAATAGTGCCGGGGTCTTCGACCATAAAACTGGTCAGCTCGCGATGGAGTTGGCGGTTTAACTGGTCCACTTGCGCGTCGCGCTGGATGATTTGGCGCGCAAGATCGGGCTTCTCGTACACAAACGCATCAAGTGCATCCCGGATCATGCCTTGAGATATTTCCGCCATCCGCGGGATGTCCACCAAGGGCTTGAGCGGCGGCTCCTTGATTAACTCCTCGGCGCTGTGCGCGATGTTTACGGCCTGATCGCCGATGCGCTCCAGTTCGGTGGCAATCCTCATCGTCATGACGAGAAGGCGCAGGTCGCGAGCCTTCGGCTGGCGCAACGCGATCAACTCGATGCAGCGTTCGTCAATCTCCATCTCCAATTGATCGAGTGTGGTGTCGTCCGCATCCACCTGGTGGGCGAGGGATGCATCCCGCTGCACCAGCGCTTTGAGTCCCTTGGCGACGCTCTGCTCGGCGAGCGCCGACAAGCGAAGCAGTGATTCCCGGACTTGAACGAGTTCTTGATCGAAATGCAGTTCCATGTTTAGCCGAACCTCCCGGTAATATAATCTTCCGTTTGTTTCATTGCGGGATTGGTAAAGATTTTCTTCGTGTCGTCGAATTCAATCAGCTTACCCAGATAAAAGAAAGCAGTGAAATCGCTGACGCGTGCCGCTTGCTGCATATTGTGGGTGACGATGACCATCGTGTAATATTGCTCGAGATCCTGGATGAGTTCCTCGATCTTCGCTGTCGCAATCGGATCGAGCGCGCTGCAGGGCTCGTCCATCAGCAGTACCTCCGGTTCCACGGCAATGGCGCGTGCGATGCAAAGCCGTTGTTGCTGGCCGCCGGACAGGCCAAGCGCGTTGGTGTCGAGGCGGTCTTTCACTTCATCCCACAACGCCGCCCTGCGCAGGCTGCTCTCGACATGATCTTCCAACATGCCCAACTTGGTGATGCCTTGGGTACGCAATCCATAGGCGACATTGTCGAAAACGGATTTTGGAAACGGATTGGATTTCTGGAACACCATACCGACCCGCTTGCGCAGTTCGACGACATCCACCATGGGCGCATAAATGTCCTGCCCGTGCAACCTGACTTCGCCTTCGGCGTGCGCGTGTTCGATCAAATCGTTCATCCGGTTCAGGCAGCGGAGCAGTGTGGTTTTGCCGCAGCCGCTCGGTCCGATGAAAGCCGTTGTGCGGTTCGGCGCGATGGGTACCGTGACGTTGTACAGCGCCTGCGCCTTGCCGTACCAGAAGTCCAAGTTTCTAATTTTGAAGATCGGTTCGTCCATGAATCCCTCGTCCAATCAACCGGCAACCCGCCCGGCGCGCAAGCGCGCACGCACAAGCACCGCCGACAGGTTCAACAGGAACGTCAACACCAGCAACACCAGCACAGTGCCGAATAGAATCGGTTCGGTGCGCTCGACATCCGGCGACTGCGTGGACAACACAAACACATGGTAACCCAGGTGCATGAACTGGTCCGTCACGCCCTTTGGCAGATGGGCAAGGTAGTAGGCCACACCAGTGAACATTATCGGCGCCACTTCGCCCGCGCCACGCCCGATGGCGAGGATCGCGCCTGTCAGAATGCCGGGCAACGCTTGCGGCAAAACCACCTTGAAAACCGTTTCCAACTTCGTCGCACCCAGTGCCAGGCTGGCTTCGCGCAGTCCCTGCGGCACCGCCCGTAACGCCTCTTCGGTAGCGACAATCATCACGGGCAAGGTCAACGCCGCCATTGTCGCAGCAGCCCAGACCAGCGCAGGTTTGGCGTAGTGCAGGTGGCTGCTGAAGAACAACCGATCAATGCCACCGCCGACGAACTGGACGAAGAACCCAAGCCCGAACAACCCAAACACGATGCTAGGAACGCCGGCGAGATTGTTGATCGCGGCACGGATGACGCGAGTTAGCGTGGACTGCTTGCGCGCGTACTCATTCAGATAAATAGCAGTGGCCACGCCGACCGGCACCACGCCGATGGTCATTAGAAACACCAGTGCGGCCGTGCCGAAAATCATCGGGAATATGCCCGCGCGTTGCGGATCGAACATGCCTTCGCTTGTTCCGCCGAAGATAAACCGCAACGAGATCTGCGCGGCGCCATTCCAAATGATGTTCCCGAGAATGATCGCGAGCATCAGCAGGATCAAAAAGGTCGCGGCGCCAGTGCTGACAGTGAACGCCAGCCCTGACCAATCGAGCGCTTTGCGTCGTAGCGTCATGACTTCTCAGCCTGTCCCTTCCAATCGTGTTTTCAGCCGGTGTACAACGACGTCACCAATCAGGTTGCTCACAAACGTCACGGCAAACAACAGCGTTCCAAGCAAAAACAGGATCCGGTAGTGATCGCCGCCAAAAACCACTTCCGCCAGTTCGGCGGCAATGGTGGCGGTCAATGTCCGGCAGGAATCGAAAATGGACCCCGAAACAATAGTCGCGTTGCCCGAAGCCATCAGGACAATCATCGTTTCGCCGATCGCGCGTCCGAACCCCAGCACGCACGCTGCGAACACGCCCGGCAATGCCGCAGGAAGCACGACCTGCCACGCTGCCTGTTGGCGGGACGCCCCGAGCGCCAGCGCCGCATGCAGGTAGGATTGCGGCACGCTGGACAATGCGTCCTCGGAAATTGTGAATATGACCGGTATGACTGCCAGGCCCAGCGCCAACCCGGCGACTAAAGCGTTCAGGCGTGAAGTATAACCCAGTACACCTTGCAGGACGCTCGCCATGACAATCAGTGCGAAAAACCCCAGCACTACCGACGGAATACCCGACAGCAGTTCGATCGCCGGCTTGATCCACTCGCGCCAGCGCGGGTTGGCCAGTTGCGAAACATAAATCGCCGCGCCGACGCCGAGCGGCACCGACACCAGCAACGCCACCAGCGTGGCTTTCAGGCTGCCTATGATTAGGGGAACGATGTTGTACTTCGGCACCTCGCTGACGGGTTGCCAGATGAACTCCGGCTTATTGTATCCAAACCAGCGGTACGGTTGGAACATCATCCGCCAACTGGTGGTGTTCATCCGCGAATCCGGATTGCTGTTCTGCGCCAGTTCCTGCGCTTTCAATTCGACCAATGTTTGCACGGTTGCGGCATCGTAGGTCGCCAACTCGGCTTCGCTCAGGCCAAGATACCGTGCAAGTTCAACCCGGGGAGTGTGGGAGATATCGGCGACGGCAATTGGCTTTCTCGCTCGCGCGTTGTTGGTCCGACCGAAAATTACCGGCAGCGATTCTCGACCGACAAAGGCGAAAATCAGGAAGATGAGCAAAATGGCCGAAAGAGATACAAGGAAAATGAGCTTTTCGATCAGCGATTCAAAACGGCGCGGATGACGGCGCGCTAAAGAGGTGGAGAAACGATCCGGGGCGACCCCAATAGGAGGCGCCCCCAAAACAACCGTAGCGCCGGAGCTGTCAGCCCCGACGCTACGCGCTGGAATTTGGGTCGTATCGTTCACCGTAAGTTTTTAGGCAGCGGGAAGTAGCCGACATCTTTTACGACGGCCTGGCCCTCATCGCTGAGACACCAAGTGATGTAGTCCGCCACCGCGCCTTTGTCCACCATTGGGCTGACATAGTTGAACAAGTAGCGACTGATGGGGTACTTGCCAGAAAGCACGTTCGTTTCGGTCGGTTCAATCGCTTCGCTGTCGTTCGTTTTGCTGATTTTCAGGGCCTTGACGCCCTCGCCATAGGCGATGCCGCCGTAGCCGATGCTACCCGCATCCTTGGCCACGCCCTGAATCACCGCGGCGGTGCCAGGCATTGTCTTGGTGGCAGCAGCGAAGTCCTTCTTGTTGAGCACATGCTCCTTGAAAAACTCGTACGTGCCTGAGGAGTTTTCACGACCGTAAAGAGAGATCGGCGCATCGGGGCCACCAACTTCCTTCCAGTTGGTGATTTTACCGGTGAAGATGGCTTCCAACTGCGGGAAGCTCAGCTTATCGATGGAGTTATCTTTGTTCACGTACACCGACAGGGCATCCAGGCACATCTTGTACTCGTGCGGACGAACCTTGTACTTCTTCACGAAATCGGCAATCTCGGCCGTCTTCATTGGCCGCGAAGCGTCGCAGATATCGGTGCTGCCGTTGAGCAAGGCTGCGATACCCGTGCCCGAGCCGCCACCCGTGACCTGCACGGTCGTGCCGGCGTTCTTTTGCATGTACACTTCGGCCCATTTCTGGCCGAGAATCACCATCGTGTCCGAACCTTTGACGGTGACGTTCGCCGCGTGAGCGGCGCCAGTGACAACTACTGCCGCGGCTACTGCCGCTGCTGTTTTGATGATGTCCATTTTCATTATTCTGCCTCTCTTTCTATCTAGTCTTTGAATGTTACAGTTATGTTACAGACAAGTTTCGTCGCTGTGACTTCCCGCCCCGCATGCGTCACATGAGACGGATGGGGGGCGGTCGCCGCGGAGGTGGAGGAAACGGCTTGCCCCCACGGCGACCGATGGGAATCGTTAGAACTTGAAAGTTGTGTCGAATTGCAGGCGGAGCGTGTCATGACCTGGCAACCCCGGTTGTCCGTGAGTCGTTGCGCCTACGAGCCGTTTGCCATCAATCTTCTCCGTGTCGAAGGCCGTGATCGCCAATACCCACCAGTCTTTGGGGCAGTACTGCACTTTGAAGACATGACCTTTGCGATCCGTGCCGCCGTAGGGTCCAAAGTCGTCATCCGTGATCGAGTCCAGCGTCGCGTTGGCTTCTAGGTACTTGTATTCATAGCCAACCATCCACTGACCTTTCTTTTGGGCGCTGCCAAAAACGACTTGAAGACCGTACGCTTCGGTCTGGTTATCGATTGGGTCATGGATGTACACGCTGGATAGGTTCTTCATGTACTCGCCGCCGAGCGTTAGAACGCAGGGAGTACCGAGAAATGGCTTTTGGCTGACCGTGTAAGCGACTTCGCCCATCCCATACAGAACGCCGAAGTTGCCGCGGTAATTGTTGACGGTATTGGTTATTACCAGGCCGCCAAGGGTAACGGTTTTGATCTGCTTCGGTCCCACGCTGTTGCCCTTGTTGGACGAATCGCCGGCGAACGTGTTGCCAGGAAAACCGCCTTGCAGCAGGTTCTTGCCCGGTGACGGCTCCGCCGCAACATTTTGCAGGTTCTCCGTCAGGTAATAACCGCCGGCCACCGTGATTTTCACCGGGTCGAACTTCGCTTCGACTCCGCCCTGCAGATCGAACATGTAGGCGTCGTTCTCGTCCGCGCTTAATTCCTTTACGGCGAACTGGCCGAAGTTGCCAAACAACCTGTATTGATTCTTGTCACCAAACTTGAACGACACTTGCTCGGCCAAACCTTCAGGCGTCAAATCGGGATCGTAGATCATTGGCGACAACGACACCGGATGCCACATCGGCATGAGCATTTTGCCGCCTGTGATCTTCAGCCAGTCTAATGACGGAGGATGGACGGTCACATAGGCCAAGTCGAGGTTGATGGGTTTCTTGCGGAAAGTATCCGTTAAGGTGGCGTTCTGGCTCAGTCCGTTATACGGGTCGGCGGCATCACCGGTGCCAATCCTCAATCCCACATCTGCCCAATCCTCCAAGGCGGTCTCCACACCCAAACGCGCGCGCACGCGGTAACGCAGCCGATCAGGGTTGGGCACCTGCGCCTTGCCATTCGAGCCCAGGGGCAACTTGTCTTCGTAGTAGATGTCTTCGGCGCGCAACCGCAGATCGCCCGACCACTTCATCTGGTCGATCCAACTCGACACCTTCGTCTTGTTGTACTTCTCCACCGTCTCAGCGGCTTCCTTGTCCATATTCTCGCGCAATTGGTTGGCCTCGCGTTGCGACAGCACGCCTTTCTCGACGAGCTTGTTCAGCAACGCGTCGCCCGACTGCGCGCGCGCGGCCCCGCTCCAAGTCAGGGCGGCGCTGATGCCGAGGATCAATACCCCGTTCTTGATATGCCTCAGGTTCATTCGATCTCTCCTCCGTTTTGGTTTTGTGTTTCGTTGCATTAAACGAGCGGCAAACTAGAATGCGCGTGTGACAAACCAAGGTCGGGTTTGTTACAGATCGGCGAATTCGACCGGGGCGTTCCGGCGTTTGTGGCGGGTCAGGAGCGCGTTCATCCGCGCGATTAGTTCCGGCATCGCGAACGGCTTGGTCAGATAATCGTCGGCGCCGAGCTTGAATCCCTTGACCTTGTTCTCCGTCGTGACAAGGGCCGTCATGATGATCACGGGGATATGGGCAAGCGCCGGGCTGGATTTCAACAAGCGGCACACCTCGTACCCGTGCAGGATTGGCAACATCAAATCCAGGAGGATCAAATCGGGTTTGTGTTCGAACGCCGCATTAAGCGCCGCCCGGCCATCTGTTGCCACCAACGCGCGGTATCCGCGCCGCCGCAGACTAAAAACCAACAACTCGCCGAGATCGCAGTCATCTTCCGCGATCAAAATAAGCGGTTTGCGCAGTGTCTCCGGTATCATGATGGCGCAATCTGACACCGGTTTGCGTCGGCTGTGCCGCAGGTTGGTTACGGGACGGTGAAAGCCGCCAGGCATTCGAAACAGACTTCAGGCGCGTGGCAGGGTGAAGTGAAAGCGACGCAGCCATCAAATCATTGGCAACCTCGATCGGTCGTGACATCTCAGGAAGCCGGTTTTCCTCCACAGCGGTCTTGGCGCGCCAGTGGATCAATTCCAGCAGACCATTCAGATGTTCCACCAAAGCCGAGCTGCTTTCCACCCAATCACCGGCGTTGTAGTAGGCGAAATCCCGGCGGCGGCGGATTTCCGGCGTGTGAATGTGGCCGCACACCACGCCGTCCAAGGCGCGATCCTTCGTGTAGTGTGTCACGGCCTCCTCGAACTGGCTGATGGTGTTGATCACTTTCTTCATGTTACGTTTCACATATGCGCTCAGCGACCAGGAGCCAAAACCGAACTGGCGGCGCAGGAAGTTGAGTGGGCGATTGAGGCGCAACAGCAGGTAATAGCCCGCGTCACCGAGGTAAGCGAGCCACTTGGCGTGCATGATGACAGCGTCAAACTCGTGGCCGTGCAGGACGAGCAGGCGCTGGCCACGCTGGGTGGTGTGCACGTCTTCGAGTTTTACGGCGATATTGCCATAGAACCCCAAAAAGTTGCGGCAGAACTCGTCATGGTTGCCAGGGATGAAAACGACGCGCGCACCCCGGCGCGCCTTGCGCAGGATTTTTTGCACCACGTCGTTGTGCGATTGCGGCCAGTAATGGTCCCGCTTCAGGCGCCAGATGTCGATTACATCGCCGACCAGATACAACTTCTCAAACTCGTGATGTTTCAGGAAATCGAGCAGGCCCGCCGCGTCGCAATCGCGCGTTCCCAAGTGCAAATCCGAGATCCAAACTGTGCGGTAGTGTTCCATAGCTTTTGGAGGAACACTACGGGACAAATATGGCGGTCGAGTGACGTGAATGTTACGGATTGGGAAAGCCGCACAACTTACGCTCAGGCGCGGGGCAGGGTGAAGAAGAAACGGCTGCCATGGCCGAGTTCGCCCCGCCCGGAGCGGGGTGAACTTTCGACCCAGACGCGACCGCCGTGGGCTTGGACGATGTGCTTGACGATGGATAGTCCGAGTCCCGTTCCGCCCAGTTCACGGCTGCGGGCCTTGTCCACGCGGTAGAACCGCTCGAAAATGCGCGGCAGATGCTCAGCGCCAATGCCGGGACCGTTATCGGCCACGCATACCTCTATCTCGCCCGCGTTTTCCCGTGCCGAGATGACAACGCGGCCGCCGTCCTGGGTGTACTTGATGGCGTTGTCCAGCAGGTTGAGAAAAACCTGGTGTAATCGCTCCGCGTCGGCGGACACGAAAGGAACCTCCGTAGGAATTTCCACCGTCAGAGTGACGGATTTGCGTGCCGCTTGCGCCGCCAGTTCCTCCACGGCAGTTTCGGCAGCAGCGCGCGGATTGACCCGCTTGAGGTCAAGCGACGCCTGCTGCGATTCCAACGCCGAAATAGTCAGCAAATCGTTGATGAGCGCCTCCAGCCGACGCGAGTTCTTCTCAATTGTCTCCAAAAATTGTCTGGCGGTCTCAGGCGTCGGCGGCTGTTCGTCCAACAACGCCTCGACATAACCTTTGATCGCTGACAACGGCGTACGCAATTCGTGGCTGACGTTGGCAACGAATTCCTTGCGGACGTTTTCCAGTCGTTTCAGCCGCGTGATATCGTGGAAGACAAGCACCACGCCTGCGCAGTTACCATCCGGGGCGCGCAATGCGGCGGCGTTCACCTCAAAGATGCGTTCGGCGGGGCTAAGGAGAATTAACTCCTGCGGAGGCACGTCGTTCTGGTGCGCGGCACTGGCTACCACGTCCTGCAACACGGCGTTGCGAAAGGCTTCAATCACCGTCTTTCCCACAACCTCGTCCCCGACTCCATGCTGGCGGCGCAACGCATTGTTGATGAGACGAATTCGGCCAGCGGGGTCGGTAACGAGCACCCCCTCGGTCATATTGGCCAGAATCGCGCCCAAGTCAGACCGCTCGCGATTCAAGTCCCGCAGGTGCGCTTCCAACTGGGTGGACATATCGTTCAACGCCGACGCCAACTCGCCCAGCTCGCCGCCGACACGCATGCTGACGCTTCTGGAAAAATCGCCGCGCGCGACACGTTCCGCAACGCGGCACATCTGCAGAATCGGACGGCTCGTTCGCCCGGCCAGCCAAAATACAAATGGAATACAAACGCAGCCGACCGCAATGCTGGCCCAAGCGACGATGCGGCGGACGTGAGCACTTGTCTGCGCAATTTCGTGCAGCGGCAACGCCACGCGCACAAAACCTGCCACATGCTCATTCCTTACGGGGACAGCCACGTACATGAGATCCACTCCGATGGTGTCGCTATGACGCGTGGCGACACCGACGCCCGTTTCGAGAGCCTGTTGCACCTCGGGTCGACTCAGGTGATTCTCGATGGCGTGCAACTCGGTCGCTGGCTTATCGGATTCGCCAAGCACTGTGCCGTCGGCGGCAATCACCGTGATGCGCAACCCCGTTTTTGCTGCCAAAGCATGGGCGAGACGATTGATTTCCTCCGAGTCGGGCTGGGTTACTGATAGTTGGGAAACGAACAATTCACGGGTGATGATCGCATCGCGTTCGAGATCCGTCCGGATCTTTCGGACCAGAAACGGTGGCAGGGTGAGATCCAAACAGACGTTGACGCTGAACAGGAGCGCGGTCAGCAACACCGCAACCCCGAAAAACCACCGCCATGGCAGGGTCAGCTTCAAGGGTTACTCGGCTAGACGATAACCAACTCCGCGCACGGTTTCAATCAGATCGGCGGTTTTACCGAGCTTCTCCCGGAGGCGCCGCACATGCGTGTCCACAGTCCGTGTATCCATTTCACCTTCGTAGCCCCATACGTCCATCAATAACCGATCACGGGTTTGGACTCGCCCGCGGCGTTCCAGCAACGTCGTCAGCAACTTGAACTCCGTGGCTGTCAGTTCGACCGGCTTGCCTTTGACCGTGACTTCATGCTTGGCCAAGTCCAGCACCATATCACCGACCTTGAATACCTCCGTCGGCGCGCTCCGCCCCGAAGCGCGGCGCAGGATTGTTTTGACTCGCAACGCCAGCTCGCGCGGACTGAACGGCTTGGTGACGTAATCATCGGCGCCGAGTTCCAGCCCGACAACTCGATCGACCTCTTCCGCCTTCGCCGTGAGCATTATGATGGGGATATGCGCCGTTTTCGGGTCAACCTTGAGTTGACGGCAGACCTCGGTGCCTTCGATCTGCGGCAGCATCAGATCGAGGACGATCAACGCGGGCATGGCGTCGCGCGCCTTCTGCAGCGCCGTTGCGCCGTCACGCGCCGCGATTGTCTTGAAACCCGCCTTCTGCAGGTTGAACGCCAACAGGTCAAGCACGTCCTGTTCGTCGTCCACGATCAGAATCGTTTCGCTCATGATGTCAGCTTGTATCAGACGCGTGACGGTTTCACAACGGCAACGTTACGATTTTGTGACAGTGGATCGTCCCACGGGGTTCATTTGCGGAAAGCGTGTGGGAGCAGATCTGCTAATTGGTGGACCCGGACGCGGCGCGCCTGCGTCGACGCCTGGCGGCGCGGATGACGTGAATCAACGCAAATGACAATGCAATCGCCAAACTCAGCCAACACTTGCCGGCATGCGCCACATGGAGCCGGATTCGCGCTCGGCGCGGCAATGGCAATGGCACGAAACCGGCGATGACCGTCACTGACTGCCTTGCCGATGGCTACGCGTTCGGCGCAAATCGTAAGGCCGTAACTGGCGTTCTCGACGTTGACGCCCGTATAAATCCTGCCGTTGGCGGTAAGTAGCGCAGCTCCAACCCGAAACCGGGAGTAGGGGGCATGAGCATTGCGGCGTGCAGCTAGGGCAGCGATAATCAAGCGGCGCAGGGTGGATGGCGCGAGGTTCACAGCGTGCCGATAAATTCTGTCAGCAGTTTGGTCAGGTTCCCCTGAGCAGCGGCGGCTACTTGCAGAACTTCGTCGTGCGACAGTTTTTTGCTGCCGATACCAGCGGCAAGATTGGTGATGCAGGAAATGCCCGCAACTTCAATATTGTGGTATCGCGCGATGATGACTTCGGGTACGGTGCTCATGCCGACGGCGTCGGCGCCGATCCATGCGAACGCCTTGACCTCCGCCGGCGTTTCGTAGACCGGGCCGGTCGTAGCTAGATAAACACCGCGCCAAATGGGCAGATGCAGTTTCTCAGCGGCGTCGTCCAGTTTTTCCCGCAACCGGGTCGAGTAGACTTGTGACAAATCGAGAAACTTAATGCCGCTATTCTCGCCGAGACCGCCGAGCAACGGGTTGACGCCCATGAAATTAATGTGGTCTTCGATGATCATCAGATCGCCGGGCTTGTACTGCGGGTTGATTCCGCCCGCGGCATTGGTGGTGATCAGTATTTTGATGCCGAGAGCATCCACGACGTGGATCGGGTAGGTGACCTCGAGCAACGTGCGCCCCTCGTACAGGTGAAAGCGCCCCATCAGGACTGCCACTTTTTTCCCAGCCAACTCCCCGAACAACATTTGGGCCGCATGACCCGGCACAGACGATTTTGGGAAGCCGGGAATATCCCCGTACGAAATCACGACCGGATTGGCCACCGCTTTGGCGACGTCGCCCAGACCTGAACCGGTCATGAGCGCCAGATCCGGTTTGAACCCGGCCAGTTTCGACTCCAGAAACTCCTTGGCCTCCTTGACATTCGGTATCATCGCGCTAGTTCCTCAGATGATCCATCACTCACGCGCTTCTTTTGCAGCATTCCTCTTGCTGCTGCAACATTTTTCTCCATGCGTGCTATTTCGATCATCTCAGAAAACCCCGAGGCGAATGGGTTTGACCAGCCTGCGTTGTTCGGTGGTATCATGCGCACGAGTCTAGGCGAATAAGGAATAAGGAGATACTTGCCATGAACCAAACAATGTCTGTTTCATCCGGCTCCGGATTCAAGGATCGCCGTGGCGGCCTCATCTGTTTTGGCATCATAATGATTGTCATCGGGTGTGTCTGCGCTTTGTTCGTGCCGCTGATGTTCCTGGGCCAAATGATGTCCACGAAGGCGACAGGTGGTGCGCCGAATTACAGCATGATGGCTCCCGCGGCCCTGATATATGCCTTGCTGGCGGTGGCGTTCGTCTGGCTCGGCATCGGCTCGATCATGGCCCGTCGTTGGGCGCGCGCGCTGTTGCTGATTCTGGCGTGGATCTGGCTGGTGACGGGCATTTTCATGATCGGTTTCATGGCATTTTTCCTGCCGTCGGTTTTTGCCAACCAGCCGTCCGGTGGTCACCAATTGCCGGAGACGACGCTGGTCGTGGTGATGATCGTTGCGCTGGGGTTCATAAGCGTGATCTTTTTGGTGCTGCCGGGCATGCTGGTGCTGTTTTACCGTAGCCCGCACGTGAAGGCTACATGCGAGGCGCGCGACCCGGTGGTGCGCTGGACCGATGCTTGTCCGTTGCCCGTGCTCGCGCTGAGCCTCTTGCTCGGGTTTAGCGCGGTGTCGATGCTGCCAATGCTGGTGGTGTACCACAGCGTGATGCCATTCTTCGGACGCTTATTAACCGGCGCACCGGGGACTTTGCTGATTCTGGTGATGATTGCGCTGTGGGGTTACTGTGCGTGGGCCGCGTACCGGCTCAAGTCCGCCGGCTGGTGGATCATCCTGATTGGTGTTGGGGTGATGATGGCGTCCTCGCTGATAACATTTGCGCGGGTGGACCCGATCGAGATGTACCGGCTGATGGGCTATCCGGAACAGCAGATCGCGCAGATCGAACAGTACAGTTTTTTCAAAGGCGGCAACTTATTCCTGTTGATGTTGATCTGTCCACTGCCGCTGTTCGGCTACCTACTCTGGGTGAAGAAGTACTTCCGTCCACCGGCTACGAGCAACCCATAGAATTACCGCAGTTGAGGCACTTGTAGCAGGCGCCGTTTCGGACGGTGATTGCGCCACAGATGTCGCAGGCGGGCGCGTCCTGCATGAAATGCTGCACGGTCCGGTTGAGTTTTTGGACCGGCGTCGCAGCTTCATCAACTGGATTGCCCGCAACCCCGCCTTCGCGGGGGTGCGGCGGCTGGTCGCCCGTTTGCTCCAGCTCTTTTACAGGGCGATTGACCGCTTTACGTTCCTGTTCCGCCACTTCCTTCAATGGCAGTTCGGTTTGACCGACGTTCGACGTGTTGGCCTCGCGGTAACCGGGGATGAACCTATGACCAAGCCAGCGGAACAAGTAGTCGGAGATGGACTTGGCGATCGGAATATCCGGATTCTTTGTAAACCCGCTCGGCTCAAACCGCTGGTGCGCGAACTTGTTGACCAGCGTTTCCAGCGGTACGCCGTATTGCAGCGCAAGACTGACCAGCGTGCCGATGGTGTCCATCAAGCCGCCTATGGTCGAACCTTCCTTTGCCATCGTGATGAACAGTTCGCCGGGTTGGTCGTTCTCGAACAGACCGACGGTGATGTAACCTTCGTGGCCCGCGATGTCGAACTTGTGCGTCACGGCATGGCGTGTGTCGGGTAATCGGTGCCGCTTAGGCGTGCCCAGTCGCGTGCGCAAGATTTCCAATTCGGCTTCCAGTTCGGCCAGCCGCGCCTTCAATGTCCCGGCCTCCGCGCCGCTGATCATGGCGGCCGACTCGCCGTTGTTCTTGGAGGTCGAAAGCGGCTGCGACCGTTTGGAACCGTCGCGATAGATGGCCACGGCTTTCAAACCCAGCTTCCAGCCCTCGATGTAGACGTTCATCACGTCCTCGACGGTGGACTCTTGCGGCAAATTCACTGTTTTCGAGATGGCGCCGCTGAGTAATGGTTGCGTGGCGGCCATCATGCGCAGATGCGCCATGTAATGAATGCTGCGTTGTCCTTTTGCGGGACGAAAAGCACAGTCGAACACGGGCAAATGCTCGTTCTTAAGGTGCGGGGCGCCTTCGATGGTGTCGTTCTTATCAATATACCGCACAATGTCCGTGATCTGACTTTCATTGTAGCCAAGTTTCTTCAGGGCCATCGGAACGGTGCGATTAACGATTTTCAACATCCCGCCGCCGGCAAGCAGTTTGTATTTTACCAGCGCGATGTCTGGTTCGACACCCGTGGTATCGCAATCCATCATGAACGCAATGGTGCCCGTGGGCGCCAGGACCGTGACTTGCGCGTTGCGGTACCCGGAGCGCCGCCCCAGTTCAACCGCTGCATCCCCGCAGCGTTGCGCCGCTTCGCGCAGATAGACTGGGCAACTCGGGTCAATCCGTTTGACCGCGTCACGGTGCATCTCGACCACTTGCAACATCGGCTCGCGGTTCGCCGCGAATCCAACGAATGTGCCGAGCCGCTCGGCCATGCGCGCCGATTGCGTGTAGGCGTGCAGATGCAGGATCGCCGTGAGAGCGCCCGCAAGCGCGCGACCTTCATTGCCATCGTAGGGCAACCCCAGCGCCATTATGAGCGAACCCAGGTTGGCGTACCCAAGTCCCAGCGGACGGAACTTGTGGCTGTTGGCCGCGATGGTTTCCGTCGGATAACTGGAGTTGTCCACGAGAATTTCCTGCGCCGTCACGAAAATCTCCACAGCCGACTTGAGACGTTCCACGTCGAGCGTGCCATCGTCGCGGAGAAACTTCATCAGATTCAGCGATGCGAGATTGCAGGCGCTATTGTCGAGGAACATGTACTCGCTGCACGGATTGCTGGAGTTGATCGGCGCCGTGTTCTTACACGTGTGCCAGCGTTGAATCGTGTCCTCGTACTGGACGCCGGGGTCGCCGCACGTCCAAGTACCCTCGGCGATGCTGCGCATCAGGGCACGCGCCTTATACGTAGGGCCGGGCTTGTTCGGGTTGGTTACATAGTGCGTCTGCCAGTCGCGGTCGTCGAGCACCGCCCGCATGAAATCGTCAGTTACGCGGACGCTGAGGTTCTCATTCTGGAACAACACCGATCCATACGCGTTGCCGTTGAAATTTCCGGAGTAACCCCGCTCGATCAGCGCCCACGCCTTTTTCTCTTCGTTGATTTTGGCTTCGATGAATTCCTTGATGTCTGGATGCCAGACTTTCAAGGTGTTCATCTTCGCTGCGCGGCGTGTTTTGCCGCCGGATTTGACGACGCTGGCGATCGCGTCGTACACCTTCAGGAACGACATCGGGCCGCTGGGCCGACCGCCGCCGCTGAGTTTTTCACACGAACTGCGGAGCGTGGAAAGATCTGTGCCGGTCCCGCTGCCGTACTTGAACAACATGGCCTCGCTACGGGCCAGTTCCATGATGTCTTCCATGGTGTCGCCCACCGACTGGATGAAGCAGGCCGAGCACTGCGGATATTCGTACTGTGACTTCGAAGGTTTGATCGTCCCGGAAACGCGGTCGAAATGATAGTTGCCCGCAGCGCTGTGATTGCCGACGTTGTACAGGTGGTGCAATCCGCAATTGAACCATACGGGCGAGTTGAACGAACCATACTGGTTGATGCAGAGCCATGTAAGCTCGTTATAAAAGGTCTCGGCATCCTTGTTGCCGGCGAAATAACCCTGCGATTTCCCCCAGTCGGCAATCGTGCGCGTAACACGGTGGATCAGTTGCCGCGCGCTCTGCTCCCGCTCCGGCGTGCCGATCTCACCGTAGAAATATTTCGAGACGACGACGTTGGTGGCCAGAACCGACCAGCTTTTCGGGACCTCCACATCTTCCTGTCGGAAAATTATTTTGCCTGTGTCATCGGTGATCTCCGCTGTCCGCCGTCCCCACTCGATCTCGTCGAACGGACTGACGCCCGCCTTGCTGAAGACCCGCGATACGACCAGCCCGGTTTTTCGTGCCGACCCGTTGGGCGCATGATGTCCCGCGACAGAGGGATTGCGCTTCGAGGTCTTCCCGTGATTCCCAGCGGACTGCATCTCAGACGCGACTCCTTGGTGGGTAACTTTGGATTTGGCCGACGACACTGCCCCCGCCCCCTGCTTCAAACCGATCATCTTGTCCTCCTAGCGAAGTTGTACGAAAAAAAATTGTGTAAATACGGAGGCTGCGCATGCTCAACGGCATTCCCCAACCCCCATTGTATTGTGCTGCGTGGAGACTAAGACCCCATATGTTGTGTTTCAAGCAAAAAATCATCGTCTCTTCTGATTGACTCGATTTTGTTGCGTTTCCGTAACATTATTTTTGTGATGTTGCCGACATTCCAAGACCACAGGGCAGCCATCAAAGCCCCATGCCCCTCGGATTCGGGCAATCAGGTACCGCTCATAGTGCTGCGTCAGACACTTCGCGTCGTTGACGAACAGGGTGAATGTTGGCGGATGCGTGGCTTTTTGAAACGCATAATAAATCTTGAACCGTTTCCCGTTCACGATTGAGGGCGAATGCGTTTCCAGCGTTCGCTCGAGCAACTTGTTCAGTTGCGGCGTATCGATGCGCCGCGCCATCTCCTGTTCGACCCGGGCCACCAGGTCAAACAACTCGCTCAACCCGGCACCAGTCTTGGCCGACGCAAACAATACCGGCGCCCAGTCCGCAAAAAACAACGTGCGCCGCAATGCCTCCAGATATTCTTCGCGGAACGACTTTGGTTTGCTTCGCCGGTCCTTGGCGGCCTTCGCGTTCTCACCCGTTGTCGCCTGCTCCTGTTCGGCGGCAAGATCCCATTTGTTTACGAGAATCACGCAACCGCGTCTCGCCTCGGCGATCTGGCCCGCGATGCGTTTATCTTGTGTCGTCACACCAGCCACAGCATCGAGCACCAGCACGGCGATATCACACTCGCGAATGCTGCGCTCGGCGCGCATCAGACCGAACTGGTCCACCGACGATCGGATCTTGCTCCGGTGCCGCAACCCAGCCGTGTCCACCAACGTGTACGGCTTCACCGCATCGCCTTGTCGCAACATGAAAGGCACATCCACCGAATCACGCGTCGTGCCCGGAATCTCGCTGACGATCGTGCGGTCGGACTTCATAATCGCGTTGATGAGCGCGGATTTTCCTGCGTTGGGGCGGCCGACCACGACGATCCGCGGGGCCGGAGCGGTCTCGATGGCCGTTGATGCGACGAAGCCGGTGGCGACAGCGTCAAGCAACTCCGGCACGCCGCCACCGTGAGCAGCGGAGATTGAAAACATTTGTTCGAATCCCAGCGCCGAGAACTCGGCGCCGCCGGCGATACGAGCTGCGTTGTCGGTCTTGTTGACTGCAAGAAAAACGGGTTTGCCACTTACGCGCAACTTCCGCGCGATCTCCCGATCCAGAGGCGTCAAACCCTCGGCCACGTCCACGACCAATACAATGGCGCTGGCCATTTCGATGGCCACCTCGGCCTGACGCTGTGTCGCCGCAGCCAGCGCGTCAACAGTCTTTTCGTCATCCATGAACGCGATGCCGCCGGTATCCACCGCCTCGAAAGTTTTGTCGCGCCAGTGGGCCGTCGCGCTGATGCGGTCGCGTGTGACACCGGCCTCGTGGTGCACAATGGCAATGCGGCGGCCAACAATGCGGTTAAACAGCGTGCTTTTACCGACGTTTGGCCGTCCGACGATCGCCAGGATGTTGTGTCCAGAATTACTCATAAAGCCACAGGCGCAACGCGGGTCAGGCCTCGCATGCCTGACCCGCGCTACTGTCCACGGGAAACTATAACGAGCATGGCGGGCGGCGTCCAGCCTTTGCTCACGCGCGGGCGCTTTCAGAACCGGGCGTGACAGGCGATTTGCAGATAGGGCGCATCGTGATTGCGGATCGTCATGTCCTGGTCAAAGAAATCGAACCGCCGTTGAAGCATAAACCCGGCGCCAGCTTCCATGGTCAGGTTGGGCCGAACTTTCCACAAACAGCCCGGGCCGACACGAACGGCCATATAATCTACAGTGGCATGATCCAACTTTGGCACGCCATGGTCGGTGCCAAAACGATCGCCTACCACGAAGGTTCCCGACTCGACGTTCGCCCCCAGATAAACCTGGAAGCGGTCGTTCACGTCGTATTCCAGCCGTGGGTTGGGGAACACCAGATTCAGCGTCCACTCATCGGCGAATTTCCAGCGGACGCCCGGCGATGGGAGAACCGGGTTATGGCTCCGCAAATCCACGCGCAAGCCAAAGAACCATTGGAGATCGGCATTGGCCAGATAAGCGACGCCCAAAACGAGTGGCGCGTTGAAACCACGGAAGTTCGAGTCCTCGAAATCGCTGTACATCCCCGGCTCCAGTTCGGTGCGCACGAGCCATTGATCGCCAAGCTGGTAGTCGAGACCGATCACCGCGCTGACCTGCTGTAGCGTATCGGGCACGGGTATATGACCAGGCACGTCGAACGAAAACCGCTGCCATTCAAAACCAAACCGCAACAATAAGTCCTTCGTGACTTGGGGTGAGAAGACATATTTGACGTCCGCACTATGTTCACTTATGGAACCGGCGTGCGGCCCAGCGCCGTGCGTACTGCCGCCGCCGCTGTATATGTACTGTGCGTCAAGTTCCTCCGAGATGGCCATCGGGTTGTCTGCTGCCACCGCTGTGAGCGGCGCCAACAATCCCGCGATGGCCAACACCAAACCAATGTTACTTTTCATCAAAAACCTCACAGCATGCTGGAATGTGCTCATTGCTTAATCTTCATGTCATCCTGGAAATAGCGAATCTCTTTCTTGATCTCCTGCAGCATGATTGCGCCATACGCCAGACGTTCGGTCCCTTTGGTGAACCTCAGCATGGGTGCCGCAAAGAAATCGTCGCGCCACACCAACGATCCCGATTTGTTGCCGATGCGGATCGGCCAGATTTCGTAGAGCGTCGCCGATGTGTAATAATTGCCGCTGACGTAATATTCCACGTCCACCATCTGGAAATGATCGTCCACCGCGAGTTCATAGAAAGCGCCGAGGCTGATTGTGGCATGGTGATCGGCATCGAACATGGTCCAATAATAGCATGGCACAGGCGCCACGGCGCCATTAGTGCTGCCGAACAGACCGATCCGCTGCAGAATCGGCTGGAATTCATGAGCGACCTGAAGCTGCTCCCCCAACATCGCGCGCAGTTGCATCACGGGTAGTATAGTTTCCCCTGTGGTTTCGTATGGCAGAATGCCCGCGAGCCTCCGGCGCTGAAAGGAGGCCGCGCGTGCAAACAGTAATTTGGACCAGCAGGAGGCAATCCTGGTCGGATCGAAGTTCTTATCGACGCAACCCGCCAGTTCCCGCGCCTCGCTGCGCGAGAGATTGAGTTCCGACTTGTCGGGGGTGCTCTCCTTTGTCCTCTCCAGCAGCCATCGGATTGAATGTTGGTTGGACTTGAAACTCAGCCGCTGGAAGTCGCCGGGTTCGCATGGGTTATGCAGCATCTGGAAAGCGTGAACCTTCAAGGCCTCGTGCGGCGTTGCATCCCAGGTCTTCAGTTGTTTGGCGGTTTCTTCCGCTGAAATCGGCACGACAAAACAAGTCTCAGCGGTGATTCCATTGGGGAACTCCATCAACGGACCGCGTTCGGCAAGAATCTCGCCATCGAGCATCCGCCGGAGATCCACTTGCGAAAAACTGCTGAACCGCTTCAAACTCTCCAATGGACCGGACCCTTGTGGATACGTCGTGGGACCCACGATACCGCACCACGCGACGCCCAACCAAAATATCGCTCGCTTCACGGGCAATACCTCTGCTGAAAACGACCGGCAAAATCAACGCAAATCTTGCGCTATGACATGCGGGCTAGCCCGCATATTTCACACGCCCGTGTGAAATATGTGTCCGCAGGACCGACAATTCGGCAGAAGCTACCGAATTGTCGGGGCAGCCCCGACACACGGAGTGTGTCGGCATCGGGAGCGCCGTGCCCCCACGCACGGCGCTCCCGAGGTGGATATTTCACGACTACCTTCTGACAGGCGTGAAATATCCAGGCTAGAACTTCTCGCGGTGAAGAACTTCGGCCAGGGAACGCTTGGGCGGCATCGATGGGGACTCTGCCGCGTGCCCGATGGCGACCAGACCGATGAGCTTGAACTCGGCCGGCACGCCGAGCAGGCTGGCGATTTGTGGCGCGTATGGTTTCTTGTCGCCCGCGACCCAGCAGGAACCGAGTTCGTGCGCTCGCGCGGCCAGTAATATATTCTCGATCGCCGCGCTGCCGTCCTCGAGGTAGTACTTGGTGTCGCGGCAGAATACAACGACGCACACCGGCGCGTTGGCTATGAATCGTCCGGTGTCGATGATATCTGCAATCGCGCGTCGTATCTCCGCCTTCGTGATAACGACGAATTCCCACGGCTGGACGTTGCGCGCCGTGGTGGCAAGCCGCGCGCAGTCCACGATGTCTTCCACGATGGCCGCAGGGACAGGTTCCGATTTGTACGCGCGCACACTACGGCGCGTTTTCAAGGCTTCCAGAGCGTCCATCGGTTTTCCTTTCTGTGACTTGCGGTTCTTATGACAACTTCCCGTGGTCGTCCATGACCCGGATGCGGTCGCGCAACTCGGCTGCGCGCTCGAACTTTTCCGTTTCAACCGCCTTGCTCAACTCGCGTTCGAGTTGTTCCCGCTCGCTCAACGGCCGGTTCTTCTCGATATTCGCCGCCGTCTCACGGAGCGCTTCCAGTGACCGTTCGCGCTCGATTTCGTGCGTTTGATTGTCCAGTTCCGGCAATGCCTCGATCTGCGCTATGGTCTCGCGGAGGATCGCCAGGGCGCGGTTGTGGGCGCGAGCTTCCAGTTCCAACATGGCGCGCGCCACGGCGTTCATACGAAGGACGTATGGGCGCCATTGTTCTAGGTGCAGACGGTCTTCCTTCCGCCGCGCATACCGGCGAACGAACTCGAACAGTTCCAGATTGCGCTTCGTGTCGCGGACTGTGCGCGCCCAGTCCTGAATTTGGAATAGGTGCAGGTAACGGTAGTAATACAGCACGCTTTCCTCGAACAGTTCGGCGCAATCATCGGCGCTGAGCCGAAAGGATGTCTTCAGGTCTCCGTCCTGCCCCGAAACGCTTTTCGGGGCTCGCATCGCGGCAAGACGGGCATACTGGAAATCCAGCACCGATTCCATATCGTGCGGATGCCGGCCATCGGGCCGACCATCCAATTCATACTGCTCAATGCCGAGCGGCGTGCGGACCTGCATGATCGGCCGGCCATCCGCGCCGCGCGCGACGCGCACGGCGTTATCCGGATCGTATGGCCAACTGACAAGCAGCGACCGCAAATCAACATTGTCGATCTTCATGGAAACTTCGCGTCAAACTTGCCAAGACCGCAGGAACTTTGCAACTTCCATCCGCGCAGGGGAAAGAACCTCGTTCGACCGTTCCATCTCTGCGGGTGTTTGACGCGAACCTTGACCGGCGTGAGGCGTTCGCTTATAAGGTGTATCGCGAGTTGTTTTGCGGCCAACGTAGCTCAGCTGGTAGAGCAGCGGTTTCGTAAACCGCAGGTCGTCGGTTCGATTCCGACCGTTGGCTCCAGTTTTTTGAATATGATTCGGGCCGCCGCCGCAACGGCGGGTCGAGTCCAATTTGGTCGTGCTAGGCGGGGAGGTAGCGGTTCCCTCTGCCCCGAAGCGATTCGGGGCAGGCCAGCAACCCGCTCCAGCTGGGCTGAATTCCCCGTGCAGGCGGCGACGTGGGGGCGCACTTCGCGGCGCGGCGTTGAAGGCCGGGTCCGATGCAATGGTTGCCTGTGAACCCCGCCAGAGTCGGAAGACAGCAACGGTAAGCTCGATGTTCCATGTGCCGTCGGGTCGCCTGACTGGAGCTTCAACCGCGATGGGTAAACCGACGTAGTTGGTCGAAGCGGGGTGCACGACCGTTTTTTCGGTGATCGGTAATTGGTGATTGGAGATCAAATCAACCAGTCACCGGTCACAGTTGCAGACTTATGGCACAGCAACAATATCAAGTTCTGGCGCGCAAATGGCGGCCACAGCAGTTCGATGAAGTCGTGGGCCAGGAACACGTGGCGACGACCCTGAAGAACGCCATCGACCAACAGCGGCTCGCCCACGCCTATCTGTTTGTCGGCCCGCGCGGTACTGGCAAGACGTCAATTGCGCGTATTTTCGCCAAGGCATTGAACTGCGTGAAAGGCCCGACCGCCACGCCGTGCGACAAGTGTGACAACTGCAAGGAAATCGCCGAAGGCCGCTCCCTTGATGTGTTGGAGATCGATGGCGCGAGCAACAACGGCGTCGAACAAGTGCGCGAATTGCGCGACACGGTGCGGTACGCCCCCGCGCGCGGTAAGTTCAAAATCTACATCATCGACGAAGTCCACATGCTGAGCGCGGCAGCGTTCAATGCCCTCCTGAAAACATTGGAAGAACCGCCGGCGCACGTGAAGTTCCTGTTCGCCACGACCGAGCCGCAGAAGGTGCTGCCGACAATTCTCTCTCGTTGTCAACGGTTTGATCTGCGCCGCATACCTGCGAATCTCATTGTCAAACGGCTTCAGGAAATTGCCAGGGACGAGAAGGTGAAGATCGACGACGCGGCGCTGTTGGCTATTGCCCGCGGCGCCGAAGGCGGACTTCGCGACGCTGAAAGCGCGCTCGATCAATTGATCGCTTTTTGCGGTGACGAGATTGCCGAAAAAGACGTGCTCGGCGTGTTTGGTCTCGTCGCCCACAAACAACTGGCGACGCTGACCGATGCGATTATCAACGGGGAAATAAATGTGGCGCTTAAAGTGCTCAAGGAACTCGACGAGGCCGGCAAAGATTTGCAGCGGCTGTTGGCCGAACTGCTCGATCATTTTCGCAATCTGCTCGTGGTCACGCTCGCCCCGACAGACATATGCGTCGAACTCCCCGAAACCGAGCTGGATTTGCTCAAGGCACAAGCGCAGCGGATTGATTCCGATATCGTGTTGCGGATCATTGACGCGCTGGCCGCGGCGGAAGGTAAACTGCGGTATGCGCTCTCGAAACGGATCCTGTTCGAGATTGCGGTCGTTACAGCCATCAAAGCGCGCGAAACGGTCAGCCTCGACGCATTGCTGAGGAAATTAAACGAGTTGAAAAGCGAACTTTTTTCGTCTCGTGGGAGCCCCGACACGGGTGTCGGGGCGCCTAGCCCTGCGCTGTCGCGAGCCCGGCCAATCCCTGCCGCCGAGACGACGGCCTCTACAACGTCGGTTTCACTCTCCGAAGCCTGGGAATATGCGGTGGAACATCTCGGCAAGGTTACGCCGTTGGCAAAGAGCTATCTTGTCGGTACCAGACCGTTGCGTCTGCAAGGTAACGTGGTCGTGATCGGATTCGATCCTGAATTTGCCGAACGGCGCGAGTTCGTGGACACCGTGCGCAATCGCGAACTGCTCCAAGGCAAGCTCGGTGAGAAATTACGCATGAACGTGTCGTTGAGGTTCGATGTGACCGATGAGGCGACCGAACCATCATCCACGCCACCCGCGCCGGTGCCAAAAGCGCACGGTGCGCCTGCGGTAGATAACCCCGCGACTGCGGGAGCAGGCAAAAACCTCGACGAGTTTCGCAATGATCCGTTGATCAAGAAAGCGCTGGAGATTTTCAAAGGCACAATCGTCGAAGTAAGAAGATAGTAGGATAGGCGTCCCCGCCCGCCGAAGCCTTGGCGAAGGCAGGCCGCCTGTCCATTGCGTGAAGGATTACATGGCAGGTTTGGGCAAATTACTAAAGCAAGCGCAGAAGATGCAGGAAGATATGCAGCGCATTCAGGAGGAGTTGACACGGCGTGAAGTCGAAGGCAGCGCCGGTGGCGGCGCGGTCAAGGCCGTCGCTAAGTGCGATGGCTCTGTCGTCTCGATCAAGATCGATCCCAAGGTGGTCGATCCGAAAGACGTGGAAATGTTGGAGGACCTGGTGCTCGGCGCCGTGACCAACGCTCTTCATACCGCCAAGAAGACGCAGGAAACGGAAATGGGCAAAATCACGGCTGGCATGAACATCCCCGGCCTCGGAATGTAAGCCGGCTTCTTGTACCGGAAGCCTGCCTTATCTTACGAGGCTTTCGGGGTGAATGTGTCGGTGTAAACTGTTATGGAGTATCCGAAACCAGTCCAGAATCTCATCACGCAACTCTCGCGGCTGCCCGGAATCGGCAAACGCGGGGCCGAGCGCATCGCGCTGCATCTATTGAAGACCGAGGCTGACGCCAGCAAACAGTTGGCGCAGTCGATTCTGGAAACCAAATCGAAGATTCACAACTGCTCACGGTGCGGCAATTATACCGAGCAGGATCCATGTGAAATCTGTGCCGGCGCCCGACGCGACCCGAAAGTAATCTGTGTAGTGGAAGGTCCAAACGACATTCTCTCAGTGGAACGCACCGGCTCGTTCTGCGGCGTCTATCACGCATTGATGGGGCGCATCTCGCCACTGAACGATATCGGCCCGGAAAAACTGCGCATCGCCGCGCTGCTGGAACGTGTCCGACGCGAGAAGCCGACCGAAGTAATTCTCGCGATGGGCGCCGACGTGGAGAGCGAAGCCACGGCGCATTATCTGTCAGAGCAACTCAAGCCGCTTGGTGTGAACGTCAGCCGGATCGGACTCGGATTGCCCGCCGGCAGCGCTTTGGAGTCGGCTGACGTAGTCACGTTGTCCCGCGCCCTCGAAGGGCGGCGCAAACTCTGATGAAAGTTCACGGCAAAGATTATCGCGCAGTATGGATGAACGGGCCGTCGCCCCGCAAAACTGGCTATGGCCACGCAGGTCACCGCGATGTCGTGGTCATTAATCAGACGCTGCTGCCGCACCGGTTCAAGTTGCTTCGCTTGAAGAACCATCGTGAAACGGCGCGCGCCATCGCGACCATGATCGTCCGCGGTGCTGGCACCATCGGCGCGACGGCGGCTTACGGCATGGCGCAGGCCGTGATTGAAGCACCGGCACGCGGATTCAGCGGGTACTTAGAGCAGGCCTATCGACGTTTGCTGCACACGCGTCCCACCGCGGTTGATCTTAAACATGCGATTGACCGTGTCCATGGTATCGCCACGGAACGGGACCGGCACGCGGCGGTGGCCGAGGCCGAACGCATTGCCGATGAGTATGTCGAACGGTCGCGGCGCATTGGCGAGGTCGGGTTGCCGCTGATCCGGAACGGCACGCGAGTGCTTACGCATTGCAACGCGGGCTGGCTGGCGTTGGTGGACTGGGGAAGCGCGACCGCGCCGATTTATCTGGCGCATCGCAAAGGCCGCAAGGTGTTTGTTTGGGTGGACGAGACTCGCCCGCGCAATCAGGGGACGAATCTCACGAGTTGGGAATTGTTGAACGAAGGCGTGCCTCACAAAATCATCACCGATAACGCCGGCGGGTTCTACATGCAACGCGGCGAGGTGGATTTGTGCATCGTCGGCGCCGACCGCATCGCAGCCAACGGAGACACCGCGAACAAGATTGGCACGTACCAAAAAGCGGTGCTCGCCCATGAGAACGGGATTCCATTTTACGTGGCCGCGCCGAGTTCAACAATCGACTGGAAATGCCCGATGGGCGCGAATATCCCCATCGAAGAACGGGACGAGGACGAAGTGCGGTTCATGAGCGGCATCCGCCTCGCGCCGCGCGGCGCGCGAGCGGCGAACCCGGGTTTCGACGTGACGCCCGCCAAATTCATCACCGGCATCATAACGGAGCAGGGGATTGTGAAGCCCGGCGAGTTGCGGAGATTGCGGTGACGCCAGTGCCACAGCCGGTGATCGAAACGGTCATCTTCGATTTGGGCAACGTGCTGATCGCGGTGGACGAGACGCGCGCGTTGGACCGGATGGCGGCGCGCACGGGCAAGACCCGGCGTGAGCTGGAGAATTACGTGATGCTCACGCCGTCCGTGAACCAGTTGGCGCGCGGCGAGTTGTCGTCGCAACGGTTCTTCGAGATCGTGCGGCAGGACACCGGGTTCGATGGCGATTTTGCCGAATTCGCACATATCTGGTCGGACATTTTCGAGCCGATCGAGCCGATGATTGTGCTGGCGCGTCGGCTCAAAAGGCAGGTGACGCGTCTAATTCTATCGAACACCAACGCGATCCACATGGATTACGTTTTTGGCAGGTTCCCCATCGTGCGTGAAGTCGAAGGGCTGGTGCTCTCCCATGAAGTCGGCTTGCTGAAACCTGACCCGCGGATTTACGAACTGACGTTGCAACGGTTTGGGTTGCGGGCCGAGCGCGCGGTGTTCATCGACGATATCCCCACTAATGTCGAGGGTGCGCGGGCAGCAGGTCTGCATGGAATCCACTATCAAAACCCCGATCAAGTGCGGCTGGAGTTGACGAAACTACGCATTGCCGGTATATAGGCATGCGACAATTCTCGGTTCCCCGGTAGCTCAATGGTGGAGCGAGTGACTGTTAATCACTAGGTTGTAGGTTCGAGCCCTACCCGGGGAGCCAATTTCCTCTTGAGGACAAGCCGGGTTTATCTCCTAAAAAGATGTAAAACACGCTTGACATGTGGCAAGGATGCTTTACATTGCCTCATATGAATAATCCTATGAACAAACCAAATCTTCCCGAAGAACTGTTTTTCGGGAAATCGTATTCGTTTCAAGCCAACCTGAAAGTGAATGGCTGGGCATTTATAGCAATGCTCGTATCCTTCGCGGGCGACGCGTTACTCAACCGTTATCAAGATTGGCCCATTGCGTTGCGGTCCATTATTGTATTGGCTCCGCTCTTGCCGGCTCTGCTTTGGGTGCAGAGTGTATCGCGATGGATACGCGGTATGGACGAACTGCATCACCGCGTGGCCTTGGAAGCGTGTCTCTTTGCGACCGTATGTACTCTCTTTATCGTTACAGCCTGGCACGTCCTGGAAACGGCGGGAGTTTTTCAGGCTGCCATTTTCCAGGCGCCAAGAGTGCATCTTAGTTCGCACTTCAGCACCTGCTCGTTTCCGATCACGCTGGTGATGTGTTTTTACTTTCTCGGCCACGTCATTTTCAACCGGCGCTACCAATGAAAAACCGACTACGCGAATTGCGGACGGCCAAAGAATGGTCGCAGTCTGATTTAGCCGAAAAGCTTGGCGTCTCGCGGCAAACCGTGAACGCCATCGAGACTGAAAGGTATGATCCTAGCCTGCCGTTGGCCTTCAAGGTGGCGCGGCTGTTCAAAAAACCCATTGAGGAGATCTTCGAGGTCGCGGACTGAACGCTCGCTCTACGGATTCGACAGCCCCGATTTCGAGAGCGCGGGTATAAAGAATACTTTGCGAAACAATTAGATTATTCTCGAATGAAGCGTATGCTTATCGTGGTCTCAGCGAGTTTCTTCACTCCGACCAGAACCTACAGCGATGCTGCTGCAGGAAGAGGCGAATGCGATGATCATCAAGGCCATAACCAGTTCGGCAATTCGAGTGGTTCACAAGCATATCGGCCTGAAGCGAGTACTGCCCGAAAACCAGTCGGTGGCGATTAAGTGTCCGGAATGTAAAACCGAATTTGGTCAGTTTGATCTGATTTGTCCTCACTGCGGATATGATCTTCGGGGGAAGTGGGACATTCATCCCGGACATGAGTCACAGCGGGCAGCCCTGCCGGACATAATAAAGGCTGTCCTACCGGATAAAAGGAAAGTGTGCATGACGATGATGGTTGGTATCCCACTTTTCATTGGTCTGGTTTGGTTGCTCGTTTGGTGCGTACGTCACATCTTTAAGTCCTAACAAATCCACTCGTGCGTGGATTCGGAACCCCAACCAAAAGTGTGCGGGAAAGGAGTCGAGAGGAAAACTGGAGCAGCGGCTGTCCCTATTGTTCCATATTCATGGTCTGCGTTATGGTTGCAGATAGTGGTTAATCGCCCGCGGCAAAAACACCGGAGGCCATTATGATTCTCAGGACTGAATTTGCTCTCGCCATCTCGTTAATAGCACTGGGAACAACACCCACGTTGGCTGTTGACGTTGAACCGGCAGCAGGCGCGCATCATACAGCTTCGATTTCCGGGAAGACGTTGAATGAGCGCCTCATTGATGCTGCACGCGACGGCCATCTGGATGAGATCAAGGCGTTGATCCATGATGGTGCAAAGGTGGACGCGCGAAATGAGCACTTTTCTACACCGTTGATTCTCGCGGCTTCGACCGGCGCAGTAGAAATCGTGCAGACCCTGCTCAAAGCCGGGGCAGATGTCAATGCCACGAACAGCAGCGGATCATCAGCCTTGATGGAGGCCGCATGGGCTGGAGATGTACCACTCGTACGCATTCTTCTCAATGCGAAGGCGCAGGTGAACCTGAAGGATGACGTGGGTCGTACCGCGCTGCACTTCGCGGCGCGCGAAGGGAAGATCGAGATCATGGAACTCCTGCTGGCTGCGGGGGCCGATCCGTCAGCTCAAGATTCCCGCCTCTTTGGGACGCCGCTTCACCACGCCGTCATCGGGGGGAACACCGACGCAGTCCGCTGCTTGCTGAGACACGGCTGTTCCGTAAATATGCGCGACAACTACGGCGCAACACCACTACACAGCGCAGCAATTGGACAAAATGCGGACACGAACATGGTCAAGACCTTGTTGGAAGCCGGGGCGGACATCGACGCGCCGACCGCCACCGAGGGTGAAACACCGCTGATGTGGGCAGCTGTGTTTTCGCAACAAATCGCGGCACTCCAGTTTTTGATCCAATCCCATGCGGACGTAAACAAAACCGACAACCAAGGTTGGACCGCTCTAATGCTTGCCAAGTCCGCAGAAAAGGATGAGGCGGTAAAAATCCTAAAACAAGCTGGGGGTAAGGAGCACACTAATCTGTCCTACGCAGCCGCCACTGGTGATCTTGCCGCCGTCAGGTCGTTGCTAATGGAGCATGGAACAAATCACCCAAGCAAGACAGAACTTGGTGACGCGCTCTGCTTGGCCGCCCAGAAGAACCACGACGCTGTCGTGAAGGAATTGCTTGCCCACGGTGCTGACCCGAACACACGGATAAACGGAGATTGGACGCCGCTGCTCTTTGCATGTCGGGACAATGTGGGAATTGCCCGTCAACTTCTCGCCGCCGGGGCGAATGTAAACGAGGCGAGAATCTACAACGAAACCACACCCGGACCCACACCTCTCATGTATGCGGCGGCTAGCATGCCGACGGAGTTTCTGAACGAACTCATTTCCAAAGGCGCTCACGTGAACCAAACGATCGAGCATGGCGACACGGCGGCCGGGTGGGCGGCACTGGGCGAAAAACTTGAAAACATGAAGGTTCTGCTAAAGCACGGAGCGGAGATTAACATTCATGTCGGCAGGCCCGATGGGTATCCGGGGTGGCCTCTCATTACAGCCATCTCGCGAGGCGATGTAAAACTTGTCGAATTCCTGCTCGCTCATGGTGCGGACATCAACAACGGAGGCGGCCACGGCAAGACGCCGTTGATGTATGCCGTGGAAAATGGCGAAGCGGATGTCGTCAAACTCCTGATTGCGCGTGGCGCCAATGTGTTCGCGCAGGCAGACTACGACTGCAACAATACAGCGCTCAAACTAGCCGAAAATACCGACAAGAGCGAGATTGCCGGGCTGTTGCGTATCATGGAGTTTGAGAACCGCAATCCCAGTGACCCGCGA